>DATKMZ010000111.1:0-20236 GCA_035541575.1 Caulobacteraceae bacterium | reverse complement strand
GTGCTGATCGTCGTGTTGGCGTCGATCTGGGTCGAGATCTGCCGCTGGTCGTTGTGGAAGAGGCTCGCGATCGAGGGCGCGGACGTCAGGTCCGAGAGCGTGGCCGCGCTCGTCGGCGGGGTGTGCACCTGACCGCCGGCGAAGAGGTACTCGCCGTTGAAGGTGGTGTTGAGGCCCTCGATGGCGCTGCTGAAAGCGTTCTGCAGCGACTGCATGAGCCCCGTGCCGTTGCCGGTGGCGAGCGCCTGGGTGATGTTCTGGATCACGTCCCCGGCGGAGCTTGCGACCTCGTTGAGCGCGCTGTCCTGGGTTGCGAGCTTCGCGGATACGGTCTGCGCGTTGCTCAGGAAGCCGGCGACCTGCGTGCTGGTCGCCTGCATCGCCGTCAGCGCCTCGGCGCCTGTGCCGTAGCCCTTGAGGTCCGTCGCCTTCTCGGTCGACGACAGCTGACTGCCGGCCGTGGTCTGGGCGATCTCGGCCTGCATCAGGTTGATGAGCAGCGAGTTGTAGGTGCTGTTGGTCGCGATCCGATCCATCAGGGCACCATATCGAGCAAGGTGTTGATCATGTCCTTGCTCGCCTGAACGAGGCGGGCCGATGCGCTGTAGGCCTGCTGGAAGGTGGTCAGGTTCACCAGCTCCTCGTCGAGGTTGACCCCCTCGACCGACTGCATGCGTGTCTGGGCTTCGGTCTGCACTGCGTTGGCCGCCGTCTTGGCCGCATCGGCGGCGCTCGACTGCTGGCCGAGGTTGCCGCCGAGCTGGGCGGCGTACTGGCTGACGCTGGTCGTCATCGCCGGCAGGGACCCGGCCGCGGCGAAGCTCACGGCTCTGTTCGCCGTCTGAGCCAGCGCGGTCGCGCCGGAACCATCGCCAAGGGCCACGACAGGCTGGCCAGCCGTCGGGGGCAGATCGAGCCTGGCCAGCGCCATGTTCATCGGATTGGCGTTGATGTCGGGGCGAATCTGGAACGTGGTCGCGACACCCGCCCGTTGCGTGACGCCCAGCCCGAACAGCTGGGTCATCGACACCCCGTTGGCGCCGCGCTGCGTCGTGTCGGAAACGACCGAGAGCGTGGAGCCCGGATTGTTCGGGGTGAATGTCAGCGCGCCCTTCGGGTCGAGGCTGAACGAGCCGTAGTTGCCAAGGCCGCCGATCGGCGCATTGAGCGCGTTCAGGAGATCCTGCATCGTCGGCGTCGCCGCGCCCGGAACGGTCACGGTGATCGTGCTGACCGGGAGGCCGGCCGGGCTGCCGATCTGGAACGTGATCGCGCCGCCGGGCGTGAAGCCGTTGGCGTCGGTCGTCTTGAGGCCGGTGTTGTAGTTGGTGATCGTGTTCGAGGTCAGCAGGTCGTTCAGCCCGAAGAACTGGCTGAACCCTTGGCCGCCATCGCTCGCCGGTGTCGTCGGATCGTCGGCGATGGCCACGCCGTTCCCCGCCCCTGTCGCGCTGATGCTGAGCGCGCCGCCCGCGAACGCGGCCGACCCCGTCGCGCCCAGGGCGGTGTTGAGCGACGTCAGGAAGTTCGCCGGCGTGAAGCCGACCGCGCCGCCGCCGTTGACGCTGATCGTCTGGGCGCTGAAGTCGATCGCGACCTGCTGCACGAGGTTGCCGCTCGCGTCGACGATCGCGATGTTGGTCTTACCCGAGAAGTCGCCGACGACGGTCGGCAGGTCGAGCCCGGTGTTGCGGCCCGACAGCGTCTGCGGCGGCGGGACCGCGGTGTTGGCGTCGTGCGTGGCGTTGATCGCGCTCACAGCCGTGCTCACGTAGCCGGAAAGCTGCTGCTGGATGCCCGGGATCAGGTTGTTGCGCAGGCTCACCAGCCCCTGCAGCTCGCCGTCGCCGATCGCCAGCGTGACAGGCTGCTGCGCGCCCGGCGTGAGCACCGAGACGGTTCCGAGGCCGCTGACCGACGGCGTGTAGGACAGCGTCGCCGACTGGCCGTTGCCTGCGAGCAACTGGCCGTTCGACGAGCGCACCACGATGCTCCCGTCGCCCTGGGTGTTCACGCTGATCGACAGCAGCGACGACAGCTGGCCGAGCAGCTTGCTCTGATCGTCCTGCGCGCCGGCGACATTGGCGTTGTCGGCCGTGCCGCGGGTGATCTGGGTGTTCAGCGTCGCGATCTGCGAGAGCAGCTGGTTGATCTGGCCGACGTCGCTGGCGATCTGGCCGTCGGCCTGCGTGTTCAGGCTGGAGAGCGTGCCGGCGATGTTCTGGGTCGTGTCGAGGAAGTTCGTCAGGTCGTCGAGCGCCTGGCTGCGCGGCAGGCTGGAGGCCGGATCGGTCGCGGCGGCTGTGAAGTCGCTGAACACCGTGCTCAGCTGGTTGAGATAGCTCGTCGCCTGCGATGGATCCCCGAACGCGGCCTGCGCCTGGTCGAGCAGCGTCGAGACGATGCCGGCCGAGCCCGCCGCGGACGCTGCGTCATAGTTGGCCGACTCGAGATACTGGTCGGTCACCCGCCGCACGTCATCGACCGTCACGCCATTGCCGACGCCGCCGGCGACCTGGGGGCTCAGCTCCACGATCTCGCGGGCGTAGCCGGGCGTGTTGACGTTGGTGATGTTGTTGGAGACCGTCGTCAAAGCGGTCTGGGCGGCCTGCAGGCCCGAAACGGCCGCGCCCATCATGGGGCTGAGTGACATCGTCCTACCCTCACCCGGCAATCACGGACGGACTCGTAGGCAAGTCTTGCCGGCCCGGCGCGCCTCGGCGCGAGCGCTGCTTGCTTAAGTCTTTGATCCGCAAAGCGTTCATGTTCTTCGCCGACTCCTTGGCCGACGGGCACTCGCAAGAGCCGCGCCAGCCCCACCCCCACGACGCCTCGACCGGCGGTCCTTGCCTATCTGACCTCGGCAAAAACCGCCGCACGCAGTCGCCGCGTGCAGGCTCGTCGACGACAATATCGCTATATTTCAATATCTTATCGAGAGTTCGGGGGCTGGCGCAGGGGTTGCTTGAGCTGGCTGAATGCTTCCGGCGCAGCCCGCGCCGCGCGTCGACGACCGAAGGCCCATGCACGCTGCCGCCCTTCACGCCGCGAAGACCGCGCCGCCGCCGAGCGACGGCGCCGTCGCGCCCGCGCCGAACGGGTCGTCGGACGGCTTTTCCGGCGCGCTCGCCGCCTTGATGGCGCTGCTCGGGCCTGCGCCGGCCCAGGTCACGACCACGGACAATGCCTCAGACGCGCCGAGCGAGCCGGCGCCGAGCGCGACGGCCACGTCGGCGCAGGCGCCGGCCCCCGTGTCGGGACGCGCGCCCGCCAACGCTGATACGGCGCCGCCTGCCACTGCGGGCGCAAGCGATGCTGGCGCGGGCGCCCCTGGGCAGCTCGCCGAGCAGACCCAAACCGGCGCCGACTTCATCGCCGCCGACGCTCAGATCCCCCTCGCGGATCCGGCCGTCACGACCGTAGCGCCGACTCCGCCGGGACCGGCGCCCACCACGGTCGCGACGACCTCATCGCCCGCCGCCGCACCGCCGATCGACCCGCGCCTCATACCGTTCGTCGCCAAGTCGGCGCTCGGCCCGTCCGGCGCCGGCGAGACGCCGACCGTGACCGCCGCGGGCCCGGCCGCGGGCGCAGACGCTCCGGCGTCGAACGCCGCCGGCCCGAGTCCCCCCGCTCAGCCGGTGACGTCGTCCGACGCCGCGAGCGCGCCGGCCGCGACGCCGCCGACCTCGATCGCAGGGCTTGTCCTGCAGGCCACCGCGCAGCCCGCGCCGCCGGCGCCGCTGACGCCGACCGGTCCGCAGCCCGGCGACCGGGTCCGAGGGCTCCGGACTGCGGTCGGGGCCGACGTCGCCACTGCCGCTGTCCCCCCGGCGGGAACCGGCGCTGCGGTCGACGCCAAGGTGGTCGCGATCGCTGCGACACAGCCCGACAGCGACGGCGATGGCGCGTCCGACGCCTCACCCGACGATGGGGCTGCGCGGTCCTCGGCGCCCGACCCCGCGGGCGGCCAGAGCGGATCGGGAATGCAGACGATCGCGACGCAGCCCGCCCCCGCCGCCGCGGCTGCGGCGGCCGCAGGCGCTTCCGCGAACGCGTCTGCAGCGCTCGCTTCGGCGCACGGAGCGGAAATCACCGCGCAGCTCGCCTCGCAGATCGCCGGCAAGGCGGGCGCGGCCCGCACGGCGTTCGACTTCGCGCTCGAGCCGCAAGGGCTCGGTCGCGTCGACGTCAGCCTCAAGATCGACTCGCAAGGCCAGCTGTCGGCCGTCCTCTCGTTCGACAATCCGAACGCAGCCGCCGAGGCCAAGAGCCGGGCGGGCGACCTTCAGCAGGCGCTGCAGCAGGCCGGCTTCGATGTCGGCCAGAGCGGCCTCAGCTTCACGTTCGACGGCGGCCAGGGTCAGAGCGCCGCCTGGCAAGGCCCCGCCGCCATGCCCTACGCCCTTGCGGCGCCGATCGCCGACGCCGCGCCCGACAGCGCCGGCGCGCAAGCCGCGGCCCCCGCCAACCGCTCGAGCGCCGGCGCGCTCGACATCACGATCTGAGACCTCGCCATGATGAGCTCCGCCGTCGCCCCCACCAACGCAGCCGTCGCCGACTTCATGTCGGGCGGCGTGACGACTCGGAAGAACGCCGCCGGCGTCGGCGGGACCAACGGGACCGGTTCGACCAGCTCCACCGCTTCGGCGTCGGCCGCCACGCTGACCGTCAACAACGGCCTCGCGTCACTGGCCGACAACTTCCAGGGCTTCCTGACGCTGCTGACCACGCAGCTGAAGAACCAGGACCCCACGTCGCCTTTGGACACCAACCAGTTCACGCAGCAGATCACCCAGATGACGGGCGTGGAGCAGCAGCTGCTTTCCAACACGCTGCTGCAACAGCTGGTGAACCAGCAGGGCGGCGTCGCCGCGGCGGCCAACCTGATCGGCGAGACCGTGACAGCGCCTGGCGCAACGTCGTCCGCGCCCGACATCACCGGCGTGGTCACCGCCGTCACCCAGGTGGACGGCAAGACCATGCTCACCGTTGGCAAGACCCAGGTGCCGCTCAGCGCGATCACCAGCGTCGCCGACACCCCCAAATCCTCCGCCGCATGACGGCGACGCGTACCAGCAGAAGGACCAGGCCATGAGCCTCAACAGCGCAATGCAGACCGGCGTTTCCGGCCTCTCGGCCAACTCGGCCGCGCTCTCGATCACCTCCAACAACATCGCGAACGTGAACACGGTCGGCTACAAGCAGAGCGAGACCGAGTTCGAGAGCCTGGTCACCGGCACCGGCGTCGACGCGGCGCTGAACTCCGGCGGCGTGCTCGCCAACGGCCGCCAGCTGATCGACCAGCAGGGCCAGCTGACGCAGACGAACTCGCCGCTCGACCTGGCGATCTCCGGCCAGGGCTTCTTCGTCACCACGACCCAGGCGACGAACGTGACCCCGACCGACCCGCGACTCTTCACCCGCGCCGGCTCGTTCACGGTCAACAACCAGGGCTACCTGGTCAACGCCGCGGGCCTGGTGCTGCAGGGCTGGCCTGCGAACGCCAACGGCGTCATCACGCCGAACCCGTCGAACCTCACCAGTCTGCAATCGATCAACGTCTCGCAAGTCGGCGGCGCCGTCTCGCCGACGACGACGATCGGCATCAACGCCAACGTCGACGCCGCGCAGACGGTGTCGGCGGCGGCGACGGCGGCAGGCGCGGTCCCGCCCGGGGCCGGGGCCTACGACCCGGCGACCAACAGCATGGCGATGTGGCAGTCGAACAACGCGACCGGCGTCCAGCCCGACTACTCGATCCAGGTGCCGATCTCGGACTCGCAGGGCGGCCAGCACAACATGCAGCTCAACCTCCTGAAGAGCAGCACGCCCAACCAGTGGTACGCCGAACTCGTCGCGGTGCCCGCCTCGGACGTCGCGACCGGCGCCGGACTATCCAACGGCCAGATCGCCACGGGTATGATCGCGTTCACGCCGACCGGCCAGATCGACCCCGCCAATACGACGATCTTCAACGCCGCCAACCCCGCGATCACCTTCGGGGCCTCGGCGGGCGGCGCGCCAGGGGCGGGCCAGGTCAACTGGGCCGCCTCGCTCGGGATCGCCGCTCAGACCGTGACGCTCAACCTGAACGGCGGCTCGGGCAGCACCGGCGGCCTCACCCAGCTCGACAGCCAGTCGAACACCCAGTCGATCATCACCAACGGCACCCAGTTCGGCAATCTGACCAACGTCGAGATCGACAAGAACGGCATCGTCACCGCGGTGTTCTCCAACGGCGTGACCCGCCCGCTGGCGCAGGTCGCGATCGCGACCTTCCCCGACCCCGACGGCCTGACGCCGGTCACGGGCGATGCGTTCCAGGTCTCGCAGAACAGCGGCACCTTCACGCTGGAGCAGCCAAGCCAGGGTGGCGCGGGCTCGATCGATCCGTCCACGCTGGAATCCTCGACGGTCGACCTGTCGTCTCAGCTCACCCAGCTGATCACGAGCCAGAGCGCCTACTCCGCCTGCTCGAAGATCATCACCACCGCTAACCAGATGACACAGTCTCTACTTAACGTGATCCAGTAGAGGTCTAAATTTAGGCTCGATTAATGAAAGTGTATGAATTCCTGTTGCAACTATCTATTAAAGGATGTCGCGGTGGTTAGACCAATTTTAACTATCGCGATTAAGCGGCCGTTATTTCCCTCCCACTATCTTCCCCCGCTGTGGTGATGGTGAGAAGGGCGTAAAGCCATGTTGCAACAGCAACGCACGAACAGCCGCGGCGAACGCTACGTGATCGGGCCGACTGGCGCGCCGCTCACATTGGCCGACCTGCCGCCGGCGAACACGCAGCGCTGGGTCATCCGCCGCAAGGCGGAAGTGGTCGCGGCCGTCCGCGGCGGCCTGCTGACGCTTGACGAGGCCTGCGAGCGCTATTCGCTGACCAACGAGGAATTCCTGGGCTGGCAGCAGTCGATCGACCGTCACGGGATGGCCGGCCTGCGCACCACAAGGCTGCAACAATATCGCTGAGACCCTCCCCAAGGTCTGAACTCAGCGACCACCTGCGGCCGCGTCTCCCACCAGAGACGCGGCCGCTTCTCGTTCAGGGCGGCCACGCCCGATCGATGAGATCACGCACCGCCCGCTCGCTGGCCTCGGGGATTGGGTAGTCGACCCCGAGCGCGGCGCACGCCGCGCGCCCTTCTTCGACCAGGGCGTTCTGCACCTCGAGGTGGACCGCCTTGAGCGCCACCGCGTCGCGCGCCGCCAGCGCCGCCAAGGCCCGGTCGGTGAGCGCCGCCAGACGCATCCGCTCCGCCTGCGGCAGCTGCATCGCCAGCGCGTTGGCGTTGCGATAGTAGTTGGCTGGGTCCAGTCGCACGGCGATCAGCTGCGCCAATTGGGCGTTGATCAGGTCGAGCTCCATCCTTGCCAGCGCCGGCCATTGGCCCCGGCCCAGCACGCGCAGCGGCCAGGTCGCGCCCTGACGGGTCATGCGGATGACGGTCTGCACCATGCGGCCGACCTCGTCCGGTGAGGCCTGCCACGAGAGGTCGAACCTCGCCACCAGCCCGGTCTTGTCGACCAGCGCCTTGGCGACGGGCCGCGGCGTCCTGGGCGCGGTCGACGCCCGCTCGAAGAAGAGGTCGAGCCGCACGCCGCCTTCCATCAGCGCATGCACGGCGGTCATGCCGGGGACCACGGCGTTCGACCAGGCGAGCACGCCGCCCAGCTGGTTCAGCAGCGCTTGGCGGCCCTCCCACGCCGTGTCGAAGGCCTGGTCGCGCACGGCCAGATAGGCGTCGATGTCGGAAAACGCGTCGGCGTCGCCGCGGGCCAGGCTTCCCTGCAGCCAAAGCGCCTCTATCCGCGGGTCGCCGGTCGCGAATCCTTCGAGAGTCGCGAGGATGGCGGCGCGTGCAGCTTCGAAGGCGATCATCGCCCGCTTCTAGCGG
Organism: Caulobacteraceae bacterium; assembly: GCA_035541575.1. Classification (GTDB taxonomy): domain Bacteria; phylum Pseudomonadota; class Alphaproteobacteria; order Caulobacterales; family Caulobacteraceae; genus Acaudatibacter. The sequence goes on along the minus strand of DATKMZ010000111.1, from coordinate 12,323 downwards.
TCGCCGCGGCGTTCTTGAACGCCTCGTCGTCTCAGTTCGGCCGCGGCGCGGCGGCGCGGTCCTCACCGCGGTCCTTGCAAGAGCTTAGGCGAAGGCGCTGCGCAATCGGGCGCTCCACGGCGCCTGACCGGGTCCAGCCTCCACTGCGACGCTTTGGCCCTTATCTCGCCGCAACCTTAAACCCGCCGTTTACCTTGCGCTGGGTAAATCCTGCCTAGCGAGGGCGCCTAGAAGGCCGAGCCGCATTCCACAGAGCTCAACGGACCTTCAGGCGCCGACCCGGTGAATTCGTTCTTTGCGTCATTGCAGCGGTTCGGCCTGGGACGCCTGGCCGTACTGCTCGGGGTGGGCGGAGGCGCCACGGCGCTGCTGTTCGCCATCGCGCTGAACCTCAGCGCGCCGCCGATGAGCCTGCTCTACTCCAACCTCGACCTGCGCGAGGCCGGCTCGATCACCCAGGCCCTCGACCAGGCCGGCGTGAAATACGAGGTGAAGGGCGACGGCTCGACCATCATGGTCCAGCGCGACAAGGTGGCCACGGCGCGCCTGATGCTGGCGGGCAAGGGCCTGCCGACCGCGAGCTCGGTCGGCTACGAGATCTTCGATTCGCAGAACGCCCTCGGCCAGACCGACTTCGTCCAGCAACTCAACATGAAGCGCGCGACCGAGGGCGAGCTCGCCCGCACCATCCGTGCGCTCGATGGCGTGACCTTCGCCCGCGTCCACCTGGTGCTTCCCGAGCGGCAGCTGTTCCAGGACACCGCCGACCAGGCTTCGGCGTCGGTGACGATCGGCGTCGGCTCGCGCGAGCCCTCCACCGACCAGGTGCGCGCGGTTCAGAACCTGGTGGCCGGGGCAGTCCCGGACCTGAAGCCCGAACGCGTCACCGTGATCGACCAGCACGGCAAGACGCTCTCGGCCGAGGCGGACGGCGGCGTCGGCGGCAGGGCGGCCGCGGACGCCCGCGCGGCGATCGAGGACGGCATCCAGACGCGCATCCGCAACCTCGTCGAGGGTATCGTTGGCGCCGGCAAGGCGCGCGTGCAGGTCAGCGCCGACGTCGACATGGCGCAGGTGACGACCCAGCAGGAGAAGTTCGACCCCGACGGCCAGGTGGTCCGCTCGCAACAGACCAACGAGACCAGTGCGAAAGAGAACCAGAGCGGCACGGGCCCGAACCTGGCGACCTCAGCCTCGAGCAACATCCCGGGCGGCACGCCGATCGCCCCCAACGCGTCGTCAAGCGGCAACGAGAACACCGGCGACGAGCAGACCACCAACTACGAGATCTCGAAAGTCACGACGACCCAGGTGCAGCAGCCGGGCACGATCAAGCGCCTCTCGGTGGCGGTCGCTGTCGATGGCGTGACGGCGCCCGGCAAGGACGGCAAGCCCGGCCCCTACACACCGCGATCGGCCGAGGAGATGCAGCACATCCAGGACCTGGTGAAGGCCGCCATGGGCTTCTCGTCCGACCGCGGCGACCAGGTGCAAGTGGTCAACGTCCGCTTCCCCAACGCCGAGGACGGCGAGGGTGTCGCGGCCGCGAATCCTCTGACCGGCTTCGACAAGAACGACATCATGCGCAGCGTCGAGCTGGGGATCCTGGGTCTCGTCGCCGTGCTGATCCTGTTCTTCGTCGTCCGCCCGCTGATGCGCACGGCGACAGCGGGCGGCGGAGGCGGCGGCGCCCTGATCCCGATGCCAGGCGGCGGGGCGCCGGCGACCGTTCGGGTCGTCACGACGCCCGACGGCCAGACCCACCAGATCGACGCATCGACCGGACAACCCCTCGCCCTCCCCGGCCCTGACATCGAGCAGAAGATCGACATCGCCCGCATCGAGGGCCAGGTGAAAGCGTCATCGGTGAGGGCGGTGGCCGAGTTCGTCGACAAGCACCCGGAGGAGTCCGTCTCGATCCTCCGCAGCTGGCTGCATGAGTCCGCATGAGCCTGGCCCCGCGCGGAAAAGCCAAGACGATCGTCGACTCCTCCCGCCTGAGCGGGCCGGAGAAGGCGGCGGTCATCCTGCTGTCGCTGGGCGAAGACCACGCGACCATCTGGCGGCACCTCGACGAGGAGGAGATCAAGGAGGTCTCCCAGGCGATGGCGGGGCTCGGCAACGTCTCCGCCTCGGTGGTCGAGGAGCTCCTGGTCGAGTTCGTCTCCGGCATGTCGGGCGCCGGCTCGATCATGGGGTCCTACGAGCAGACCCAGAAGCTGCTCGCCGCCTTCATGCCGTCCGACAAGGTCGACAACCTCATGGAGGAGATCCGCGGCCCGGCGGGTCGGACCATGTGGGACAAGCTCGGCAACGTGAACGAGGCCGTGCTCGCGAACTATCTGAAGAACGAATACCCGCAGACCGTCGCGGTCATCCTCTCGAAGATCAAGTCGGAGCACGCCGCGCGCGTGCTAGGGGCCTTGCCCGAAGACTTCGCGCTCGAATGCGTCATGCGGATGCTGCGCATGGAGCCGGTGCAGCGCGAGATCCTCGACAAGATCGAGCAGACACTGCGCACCGAGTTCATGTCGAACCTGGCGCGCACCTCCAAGCGCGACAGCCACGAGATGATGGCGGAGATCTTCAACTCGTTCGACCGCCAGACCGAGAGCCGCTTCATAGCCGCGCTCGAGGAGCGCAACCGCGAGAGCGCCGAGCGGATCCGGGCGCTGATGTTCGTGTTCGAAGACCTCTCCAAGCTCGATCCGGGCGGCGTGCAGACGCTGCTGCGCGCGGTGGAGAAGGACCAGCTGGCGCTGGCGCTGAAAGGCGCATCGGACGCGCTGCGCGAGATGTTCTTCTCCAACATGTCCGAGCGCGCCGCGAAGATCATGCGCGAGGACATGGAGAGCATGGGCCCGGTGCGTCTGCGCGACGTCGACGCCGCGCAGATGTCGATGGTGCAGGTGGCCAAGGACCTCGCCGCCAAAGGCGAGATCATGCTGGCGGGCGCCGGCGGCGATGACGAGCTGATCTACTGATGGCCGAGCCGCGCAAATTCACCTTCGACACGGTGTTCGACGGGGCCAGGCCCGTCAGCGTCAACGCCTACAAACGCCTCTACACGGCCGAGGAGGCCGAGGCGCTGGCGGCGCAGGCGAGAGCCGAGGGCGACGCGGCGGCGATGCAGCGGGTGGAGGCGCAGACCGCCCGGGCGCTCTCCGAACTCGCCGACGCCGCCAAGGCCGCCCTGCCCGCGCTGGCGGCCGCCGCGCACCGGCACCGCGCCGGCGCCGCAGAGCTGGCGCTCGCCTGCGCCCGCCAGATCGCCGACGCCGCCTGCGATCGCTTCCCCGAGGCGCCGCTGCAGGCCGCCCTCGCCGCACTCGCCCGAGAGGTCGAGGCGACGCCGCGCCTGACGCTGCGCGCCCGTCCCGAGCTGCTCGAGCGCCTGCAGGCGGCGCTCGCCGAGACCGCCGAGGCGATCGGCTATCCCGGCCAGATCATCGCCCGCGCCGAGCCCGAACTCGCGGCCGCCGCCTTCGTGCTCGACTGGGGCGACGGCTCGGCCGCGTTCGATCCGGCCGGCGCGGCCCAGCGCGTCGCCGAGGCCCTGGAAGGCGCGCTCGCCGCCGAGGGCCTGCACGCCGAGGCGCTGCCCGGCGCTCCACCTTCCGCCGACGAGGATCCCCATGGCTGACGACAACGATCTGAAGCTCGACGAATTCGCCCCGGACGACGGGGTCGCGTCCGCCGGCGAGGGCGAGGAGAAGAGCGCCAGCGACCTCGCGCCGGTCTTCGACGTGCCGGTGAACATCTCGGCCGTGCTGGGACGGGCGCATCTCTCGGTCGCGCAGCTCCTGCAGCTCGGCCAGGGTAGCGTGCTGGAACTCGACCGCAAGGTCGGCGAGGCCATCGACATCTACGTCAACAACCGCCTCGTCGCGCGTGGCGAGGTGGTGGTGGTCGAGGATCGCCTCGGCGTGACAATGACGGAAATCATCAAGGACGGGGACTCGGCCGCGTAGATCGCGCGCCGGCGACAGGGACTAAGGGAGAACGAAAATGCGGCTGCTGGTCGTCGGACGCCTGAGCGGGCAGCTCTCCAGCGCGGTGAAGCTGGCGATGTCCGCAGGGGCCAAGGTCGCCCACGTCGAGACCTGCGAGGCGGCGACCTATGCGCTGCGGGCGGGCCAGGGCGCGGACTTGCTGATGGTCGACTACGACCTCGACATCGCCGGCCTGATCGCGGCGAACGAGGCCGAGCGGATCCGGGTGCCGGTGGTGGCTTGCGGGGTCGGGGCCGATCCAAAGCGGGCGGCCGACGCCATTCGCGCCGGCGCCAAGGAGTTCATCCCGCTCCCGCCCGAGGCCGACCTGATCGCCGCGGTGCTGGCCGCCGTCGCCGACGACGACCGCCCGATGGTCGCCCGCGATCCGGCGATGCAGCAGGTGATCGCGCTCGCCGACCAGATCGCGGCCTCTGAAGCCTCGATCCTGATCACCGGCGAGAGCGGCGTCGGCAAGGAGGTGATGGCCAGGTACGTCCACACCAAGTCGCGCCGCGCCCAGCGCCCCTTCATCTCGGTCAATTGCGCGGCGATCCCCGAGAACCTGCTCGAGAGCGAGCTGTTCGGCCATGAGAAGGGCGCGTTCACCGGCGCCGTCGCGCGGCGCATCGGCAAGTTCGAGGAAGCCAGCGGCGGCACCCTGCTGCTCGATGAAATCTCCGAGATGGATGCGCGGCTGCAGGCCAAGCTGCTGCGGGCGCTGCAGGAGCGCGAGATCGACCGGGTCGGCGGCGCCAAGCCGGTCAAGGTCGACATCCGCGTCATCGCCACCTCCAACCGCGACCTCGCCGAGGCGGTGCGCGAAGGGACGTTCCGAGAGGATCTGCTCTACCGCCTCAACGTCGTGAACCTGCGCCTTCCGCCGCTGCGGGAGCGGCCGGGCGACGTCGTCGCGCTCGCCGAGCACTTCGTGAAGAAGTACGCCGCCGCCAACGGCATGGCCGAGAAGCCGCTTTCGACCCTCGCGCGCCAGCGGCTCGTCTCGCACCGCTGGCCCGGCAACGTGCGCGAGCTCGAGAACGCGATCCACCGCGCCGTGCTGCTCTCGACCGGGCCGGAGATCGAGGAGTTTGCGATCCGCCTCCCCGACGGCGCGCCGATGCCGGCCTCGCCAGCCGCCGAGACCGCGCGCGCAGCTTCGATGGCCGCCGAGGCGGTGAGCCGCAGCTTCGTCGGCCAGACGGTCGCCGCGGTCGAGCAGCAGCTGATCCTCGACACGCTGAGCCACTGCCTCGGCAACCGGACCCACGCGGCCAACATCCTCGGCATTTCAATCCGTACCCTGAGGAATAAGCTCAAGGAGTACTCCGACTCCGGCGTGGCCGTGCCGCCGCCCCAGCAGGGCGCCGCGAGTGCGGCATAGCGCGTTGAATTCTTCCCTCGCTCGTGGGGGAAACGTCGCGACGCCGCAGGCGAGCGACGATGGGGGCGTGGCTGAGACACCCCCCATCGGCGACGCGCGCTGCGCGCGACGCGGCGCCTTCCCCCCGAGGGGGAAGGGTTAGGGGCCAGCGCCATGCCGACGCCCGGCTCTTTCTCCCGCCGCAATCTGATCGCCGGCGTCGCCGCGAGCCTCGGCTCGGGGCTGGCCGCCGCGCGCGACCCGCTGGGCGAGATCGAGGCGAAGGTCGGCGGCCGGCTGGGCGTCTTCGCGCTCGATGTCGCCAGCGGGCGCACGCTCGCCCGCCGCGCCGGCGAGCGGTTCCCGATGTGCAGCACCTTCAAGGCGATGGCGGCGGCCGCGCTGCTGAAGCGCGTCGATGCAGGTGAGGACAAGCTCGACCGCGTTGTGCGGTACGGCCAGGCCGACCTGCTGGAATACGCGCCCGTGACCAAGGCCCATGTCGGCGAAGGCGGTATGGCGTTGGGCGACCTCTGCGCCGCCGCGATCGAGTACAGCGACAACACCGCCGCCAACGCGATCCTCGCCTCGATCGGCGGCCCCGCCGGCTGGACGCGGTTCGTGCGCGGCCTCGACGACGGCCGAAGCCGGCTCGACCGCAACGAGCCCTCGCTGAACACCGCGATCGCCGGCGACCCGCGCGACACCACGACGCCCGCTGCGATGGCCAGCGACCTCCGCGCCGTCCTGCTCGGCCAGGCCGTGTCAGACGCCTCGCGCGAGCGGCTCATCGGCTGGATGGTCGCCTGCAGGACCGGCCTGGCGCGGCTCCGCGCGGGGCTTCCGGCCGGCTGGCGGGTCGCCGACAAGACCGGGAGCGGCGCGCACGGCACCAGCAACGACATCGCCGTCGCCTGGGCGCCGCGCGGCCCGGTCATCATCGCCTGCTACCTGACCGGAGCGGCGGCCGCGACCCCGGAGGCGCGTGACGCCGCCATCGCCGATGTCGGCCGCGCCGTCGCCGGAGCGTTCGGCCGTGGCTGACGTCTCGCTGCCGGTCGCCGGCGCGGCGCCGACGCCGCGCGAGGTCTGGGGCTGGGTGGCCAAGGGCGAGGTCGCGCTCGCGATCGGCATCGTCGGCATCATCGTCCTGCTGATCCTGCCGATCCCGGCGTTCATGCTCGACATGCTGCTGGCGCTCTCGATCACCAGCGCGGTCCTGATCCTGATGACCTCGCTGCTGATCAAGAAGCCGCTGGAGTTCACCGCCTTCCCGACCGTGCTGCTGATGGCGACGCTGTTCCGGCTGGGCCTCAACATCGCCTCGACCCGGCTGATCCTCGGGCACGGCCACGAGGGCACCGACGGCGCCGGCCACATCATCCAGGCGTTCGGCGAACTGATGATGCACGGCAACTTCGTGATCGGCGTCATCATCTTCTCGATCCTCGTGATCGTGAACTTTGTCGTTGTGACCCGCGGCTCGTCGCGGATCGCCGAGGTCGCAGCCCGCTTCACCCTGGACTCGATGCCCGGCAAGCAGATGGCGATCGACGCCGACCTGTCGTCGGGCCTGATCGATCAGGAGGAGGCCAAGCGCCGGCGCAAGGACCTGGAACAGGAGTCGACCTTCTTCGGCGCGATGGACGGCGCCTCGAAGTTCGTGCGCGGCGACGCCATGGCCGGCCTGCTGATCGTGGCCATCAACGTCGCCGGCGGCATCCTGGTGGGCGTGGTGCAGCACAAGCTGCCGCTCAGCCAGGCGTTCGCCAGCTACACGATCATGACCATCGGCGATGGCCTGGTGAGCCAGATCCCGGCGCTGGTCATCTCGATCGCCGCCGGCTTGCTCGTCTCGAAATCCGGCGTCGAGGGCTCGGCTGACAAGGCCCTCGTCGCGCAGCTGGCGATGAACCCGGTCAGCCTCGGCATGGTCTCGGCGGCCTCGGGCGTGATCGCGCTGATCCCTGGCATGCCGATCGTGCCGTTCGCGGCGCTGTCGCTGGGCGCCGGCGTCCTGGCCTGGCGGCGCAGCCAGGCGGCGCTGAGGCCGGTCGTCGAGGCCCCGAAGGTCGACACCGAGCCGAAGGAAGAGCCGATCTCGGCGAGCCTGGCGATCGACGACGTCAAGATCGAGCTGGGCTACGGCCTCTTGCACCTGATCAACGACCTCGAGGGCCGCCGCCTCACCGACCAGATCAAGGCGCTGCGCAGGACGCTCGCGGGCGAGTTCGGCTTCGTGATGCCGCCGGTGCGCATCCTCGACAACATGCGCCTGCCGAACCAGGGCTACGCGATCCGGATCAAGGAGATGGAGATCGGCGCTGGCGAGGTGCGGCTCGGCAAGCTGATGGCCATGGACCCGCGCGGCGGCCAGGTGGAGCTGCCGGGCGAGCACGTGCGCGAGCCGGCGTTCGGCCTGCCGGCCACCTGGATCGACGACGCGCTGCGCGAAGAGGCCGCCTTCCGCGGCTACACCACGGTCGACCCGGCTACGGTGCTGACCACCCACCTGACCGAGATTCTGAAGGAGAACATGGCCGACCTGCTCTCCTACGGCGAGGTGCAGAAGCTGCTGAAGGACCTCACGGCCGAGGAGAAGAAGCTGGTCGACGACCTGATCCCCTCGGTCGCGACGGCGAGCACGGTGCAGCGGGTGCTGCAGGCGCTGCTGCGCGAGCGCGTCTCGATCCGCGACCTGCCGACCATCCTCGAGGGAATCGCCGAAGCCGCGCCGCACACGGCCTCGATCGTCAGTCTCGTCGAACAGGTCCGCGCCCGGCTGGGCCGCCAGATCTGCTGGGCCAACCGCTCGGAAGACGGCTCGCTGCCGATCGTCGCGCTCTCGCCGGACTGGGAGACCGCGTTCGGCGAGGCGCTGATCGGCCAGGGCGACGACAAGCAACTCGCCCTCGCGCCGTCGAAGCTGCAGGACTTCATCCGGGCCGTGCGCGAGACCTTCGAGCGCGCCGCGCTGCAAGGCGAGAACCCGGTGCTGCTGACGAGCCCGATGGTGCGGCCTTACATCCGCTCGATCGTGGAACGTTTCCGCGGCCAGACCGTCGTGCTGAGCCAGAACGAGGTCCACCCGAAGGCGCGGCTGAAGACGCTCGGCACGATTTAAGGCCGGTGATCGCGACCGCCATCGAACCGACGCGAAGCGGCTCTCTCAAGGCCCCAATTCGGAACGATCTAGCAGGGCGGCTGTTCTGATCGGGCTGGGGAACGAAAACCCAGGGAGACCTTCATGCGCTTCTACATGCCTTTGATCGCCGCCGGCGCTTTCCTCGTCGCCGGGCAGGCCCTGGCGGCCGGCCAGACCACCGCGGGCATGTCCAACATGCCGGCGACCGACGCGCCTATGCAGTCGACAACCCCAGCCGCTCCGCCGTCCTCATCGGCGAGCCCTCCCTCGACGTCCAGCGCCACGGGGCAGGGCGCCGACACCAGCGCGACCGCAGGCGCAGCGGCTTCCCTCTCCGTCGGTGAGCCGGTGAAGGACAATACCGGCGCCACCATCGGTGCGATCTCGGCGCTGAACAACGGCGCGAATGGGCAGAAGATGGCCGTGATCAAGATGGGTTCCGACACCTTCCAGGTGCCGTCTGACCGGCTGGGGGCCCAGGACGGCACGGCCACCATCAACATGACGGCCGGGCAGATCACGAGCATGCTGCACCCGGCGGCCGGCGGTCGGTGAGTCGCGGCGGCGCGATCGTCGCGGCTTCGGGCGTTGCGGTCCTGGCTCTCGCCGGGGCCGCCGGCGCCGCCGTGCCGGCGGTGCGCGTGGAAGCAGGACCCGCGCGCCCGGCGGAGAGCGGCGCGCGCGATTCGTCCGCGACGGTCGGGCCGCTCGCGATCGGCGCCGCCGTAAGGGACGAGACCGGCGCCGAGATCGGTCATGTCACGCGCCTCACCACCGACAAGCAGGGCCGCTCGGTGGCCGAGGTGCGCGACAATGAGGACGTCTACACGATACCCGCCAGCGACCTCTTCGCCCGCGGCGGCGCAGCCTACAGCCGCCTCGACCGCGACCAGTTGAAGCGGCTCGGGATGGCGCACTGACGAGCGGGAGCGGCGTCGAGCGATCGCCCTCCAAGCGTGGCCGGCGCGCCATTGCGGCGTCGCGCTGGCGCTGGTAGCCATGCCGGCCACGGAGCGGCCCTGAGCCGCGAGGGGAACAGTCGGTCATGGGACCAGCCAGGGGTGTCGCGCCGCGGAGGTCCCGTGGCTTCTTCTCGAGCATCCTGACCTTCGAGACGATGATCACCGGCCCGGTAATCCACCTCGTCTATTGGGCTGGCCTGGGCGTGATCGTCGTGGCCGCGTTCGGCGTCGTCGGCGCCTCGCTCGGCGTCGGCTACCGCGCGATCGGCGAGCGCAGCTGGGAAACGCTTCTGGCCGTCATTCCGGGCTTGATCGGGGGGCTTCTGATCGTCCTCGCGGGCGGGCTGGTCTGGCGCGCGTTCTGCGAGTTCTACGTGGTGATCTTCCGCATCAGCGACGACCTGGCAGCCCTGCGCGCGGCCGCCGAGGAGGAGCAGCGCCGCACCCAGATCCCGCGCTAGCCGCCGCTAGCGCCTGAGCGCCGCCTCCCAGGCGGCTACAGCCGGCTTGGGGCGGCCGGAGTCGTCGAAGAGCAGCGGCGCGTCGGCCTCGTCCTCGCGCTTCAGCCACGACTGGCTGTCCTCGAGCCCCCAGAACGTGAAGTCGAACCGCTGCGCAGGTGGCAGCGCGGCGAACGCCTCGGCGGCCTCGGCGTAGAGCGCGGCCTGCCGCCGCTCGAGATCGGCGCGCGTGTTGACGAGGCCGCGCGCCCGGGCGAGCGAGACGTCCATCTCGGAGATCCGCACCTTCAGGCCAAGTCCTGCGAGATCGCGGATCGCCGCGGCGACCGCGCCCGGCGCGAGGTCGGCGGCGACGTGCGTCTGCGAGCCGAGGCCATGCAGCGGCGCGCCGGCTTTCAGCAGCGCCTCGGCGAGCCGCAGGAAGTCCGCCCGCTTCGCCGGATCGCTCTCGAGGTTGTAGTCATTGAGGAACAGCGCCGCGGCCGGATCGGCGGCATGAGCCAGGTCGTAGGCGATCCGCATGTGGTCGAGCGGTCCGAGCGCCTGGCTCCAGAGGCTCGTGCGCCAGCCTGAGCCGTCGTCGCCGACCTGCTCATTGACCACGTCCCAGCCGACGATCCGGCCCTTGTAGCGGCCGACGACGGCCGTGACGTAAGCGGAGAACGCGTTGCGGAACGCCGCGGCGTCGCCGGCGAGACGCTCGAAGAAGGCCGGCCTCTGCGCGTACCAGACCAGCGTGTGGCCGAAGACGCGCATTCCGTGGTCGGCGGCGAACGTCGCGATCCGGTCAGGCGCGTCGAAGCGGTAGCCGCCGTCCGGCTGCAACACGTACTCCATCTTCAGCTCCCACTCCGGGGTGAGCTGGGAGACCTCGGCGGCGACCAGACTGGCGAAGGCGGGATCGTCGAGTTGCGCGGCCTGGACGCAGGTCCCGACGGGGAACCGGGCGACGGCCTTCAGCGGCCACGACGCGACGCCGGGCGGCGCGCTCTGGGCCTTCTGACCGCAGGCGCCGAGGGCGAGCGTGGAAGCAAGAACGCCGCGGCGGGACCAAACCCTTCCCCCTCTCGGGGAAAGCGGCGCGCCGTCGTTGAGCAGCGCGTCGCCGACGGGGGAGGTCACCGACACGACTCCACTGTCGCTCCCGCCGTCGCGAATCGCGACGTTTCCGCCGCGAGCGCGGAAAAGGTCTGGTGCGATCGGATCAAGGAACTAGCCTCGGCCGGCGACGGCGCGGCGCAGGCCCAACTCGTCGAGCACGGCGGTCTCGCGGCGCGCCGCCTCGCGGGCGACGGTCACGCGGTTAGCCTCCGCCACATGCTCGTACTTCTTTAGCGTCTCGAAAGCCTCGGCGAGGGCGTCGCGGGCGCCGGCTTCCTCGCCCGCGACGCGGTCGATGTCGCGCTGGACGGCCGCCTTGCGCTGCTTCAGGCCTTCGTTGAACGCGGGCAGTCGCCAGGCGGCTTCCGGGTCGGTGCGCGCGAGCGCGGTCTCGGCCTCGCCCTCGGCGAGCAGCACCGCCATCCTCAGCTCGAGCCGCGTGCGCCGCTCGACGATCTCGGCCAGGCGCGTCTGCAAGACCTCGAGCTCGAAGTTGGAGAGCTTGATCAGCTGGTCCGCCCACCTCATGCGCCGCTTTGCTCCAGAATGCCGTCAAGCCGGTCGAAAGCCTCGTTGAGGCCGGTGTAGTCGTCCTTGTCCTGCGCCAGGAACGCCTCGAGCGCCGGGTTGAGCGCGATCGCGCGGTCCACCTGGGCGTCCGCGCCGGCGCGATAGGCGCCGATGCGGATCAGCTCTTCCATGTTGGCGTAGGCCGAGAGGCTGGCGCGGGCCTGCGCGACGGTCTCCCGCTCGAGCGGGGTCTGGCAGCCCGGCATCGTCCGGCTGATCGACTTCAGCACATTGATCGCCGGGAAGCGGCCGCGCTCGGCGATCGCGCGCTCCATCACGATATGGCCGTCGAGGATCCCGCGCACGGCGTCGGCGATCGGCTCGTTGTGGTCGTCGCCGTCGACGAGCACCGTGAAGAGGCCCGTGATCGGGCCCGCGACCGCGCCGTCGGGGCGGATCGGCCCCGGTCCGGCGCGTTCAAGCAGCTTCGGCAGCTCGGAGAAGACCGTCGGCGTGTAGCCCCGGGTCGTCGGCGGCTCGCCGGCGGCCAGCCCGATCTCGCGCTGGGCCATCGCGAACCGCGTGACGCTGTCCATCAGGCACAGCACCTCGAGGTCCTGGTCGCGCAGGTACTCGGCGATCGCGAGGGTCATGTAGGCGGCCTGGCGGCGCTTCAGCGCGGGCTGGTCGGAGGTCGCGACCACGACGACGGCGCGCGCAAGGCCCTCGGGGCCCAGCGTCTCCTCGATGAACTCGCGCACCTCGCGGCCCCGCTCGCCGATCAGGCCG
>DATKMZ010000110.1:0-27898 GCA_035541575.1 Caulobacteraceae bacterium | reverse complement strand
CAGTATCCGGATGGTCAATGTGCGTCTTCGCGCCGGACAAGCCGCGCTAGCGACACCGATTTACGGCGGCCATCGCAGGGCTGGAGTTCGGCAGGGAAGCGGCTCTTCCTACCCCGGCTCTTCGCAGCGTTCCGGCCGGGTACGGACCGAGAACTACCCCTCGTCCCGCGAGAGTTTCCAGCGGACCCGGGCGCCCTCGGCCGGGCTGGCCAGGCCCGCAAGAACCAGCGCCTGGACGGCGCGCGCCTCGCCGGCGTCGTACGCGACGCTCGGTTCGAGCCGGGTGTCAGCGGCGTCGCTGCGCAGCCGCCAGCCCGCGCCACCGGCGGGGCGGATGAGCGCGCTCCTGCCGTCGTTGGCGATCTGGGCCGAGACGCCGGGCGCGAGCTGAAAGCGGATGGCGAAGTCCGTCGGGCCCTGGCGCGGCCGGCCGACCGGCGTCAGCGCGTCCTCGCCGCGGAGCTCTCCGGCGGCGATGTCGAGGAAGAGCCGCCGCTGCGTGTCGAAGCCCAGCGTGCGCCACCCGCCGTGCGCCACGTCGAGCCAGACCGCCTCGCCGCCCTCGTTGCACTCGGCGCTCGCCTCGAACGTCGACGCCTCCAGGCGCTCGCCGAGGTCGCCCGGAACGAGCCTGGCCCGGCCGGGCCAGGTGTCGCCGAGCGCGAGGCAGGAACCGCCCGCAGGCCCGCGCAGCTCGCCCGGGGAGTCCGCCGAAGCCGACCAGGCCGAACCTGCGATAAGGCGGCGGCCGTCCACGGCGAGCGTGAGGGAGGCCGGCTGGGCGCAGGCGGTCCCAGCCCAATCGGCGGCCGAGGCGCCCACGCCGTCGGCGATCACCTGCAGCCCGCCCCCTTCCAGGCGATGATAGCCGCCGTAGGGCGCCGACTTCGGCGGCGCGCCGCCAGCGCGGTCGAGCGCGAGCGCGGCGGCGATGCGCGCCCTGTCGCCCGGCTCGCCGCCCTGGAACGTCGCCAGCCGCCCGTCGGCCAGGGCGAAAAGGCGCACTCCGGCGCTCAGACGATCGATCGCCCGCGAGACCTCAACCGGCGCCGGCGCGCCGGCCTGCGAGAGCGCGTCGTCGAGCGCCAACAGGTCGAACAGCAGCTCCAGGCCCCGATCGGGCGCCCGACTGGCGTGAACGCCGTCTCGCAGCACGGCGAGGGTCAGCTGTTGGTCGAGCCGGGCGAGCGCGCGTCGGCGCATCCCCTCCCCGGCCCGCCCCGCCAAAGAGGCGCCGACGAGCGCGGCCACGGCGGCGCGCTCGGCGGCGCGGCCGGGGTCGCCCGGCTCGCCGGAGAGATGGCGCGCCTGGCGGGCGAGATCGCCCACGAACGTCGCGCCCTCCGCGTCGGACACCAGGGGCGCAAGCGCGGCAGCCGAGGCGGCGAGGTTGAAGACACGCCGTTCGAGCGCGAGCCCCGACCAGGCGAAGGCGTTGCCGCCGCCGAACACCGCCCGCCACTCCAGCCAAAGCCGCAACAGCTCCTTCGCGCCGGCCTCGCCAACGGCGAGCAGGTCGCCGGCCCAGCCGAACCCGTGCAGCGCTGTGGCGAACCGGCGGCTGGGCAGCGCGCGGCGCCACGGGTCGCCGCCAGGGCCGATATCGATCGCCTCGCCGCCGAACGCGAAGCGTCCGGCCAGCAGGCGCTCGCCGGCCGCGGCGTCGGCGGGCCTGAGGTCGCGCGGACGCACCGCGAGGCCCGCCGTCCTCGGCCGAACGATCAGCAGGCGGTGCACCGGCCCGGCGCGCCACTCGCGCTGAGCTTGCCGGCCTATCGCAGAGAGCACGTCTCGCGGACGGCCGAGCATGGCGGAAAGGCGCGCCTCAGCCATGGCTGTCTCGCCGTCAGGCCTCTCTCAGGGCGCGAATGTTGTCGGCGTAGGCGGCCGGCCCGCCCTTGAACACCGCGGTGCCGGCGACGAGCGCGCGCGCGCCGGCCCTGAGGCACGCCGGCGCGGTCTCGGGGGTGATGCCGCCGTCGACCTCGATGATGATGTCGCGCCCGGCCGCGTCGAACATAGCCTTCAGCCGGGCGATCTTGTCGACCTGGGCGGGGATGAACGATTGACCGCCGAAACCCGGGTTCACCGACATGACAAGCACGAGGTCGATGTCGTCCAGCATCCACTGGATCGTGTCAGGCGGGGTCGAAGGATTGAACGCGACGCCCGCCTTGGCGCCCAGCTCACGGATGCGCTTGACCGTGCGGTCGAGGTGCGGGCCGGCCTCGGGGTGCACGGTCATGATGTCGGCGCCTGCCTCGCGGAAGGCCTCGAGGTAGGGGTCGACCGGCGCGACCATCAGGTGCACGTCGATCGGAATCGAGACGAGCGGCTTGACCGCTCTCAGCACGCCAGGGCCCACGGTGATGTTGGGCACGAAGTGGCCGTCCATCACGTCGAAGTGCAGCCAGTCGGCGCCTGCGGCCTCGACCGCCCGCGCCTCTTCCCCCAACCGCGCAAAGTCCGCGGCCAGGATCGAGGGCGCGATGATGGGGCCGCCGGAGGACATCGCGCCCGATTACCGGCCCGGCGGAGTCGCGGCAATGGGCGGCGCTACCCCGCCCGCCGGAACCTCGCGACGAAGAAGCCGTCCATGCCGCCGTCCAGCTGGTGCGGCAGCAGGCGGAGCCAGCCTTCCGGGGTCAGGCTCGCGGGTGGCGCGCCGCCTTCACCCGGCCCGGCCGGGAGCGTCGTGAAGCCGGGCTGGCGCTTCAGGAAGTCGCGCGCCTGCGCCTCGCCTTCCTCAGGCTCCAGCGAGCAGACGCAGTAGAGCAGCCGTCCGCCCGGCTTCACTCGGAGCGCCGCGGCGTCGAGCAGTCGGCTCTGGACCTCGGCGAGCCTGGCGATGTCCCCCGGCCGCAGCGTCCAGAGGACGTCCGGGTTGCGCCGGAACGTGCCGCTGGAGGTGCAAGGCGCGTCGAGCAACACGGCGTCGAAGCAGCGCGCATCGGCCCAGGTCTCGGCCTCGGCGGCGACGACCTCGGCGGAAAGGCCGGTGCGCGCGAGCGCCTCGGCGAGGCGGCCGAGCCGGGCGGACGAGCGGTCGACCGCGGTCACGGCTGCGCCGGCCGCGGCCAGCTGCAGCGTCTTGCCGCCCGGCGCGGCGCAGAGATCGAGCGCGGTCTCGCCTGGACCGACAGCCAGCAGACGCGCGGGGATGGCCGCGGCGGCGTCCTGCACCCACCAGCGGCCCTCGGCGAAGCCCGGCCAGTCCTCGATCCGGCCCCGCGCGGCGCGGCGCAGCGAACCGCCCGACAGCGGCGTCGCCTCCAACGCCGCGGCCAGCGCCGGCGCGTCCGACGGATCGCGCGGCGTCAGGTCCGTCGCGGGCTCGTCCGGGATGACGGCGGCGACGGCCAGCGCGGCAACGTCGCCATAGGCGGCGCGCCAGCGGGCGAACAGCCAGGCGGGCGCATAGGTCGCCGCATCGACCTCGCCCAACCCCTCGCGGCCAAGCCGGCGCAGCACGGCGTTGACCAGCGCCTTGAAGCCCCGCGTCGCCGGCGAGGTCTGCGCGAGGGCCACGCTTGAATCGACCGCGGCGTAGGCCGGCGTCTCGAGATGGAAGAGCTGCGCGGCGCCGAGGCGCAGGATCATCCGCACCGGCTCGGGCGGCGCGCGCTGCAGGCGCGCGTCCAGCGCACGGTCGATCGGGCCGAGATGACGCAGCGTCGCCATGACGAGGGCGCGGGCGAAGGCGCGGTCCTGCGGGGCCAGTCGGCCGAACGCAGCCGCATCGAGCGCGTTCTCCAGCCCCGCCTTGCGGGTCAGGGCGGCGGTGAGGACGTCGAGCGCGGCTCTGCGGGCGGGGTCGGCGGGCACGGTTCCCGCCTGCCTGCATCGGGGCTGGCGCGCAAGCTCGCGGTGCGGCCCGCGAGCCGCTATCTGATGGCCATGGACACTGATCCCCCCGGCGCCGCGCCCGGCAAGACCCTCACGCCGGCCGCGCGCCGCGCGCTCGAGGAAGCCGCCGAGCGCCGCGCGAACACCCGGCCGCTCGAGCTGCCGCCCGAGGAAGGCGGGCCGTCCGGCCCTGAGCCCACCCGCTACGGCGACTGGGAGAAGAACGGCGCCGCCTCGGACTTCTGAGCCGCCGCTCGCGTCTGAGGCGCAACCGCTCGCGGCTGGGACGCCCCGCGGTTAGCGTCCGGCGGTGTTAACCATGCGCCGGAGGCGAGGATGAGGACGACGACAGCCATGGCGGCGATCGGCGCACTGTTCCTGGCGGGGGCCGGCGCGCCGGCGATGGCGCGGGGATACTGGGACGGCGCGTACGTTCGGGAAGACCCGCCTGTCCAGCAAGCAGCTCCCGTCCAGGGAGCGCCGACCGTCCAGGGAGCGCCGACCGTCCAGGGAGCGCCGGCTCTCGAGGCTCCGACAGTCGAAGGGCCGACGCCGCGCGCCCCGCCGAACCCGCCGGCCGCGCAGGGAAGCCCGCCTCAGAGCGCGGTCCAGGCCCGCTCGCAATACTGGGGTTGTCCCTGCTACTGCCCTGGGGAGCGCAGGGCCTACGAAGCCGCGGCCTGGCGCGGCGAGGACGCGTGGGGCCCAAGCCTCGAGGACGAGGAGGTCTACACGCCGCCCGAGTTCTACGAATCGAGCGGGGGTGTCGGGCCCGATATGTTCATCGACGAGACAGGCGGCGGAGGCGGCGGTTTCGCCGGCTTCAACGGCATCGCGGTCGCGAGCGCTTTCGCAAGCGCCAGCGCGAACGTCGACATCGACATCCGCGAGCGGGAACGGTTCCGGCACGACCACGACATGTTCCACGACCACGACATGATGAAGCATCACGGCTACCCGCCGATGCACGACTTCCAGCCGCATCAGCCGATGATGCCGATGAGGGGTTGGGGCGGAGCGCCGGGCTGGGGCGGCATGGGCCACATGCCGAACTACCGCACGCCGATGATGGCGCATCGCGGCGGCGGGCGCCGCTGGTAGGGTTCAGGCGCCCGCCATTTCCTCGACCACGGCTTGCGCGGCCGCCCTCGGGTCGGAGGCGGCGGTGATCGGGCGGCCGACGACGAGGTGGCTCGCGCCTTCACTCAGCGCAAAAGCCGGCGTCTCGGCGCGCTGCTGATCGTCGAGGCTGGACCACGAAGGCCGCACGCCCGGCGTCACCACCAGGAAGTCCGGCCCGCCGATCTCGCGCGCCAGCTTCGCCTCCAGCGGGCTCGCCACGACGCCGTCCACGCCGGCGTCGAGGCACTGGCGGATGCGCCGCTCGACGAGCTGCGCGGGTGAGAAGGCGTAGCCGATCTCGCCAAGGTCCTGGCCGGAAAGGCTGGTCAGCACGGTAACGCCCAGCACTTTGATCGGCGCCGATCCCCGGCCCCGCACCGCGGCCGCCAGCACCTGCGGCTCGGCATGCACGTTGACGATGTCGCAGGCCTCGGACGCCGCGATCGCGGCGACCGCCTTCTCGACCGTCGCGCCGATGTCGTGCAGCTTCCAGTCAGCGAACACCTGGCGGCCGCGCCGGCGCAGGTCGCGGCCGAGCGCGACGCCGTCGGTCGCGAGCAGCTGCAGGCCGATCTTGTAGAAACTCACCGCGTCGCCCAGCCGCTCGACCATGGCCTCCGCGTCGGCGCGCGTCGGCAGGTCCAGCGCCACGATGAGGCGCGGATCGGCGGCGATTTCGGCGCGCGCGGCGGCGGCGAGGGCGGCCAAGGGCGGCTCCTTTGGCGGTGAATCGATTTGGGCTAAGGCTCGAAAATGAGCCCCGCCCACTTCGCGGTCAACTTCTTCGTCGCCCTCTTCGCGCTGATCGACCCGGTGGGCAACACCCCGCTGTTCGCGGCGGCGACGGCGGGCGCGAAGGCGGCCGGACGCAGGCTCACCGCGGCCTACATCGCCCTGTTTTCGTTCGCGTTCCTGGCGTTCTTCTTCCTGACCGGACTGGCTCTGCTGCGCTTCTTCGGCATTTCGCTGCCGGCGTTTCGGATCGCTGGCGGCGTGCTGCTCTTTCTGCTGGGCCTCGACATGGCCCGCGGCGACCTCGCCACGACCCTGGGCGGCGCGGCCGGCGATGCGGGCGACCTTTCAGCGACCGCCTACGCCCGGCTCAGATTCGAGCGGCTGGTGGTGCCCTTCGCGATGCCGCTGCTGATCGGACCTGGCGCCATCTCGACCGCGGTGATCTACGCCGGCGAAGCCGGGCGCCTCGGTCTTGCCGGCGAGGTCGCTGGGATCGTGGTGATCGCCGGGATCGGCGTCTCGATCCTCGCCTCGTTCTGGTTCGCCGGCCTGATCACCCGGCTGCTCGGCCGCGTCGGCACGATCATCGTTATCCGCGTGCTCGGCCTGATCCTCTGCGCCATGGCCGTGCAGTTCTTCCTCGAGGGCATCGCCGACTCGACCGAGGGGTTGATCAGCCACACCGTCGCGACCCCTTATCCGAAGTAGCTAGATCTGCCGGAATCGCCCGGACTGGCTCGCCATCAGCGCCATGCCCCACTCGTCGGGCATGATCTTGGCGAGCGCCGCGATGGCCTTGTTGGGCGCGCCGGTGACGCAGATCGGACGGTTCGCTTCCGCCGCCTCGTAGCCCGCCTGGGCGACCTCGTCGGCGCCGAGCCATATCCACGTCGGCGTCGAGTCCGACACCTGCGCGCGGGTTCCGGCGACGTCGTGGAACTCGGAATAGGTGAAGCCCGGGCAGAGCGCGCTGACGTGAACGCCGGTCCCCTGCGTCTCGAGGTGCAGGCCCTGCGAGAAGCGGACGATCAGCGCCTTGGCCGGGCCGTAGAGCGTGTGGCCGCGGGCGCCCGGCATCAGCCCGGCCAGCGAGGCGACGTTCATGATCCGGCCGAACCGGCGCTCGGTCATGCCGCCGAGCACCCGGTGCGCGAGCTCGCAGGGCGCCGTGACCAGCACTTGCAGCAGCGCCCGCTGGTCGTCCCAGTCGGTCGCGGCGTAGCCGCCCGGCACGGCGTAGCCGGCGTTGTTGACGAGCGCGTCGACCTCGCGCCCGTTCGCCTCGATCGCGGCCAGGATCTCAGCCGGCGCGGCGGGCTGGGCGAGATCGGCCGGGATCACCAGGCTCTCGACGCCGTAGCGCAGCCGCGCCTCATCGGCCAGCGCATGCAGGCGGTCGGCGCGCCGGGCGGTCAGCGCCAGGTCGTAGCCGTGGCTGGCGTAGACCCGCGCCAGGGCCGCGCCGATGCCCGACGACGCGCCGGTGACGAGCGCCAGCCGGCCGCTCACGCGTCCATCCTTGCGACGACTTGCGGGGTCATCAGGCTCGGAAACCTAAGCAGCCCCGCTGCGCGTTGAAAGGGAATGTTCAGGGGTGGCGTGGTGAATCGCCGCGATTGAACGGCGCTGGGAACGGGTGTATCGCGCCGCGCCGCCGCCCCGCCGCCGCTCTTTCGGCCCGTCGACGGCCCGCGCCGGATGGCGCTCTGGAGGAAATCGATTGGCCCTCGAGGCTTCCGCCCCGGCGCCTGCTCAAGACGACAAGCCCCCGCTCGCGGCCGTCCCGGCCATTCCGGTCAAGCCCGCCCACAAGGGCGCCTACTGGATGCTGGCCATCGGCTCGCTCGGCGTCGTCTTCGGCGACATCGGCACCAGTCCGCTCTACGCGTTCCGCTCGGCGCTCTCGACCATGGAAGGCGAGGCCGTACGCAGGGCCGACGTCTACGGCATCGTGGCGCTGGCGCTCTGGGCGCTCATCATGGTGGTGACGGTCAAGTACGTCCTCTTCCTGATGCGGGCGGACAACAAAGGCGAAGGCGGCGTGCTCTCGCTGATGGCGCTGGCGCAGCGCGCAATCGGCCGCCGGACCTGGATCATCTTCCTCCTCGGCCTCGTCGGCGCAGCGCTGTTCTACGGCGACGCGGTGATCACGCCGGCGATTTCCGTGCTGTCGGCCATCGAGGGACTGAAGACGATCCCGAGCGTCGGCCACTCGGTGAATACCGACCTCGTCGTGCTGATCAGCATCGCCATCCTGCTCGGCCTGTTCTTCGTACAGTCTCGGGGCACGGCGCGCGTCGGCGCGCTCTTCGGCCCGATCATGCTGGTCTGGTTCTGCAGCATGCTGGGCCTCGGCCTGACCCACATTCTCGACGATCCGCGCGTGCTCTTCTCGCTGAACCCCGGCTACGGGATCGAATTCCTCGCGCGCCACGGATTCGTCGGCTTCCTCGTACTGGGCTCGGTGTTCCTGACCGTGACTGGCGCCGAGGCGCTCTACGCCGACATGGGCCACTTCGGCCGCTGGCCAATCCAGTCGGCCTGGCTGTTCATGGCGCTGCCGTGCCTTGCGTTGAACTACCTGGGGCAAGGCGCCATGGCGCTGAGGGCGCTCAAGCTGGCGAACGCGCACGGGCAGGGCATGCCGGACCTCGACTGGTTCTTCGTCATGGCGCCGCCGGAGCTTCGGCTGCCACTCGTGATCCTGGCCACCGTGGCCACGATCATCGCCTCGCAGGCGGTGATCACCGGAGCCTATTCGCTGAGCCAGCAGGCGATCCAGCTCGGCCTCCTGCCGCGCATGGACGTGCGCCGCACCTCCGAGACCCAGACCGGGCAGATCTTCCTGCCGCAGATCAACTCGATGCTGCTGACCGGCGTCCTGCTGCTGGTGGTGATGTTCCAGACCTCGGACAACCTCTCGCACGCCTATGGCCTGGCGGTCACCGGCACGATGCTGGTGACGACCTCGCTGGCCTACCTCGTCGTCCGGCACATGTGGAACTGGGGCCCGCTGCGGACCGCCGCGCTGATCGGGCCGCTGGTGGCGATGGACCTGACGTTCCTGGCCGCCAACGCGCTGAAGTTCCTCTCCGGCGGCTGGGTGCCTGTGCTGATCGGCCTCGCGCTGGCGCTGATCATGATCACCTGGAACCGCGGCACTCAGCTCCTGTTCGACAAGACCCGCCGCGACAGCGTGCCGATGAAGGACCTCGCCGACATCCTGAAGAACCGCGCGCCGCACCGCGTCGCCGGCACGGCGGTCTTCCTGACGTCCGACCCCGACGTCGCGCCGGTCGCGCTGATGCACAACCTCAAGCACAACAAGGTGCTGCACGAAAAGAACGTCATCCTGACCGTCGCCACGGCCGAGACGCCACGCGTCCGCGACGAGGACCGGCTCTCGATCGAGCCCTACCCCGGCGACGACTTCACCAAGGTGACTATCAAGTACGGCTTCATGGAGAGCCCGAACCTGCCCAAGGCGCTCGCGCTCTGCCGCAAACAGGGGCTGAAGTTCGACATCATGGCCACCAGCTTCTTCCTCGGTCGCCGCTCGGTGGTGCCGGCGGTGCAATCCGGCATGCCGCTCTGGCAGGACAAGCTCTTCATCTTCCTGATGAAGAACGCGACCAATCCGACCGACTTCTTCAACATCCCCCCCGGCCGCGTGGTCGAGCTGGGCACGCAGGTGACGGTGTAGCCATCGCTGCGTGGTTCGAGACGCCTTCGGCGCTCCTCACCATGACGAAGAGGGCTGCGGTCGCACAGCGCTCGTCATCCTGAGGAGCCGGCCTTAGGGGGGCGTCTCGAAGGACGCACGGCCCCTTGAACTTCCGCCACCGACGCCGTTTAAGGCGCGCCTCTTGATTGACGGAGCGCCGCCATGGCCGATCTGCCGCCGCCGAAGAAAGTGGTGCTCGCCTATTCCGGCGGGCTCGACACCTCGATCATCCTGAAGTGGCTGCAGACCGAATACGGCTGCGAGGTGGTGACCTTCACCGCCGACCTCGGCCAGGGCGAGGAGCTGGGTCCGGCGCGCGAGAAGGCGCTGATGGCCGGCGTCAAGCCGGAGAACATCTTCATCGAGGACCTGCGCGAGGAATTCGTCCGCGACTACGTCTTCCCGATGTTCCGGGCCAACACGGTCTACGAGGGCCAGTACCTGCTCGGCACCTCGATCGCCCGGCCGCTCATCGCCAAGACGCAGATCGAGATCGCCCGCAGGGTCGGCGCCGACGCCGTCAGCCACGGCTCGACCGGCAAGGGCAACGACCAGGTCCGCTACGAGGTCAGCTATTACGCGCTGGAGCCAGACATCCGGGTGATCGCGCCCTGGCGGGCCGAGAACTTCTTCAAGAGCCGCGAGGCGATGCTGACCTATGCGGAGCAGCACCAGATCCCGATCGCCAAGGACAAGCGCGGCGAAGCCCCCTTCAGCGTCGACGCCAACCTGCTGCACTCGTCATCGGAGGGGAAGGTGCTGGAGGATCCGGCGGTCGCCGCGCCCGAGTTCGTCCACCAGCGCACGATCGCGCCGGAGGATGCTCCCGACAGGGCGCACGTGTTCACGATGGAGTTCGAGAAGGGTGATCCGGTCGCCATCGACGGGGCGCGCCTCTCGCCGGCGGCGCTGCTGACCAAGCTCAACGAGCTCGGCCACGACAACGGCGTCGGCCGGCTCGACCTGGTCGAGAACCGCTACGTCGGCATGAAGTCGCGCGGGGTCTACGAGACTCCGGGCGGTACGATCCTGCTGGCCGCCCACCGCGGCATCGAGTCGATCACGCTCGACCGCGGGGCGATGCACCTGAAGGACGAGCTGATGCCGCGCTATGCGGAGCTGATCTACAACGGCTTCTGGTTCACGCCCGAGCGAGAGATGCTGCAGGCGGCGATCGACCACAGCCAGGCCTTCGTTTCGGGCAAGGTCCGGGTGAAGCTCTACAAGGGCAACGTCACCATCACCGGCCGCGAAAGCCCCTACTCGCTCTACGACCAGGACCTCGTCACCTTCGAGGAAGGCAAGGTGGCCTACGACCACCGCGACGCGTCTGGCTTCATCCGCCTCAACGCCCTGCGCCTGATGGTCAAGGCCCGGCGCGACCGGCGGGGCTGACCTGTGCGTGGTTCGAGACGCGCCTTGTAGGGCGCTCCTCAGCATGACGTGGAGGTCATTGCGACCGACCAATTTCGTCATCCTGAGGAGCCCGCGCGGCGGGCGTCTCGAAGGACGCAGGATCGCTCCGCGGGCAGATTCCCGACCTCCTTGCGGAACGTTCGCGTTGACAGGAACAGGCCCCAGATGAACACTGTTCACATATTGCGATAAGCCATTTTCGGGAGAGAGAGCGCATGGCCGACGGGAACATCACCAAGGACCGGATGTACGGCGCGGTGGCGCCCGACGACTTCGAGTCGATGCTGCAGCTCGACCGCTACGGCCAGCGTTCGGACGCGTTCGACAAGATCATCGCCGCGACCCACGACCACTTCTGGGACCCGTTGGATCCGAAATACATCGACTTCGACGAGCCGTTCGACATCGAGACCGAGGCGATGATGCCGGAAGAGCGGACGCCGCTCCTGCGTCTGCCCTACGTCGCCGAGACGTTGAAGGACCCGAAGGAGCGCGTGCGCTTCATCAACGAGGGCCAGCTCAGAAACTTCTCCTCGATCCTGCACGGCGAGCAGGGTGCGCTGAACCTCTCGGCCAGCCTCTGCCACGTGCTCTACGACCAGGGCGCGCAGGAGTACGCGGCCAACCAGACCCGCGAAGAGGCCCGCCACGTCACCGCGTTCGCTAAGTACATCAAGGCCCGCTGGGGCCGTCCGGTGGAGTGCGGCGCGGTGCTAAAGGCGCTGCTGATCGAGATCGTCGGCTCGGCGGAGGTCTACAAGAAGATCGTCGGCATGCAGATGGTGCTCGAGGGCCTCGCCATGGGCGCCTTCGCCAACGGCTTCAAGTACAACCAGGACCCGCTCGCGCGGAAGTTGTTCCAGCTGGTGATGACCGACGAGGCCTTCCACCACAAGTTCGGGAAGATCTGGGCCGACCGCACGGTGCCGCACATGACCGAGGCGGAGCGCAACATCGTCGAGGACTGGGCCGCGCACTGCACCCAGAGCCTGCTCTTCGACCGCGGCTCGCCGGAACAGAACGAAGCGCTCTATGCAGGTTTCGGCCTCGATCCGGAGCGTGTGGTCGCCGACATCGTCAAGCGCCGGGCCGAGCGCGACCCCACACAGCGCTTCAAGGGCGAGACCAACGTCTTCCGGGTGCTGATCAAGACCCTGTTCAACGCCGGTCTGATCACGGCGCGCACGCGCAGCTTCTACGCGGCCTACGTCGACCTCGACGAACTGGCCGCGGAGGGTCTGCGCATGCCCGGCGACGACATCGCCGAGGAGGGCATTCGCTACCTCCAGGGCATCAACTTCAAGGACCGCGCCGAGCGCGGCGCGGCCCAGCTGGTCGCGGCGGAGTAGGTCTTCAGCGTCGTTCCGCAGGAGCGACCGCCTTCCCGGCGGCGCGATTTTGTGCGTCTGCGGCGTGGACGGTTAACCGGTTCTGAAATTCGTGACGCCCCCGTCATTTTCCTTGACCTGCGAAGGGCTCGCAGGCATACGGCGCGTCTGAACGCCGTTCACATGAGGAGGATCGGAGCCGTGGCCGACGGGAACATCACGAAGGACGAAGTCTACCGCGCCGTGGCGCCGACCGACTTCGAATCCATGCTGGAGCTGGACCGCTACAACAACCGCTCCACCGCCTTCGACAAGATCATCTCGGCCACCCACGACCACTTCTGGGATCCGCTCTCGAAGGACTACATCGACTTCGACGAGCCGTTCGACATGGAGAACGAGGCGCTGCTGCCCGAGGACATGGTGGCGGTGCTGCAGACCAACTACGGCAAGGAGATGCTGGCCGATCCGAAGACCCGGATCCGCTTCATCAACGCCCAGACGCTACGCTCGTTCTCGTCGATCCTGCACGGCGAGCAGGGCGCGCTGAACCTCTCGGCCAGCCTCTGCCACGTGCTCTACGACCAGGGCGCGCAGGAGTACGCTGCCAACCAGACCCGCGAAGAGGCCCGCCACGTCACCGCGTTCGCCAAGTACATCAAGGCCCGTTGGGGCCGCCCGGTGGCCTGCAGCCCGGTGCTGCAGAACCTGCTGACCGAGATCATCTCCTCGCCCGAGGTCTACAAGAAGATCATCGGCATGCAGATGCTGGTCGAGGGCCTGGCCATGGGCGCCTTCGCCACCTTCTACCAGAAGCTCAACGACCCGCTCGGCCGCAAGCTGATGCAGCTGGTCATGACCGACGAGGCCTTCCACCACAAGTTCGGGAAGATCTGGGCCGACCGCACCATTCCGAAGCTGACCGAGGAAGAGCACAACATCATCGAGGACTGGGCGGCGCACTGCTTCCAGACCCTGCTGTTCAACCTCGTGGCCCCGTCGGAGCAGCGCGATCTCTTCGAAGAGTTCGGCATGGACCCCGACCGGGTGATCGCCGAGTTCGCTGAGATCGCCACCGACGAAAGCCGCCGCGAGGACATGAAGGAGGCGACCAACATCTTCCGGGTGTTGATCAAGACCCTGCTCAACGCCGGCATCATCACCGACCGCACCCGCGCGTTCTACGGCATGTACGTCGACATGGACGAGCTGAAGAGCGAAGGCGACCGCATGGTCGGCGACGACATCGCCGAGGAAGGCATCGTCTATCTGAAGGCGATCAACTTCCGCGACCGCCAGCCGGCGCTGAAGCTGCAGGCGGCCGAGTAACCCTGCTGGGTAAGGCTTAGTTCTCATTTCTGTCGTGATCTGTCCTTAAGCGCTCCGAGACGGGCGCTTAAGGCGCTTGCTGACCGCCCCGATCGGGGCGAAGATCGCGAAGGATGAGCATGCAGTTCCGTTTGGCCGTTCTGGCCCTGGTCGCCTCGCTCGCGGTGTGCGCGCCGGCGCTGGCCGCCGCGCCGCAGCCCGCCAAGCCGGTCGCGCCGACGCTCTATTCCGGCCGCTGGTACGAGATCGCCCGCACCACCAACAAGATGCAGGCCGACTGCCTCGCCTCGACCACCGACTTCTCGGGCTACAAGGGCGGCGCGTTCTCGGCGGTGCAGACCTGCCACAAAGGCTCGCCCACCGGGCCGAAGACGACGATCAGCGTTTCGGGCCACATCCTGCCCTCGAGCGGCAACGCCAAGATGCAGCTGGGCATGCTGGGCGGCCTGATCTCGCGCGAGTACTGGATCCTCGACCACGCCGACGACAACAACTGGCTGATCATGACCACGTCGGACGGCCGCTACATCTGGCTGATGTCGCGCCAGCCGGTAATTCCCGAGCAGGTCAGGGTGGCGGCTATCGGCCGCATGCAACAGCTCGGCCTCAACCTCGCCAAGCTCGCCTTCCCGCAACAGGCCTCGCAGCAGGCCGCGCGCTGACGCCGGCGTCGCGCCTCAGATCGAGGCGTTGCTGAGGACCCGGCCGTTGACGCCAGGAACGAAGATGGAACAGGATGAGCCGTGGAGACGCTCGTCCTCACCCTCTCGCGCCCCGAGACCACCGACGCGGTCACCCGCGGCGCCGGCCGGTTGATGGCCGCGCTGGGCTATGCGCCGCTCTTCGAGGTGACTCTGCCGAACGGCCGGCGCGCCGACATCATGGCGCTGGGCCCAAGGGGCGAGATCGCCATCGCCGAGGTGAAGTCGGGCCTCCTCGACTTCAAGACCGACCGCAAGTGGGGCGACTACCTGCCCTACTGCGACGCCTTCTATTTCGCTGTCGCGCCGGAGTTCCCGCGCGAGATTCTGCCCGAAGACCCGGGGCTGATCGTGGCTGACGCGTTCGGCGGCGCGGTGCTGCGCGAGGCGCCGGCCACGCCGCTCGTCGCCGCCCGCCGCAAGGCCCTCACCCTCGCCTTCGCCCGCCTCGCGGCGCTAAGGGCGACGCCTCCCCTCGCTTAGGCGCGAGAGGCCGTCGACGACCGCCTGCCGGCTGCTAGGCGGCGCAAGCTTCGTGCGGCTTCAGCACGCGTTCGGTCGAGGCCGGGAACCGCGCCAGCAGCGCCTCGGCGCGGGTGGGGCGCTGGACGAGCTGGCCGCCGCAGTTCGGGCACTTGCCGCTGAGCCGCGTGTCCGCGCAGGCCGCGCAGAAGGTGCACTCGAAGCTGCAGATCCGCGCCTCGCCGCTGGCCGGCGGCAGGTCGACGTCGCAGCACTCGCAATTGGGACGCATCTGGAGCATGAGACGATCCTTCGCGGGGGCTCGCCATTGACCCCCTGACCGCATCTCCCTACCTACGCGGCCGTTTGCCCGCCAGAGCGACGAAGGAGGTTTCCCGCCCATGCCGACCGAGCTCCTGCCTGGCGTCACCGCCGTGCTCGCGCTGGCGGACGGGACGTTGCTGGAGGGGATCGGCGTCGGCGCCGAAGGCCGCGAGGTGGGCGAGGTCTGCTTCAACACCGCGATGACCGGCTACCAGGAGATCCTCACCGATCCCTCGTACATGGCCCAGATCGTCGCTTTCACGTTCCCGCACATCGGCAACGTCGGGACCAACGCCGAGGATCTCGAGCAGATCTCCGGCTCGGCCGAGACCGCCGCCCGCGGCGCGGTCTTCCGCGACGTGCCGACCGAGGAGTCCAACTGGCGCGCCCACTCCAACCTCGACGCGTGGCTGAAGCGCCGCGGCGTGATCGGGCTCGCCGGCGTCGACACCCGCTCGCTGACCAAGGCGATCCGCGAGCGCGGCATGGTCAATGGCGTGATCGAGCACAATCCCAAGGGCATGTTCGACATCGACGCGCTGTTCGCCCGCGCCCGGGGCTGGAGCGGCATCGTCGGCGCCGACCTCGCCAAGGACGCCTCCTGCACGCAGGCGTTCGAGTGGCGCGACGGCCTCTGGAGCTGGGAGGACGGCTACGCCGCGCCGCCCAAGACCCCGCGCTACCACGTGGTGGTCGTCGACTACGGCGTGAAGCGCAACATCCTGCGCGCGCTCTCGTCGATGGGCGCCAAGGTGACCGTCGTGCCGGCGCAGACGACGGCCGAAGACATCCTGGCGCGCAATCCGGACGGCGTGCTGCTCTCCAACGGGCCCGGCGACCCGGCCGCCACCGGCGTCTATGCGGTTCCGCAAGTGTGCAAGCTGGCCGAGAGCGGCAAGCCGATCTTCGGCATCTGCCTGGGTCACCAGATCCTGGCGCTGGCGCTGGGCGCCCGGACCGCGAAGATGGAGCAGGGCCACCACGGCGCGAACCATCCGGTGAAGGACCTCACCACCGGCAAGGTCGAAATCGTGTCGATGAACCACGGCTTCACCGTCGATCGCGCGACGCTGCCGGGCGGGGTCACCGAGACCCACGTCTCGCTCTTCGACGGCACAAACGCGGGCCTGGCGGTCGAAGGCAGGCCGATATTCTCGGTCCAGTATCACCCCGAAGCCTCCCCCGGCCCGAAGGACAGCCTCTACCTCTTCGACCGCTTCGCAGCCCTGATGGACCAGGCGAAGCGAGGTCGCGCCTAACCTAGCGCGCCTCGTAGGTCGCCTTCATCTGCTCGAGCAGCTCGGCGTTGCCGGCCTGGAAGAACGCGTAGACGGCCTGCGAGGCGGGGTCGTCTCCCCAGCCGGTCGAGGAGAGCGTGACTCTCGTCCGGGCAGGACCCAGCGGCTCGTACTGCAGCACCGTCACCGTGCGCTGGAAGCGGTCGGCGTTGGTGAGCGCGTGCGGCGCCTGCACGTTCTGGAACACGATCAGTCGCTCCGGCAGGAAGGTGACGATGCGGTGCTTGATGTTGTCCGGATCGCCGAGCGCCTTGGCCGGATCGTAGCTGGCCTCGAGCGTGCCGCCCACCCGAAGGTCAATCGAAGCCACCGGCGAGTTCCAGCGCTTGAACTCGGCGGTGTCGGCGAACGCCTTCCAGAGCACGCCGACGGGAGCATCGATCACGATCGACTGCTGCAGGTCACGCTGGCCGTCGGCGGTGGTGAACGACGAGTCGACCACGTCCGGCGTCTTGGCCGGCTGGGCCGCGGCGGCGGTGGCGAACGCGAGGGCGGCGACGGCGAAGATGCGGATCAAGGCGGGCTCCCGAGTTGAATGGTCACTCAACTCAATAGCCGCGCTTGAATGATCATTCAAGCGTCTCGCGACCACTGGTCTCGCTGAGCCTCGCGTGGTTCAGACCCGGCCTCCGATGGGCCCACGCGGCGATCGTGATGAGGAGCACAGCCTGCCGCGCCCTCGACCGGCGCAGCAGCTGGCGCACACCACTGGCGATGGTAGTCGCAGCATCCTAGACGTGCTTCTACTTAAGCACCGCTGAGGCTAAGCTTCTCTCTCTAAGGTTGACTCCTGCTCAATCTCAGGCAACGGATCGATTGACTTGCCCTACGCCGCCGGAGCGACTTTGGTTCTATTTGACGAAAGGTGGCCGGCGGGAGACCCTTGGGGGTCGCGATGACGCGATCCCAGGAGGCATTGTCATGAAGAGGACTTTGGTCGCCGCGCTGGTCCTGGCGCTGGCTTCAGCGCCATTGGCGTCGCCCGCGTTCTCGGCCGCGCAGTGCAAGGACGCCCACGGCAAGTTCATCAAGTGCCCCGCGCCGACGCCGCCCAAGCCCCCGACCCCGACGCCGAAGCCGCCAGTTGCGACAACGCCGCCGGCGACGACCGTCGCGGGGCGTTGCACCGATCCGAAGACGCACCGATTCATCAAGTGTCCGCCGCCTCCGGCGCAGACCGGCGGGACCCTCAAGGGCCACTGCCGCGATCCGAAGACGGGCCGCTTCGTCAAGTGCGGAACGCCGGGCTCGGTCCCGGCCTAGGAAACCGGCCTTCGGTTGGGAGTCGGTCGCCGCCGTCCGACCGCTAGCCGGTGTGGGCGACGATCGCCGGCAGGTGGGCGGCGAGGTCGCTCAGCATCGCGTCAGGCGAGACGCCAAGGCTCGCGGCGGCCTGCGAGAGGTTGGCGTCCCCCAGCGCCGCGCGCAGCTGCTCGGGGCCGACCGCGGCGGGCGCGCCCTCGCGCCAGGCCTCGATCTCCTCGGCGAGCCCGCCTTGCTTCAACTGGTCGACGAAGCCCGAGACTCCGCCGAACGGCGAGCCCTGCAGCACGCCGTCCAACAGCTGGTGCGCCTCGCCCGCAACCAGCTGACCCCCCGCGTCCTTGAGTTGGTCGAAGAATCCCATGGCCTGCTCCTTAGATCCCCCGAGGCCCCCAGCGGTAACATAGCAGCAGCGGGCAGCCACCGGGGATGACCTGCGTCAATAGCGGGCCGTTTCGCCGCGACGGCCCCGCCTTGCGTCAGGCGACGTCGGCGACCGCGCCGGCGGAGTCCGCCAGCGCCTCGATCGCCTGGAACAGGCGAGCGGCGTCGATCGGCTTGGCGACGTGGGCGTCCATGCCGGCGGCCGAGAACTCCGCCAGCTGGTGTGACAGCACATCGGCGGTCAGCGCGATGATCGGCGTTCGCACCCGCCCTTCAGCCGCCTCGGCCAGGCGGATCGCCCGCGCCGCTTCGAGGCCGTCGATGCCCGGCATGCGCACATCCATGAGAATCACCTCGAAACGGCCGGCGCGCCAGGCGTCGATCGCGCCCTGCCCGTCCTCGGCCGTCACGACCACCGCGCCGGCCTGCTCGAGCAAGGTGCGGATCACGAGCCGGTTGACCTCGTTGTCGTCGGCCGCCAGCACGCGCAGCGGAGGCAAGGCGGCCGGAGCCTCAGGCCCGACCTCGTTCGCCAGAACCGCCTCTGGCGCGTCCTTCAGCGGCAGCTCGACGGTGAACGCCGCGCCCTCGCCCGGCTTGCTTTCCGCCGAGATCTGGCCGCCCATCATGGTCACGAGCTCGCGGCAGATCGCGAGCCCGAGGCCCGTGCCCCCGAACCTCCGCGCGGTCGATACATCGGCCTGGCTGAAGGCGGTGAACAGCCCGGCGACCGCGTCGGCCGACATGCCGACGCCGCTGTCGCGGACAACGAACCGCACGCCGTGGCCCACCCGCCGCGCCTCCACCCCGACCGCGCCCCTCTCGGTGAACTTCACCGCGTTGGAGATCAGGTTGTAGAGCACTTGGCGCAGGCGCGTCGGGTCGCCCAGATAGACGCCGCGCGCGGCCTCGATGTCGACCATGAAGGTCAGGCCCTTGGCGCGAGCGAGCGCGGCGAACGGCCCGGTCGCGCCGGCGACCACGGGGGCGAGGTCGAACGCGATCTCCTCCAGCTCCAGCCGGCCGGCTTCGATCTTGGAGAGGTCGAGCACGTCGTTCAGCTGCGCCAGCAGCGCCTGGCCGCATTGGCGCACGACCTCCAGTCGCTCGCGCTGCTCGGGCTCGAGCTGACCGGCGAACATCGCCTCGGCCATGCCGAGCACGCCGTTGAGCGGCGTGCGTATCTCGTGGCTCATCGTCGCGAGGAACGCGGACTTGGCGCGGCTGGCGGCTTCGGCGTCCTGCAGCGCGACCTCGAGCCTGGCGAGCGCGTCAGCGCGGGCCGCCTGGCTGACCACGAGCGCGCGCCGGGCCTGCTGCGCGTCGATCCGTAGGCTGACGTTATAGAACGTGAACGGTATGCCGACGACGAGTGAAATGACGAAGGTCTGAACCGGCGTGTAGGCGTCCGAGCGGAACAGCACGCCGTTGAAGAGCCAGTCGAGCCAGAGACAAGCGCAGGTCACGCCGGCCTGCAGCACCGCGGTCTGCCGGAGCTTCTCCTTCAGCATGGGTATGGGCCGGCGCAGCTGCGCCACCCAGGCGCTCACTTCCATCGGTGCGATAGGCCCCCTTCGCAGACCGCGGAAATCGAACGCCGATCATGACTCCCTCCGCGTTAGCGTTGTGTTTACGCCGTGCCGGACCCAGCGCGGTCCGGCCGCACTTGCGCCCCCCTCCCCCGTCGCCTAATCAGCCCGCTTGACCTTCAGTGCGGACCGTTCGCGGCGCGTGGGAGCCCACGCGACGGAGCGGCCGCTCGCGCGAGACCTCGATGCCCAAACGCACCGACATCGGCTCCATCCTGATCATCGGCGCCGGGCCGATCGTGATCGGGCAGGCGTGCGAGTTCGACTACTCCGGCGTCCAGGCGTGCAAGGCGCTGCGGGCCGAGGGCTACCGCATCATCCTGGTCAACTCGAACCCAGCAACGATCATGACCGACCCGGAGATCGCCGACGCGACCTACGTCGAGCCGATCACGGCGGCGATGGTCGAGCAGATCATCGCCAAGGAAAAGCCGGACGCGCTGTTGCCGACGATGGGCGGTCAGACCGCGCTGAACGTCTCGCTGGAACTGGAGCGGACGGGCGTGCTCGCCAAGCACGGCGTCGAGATGATCGGCGCGCGCGCCGAGGTGATCGACAAGGCCGAGGACCGGCAGAAGTTCCGCGACGCAATGGACAAGATCGGGCTCGAGAGCCCGAAGTCGCAGCTGGCGCACACGCTCGAGGAGGCGCTGGCGG
Organism: Caulobacteraceae bacterium; assembly: GCA_035541575.1. GTDB lineage: Bacteria > Pseudomonadota > Alphaproteobacteria > Caulobacterales > Caulobacteraceae > Acaudatibacter. Next base: position 7,720 of record DATKMZ010000110.1, on the reverse strand, counting down.
CGCAGGCGCTGGTCGGCCTGCCGGCGATTATCCGCCCCTCGTTCACGCTCGCCGGCACCGGCGGCGGCGTCGCCTACAATCTCGAGGAGTTCCGCGAGATCGTCGAGCGCGGGCTCGACCTTTCCCCCACTCACGAGGTGCTGATCGAGGAGAGCGTGCTCGGCTGGAAGGAGTTCGAACTCGAGGTCGTCCGCGACCGGGCCGACAACTGCATCATTGTCTGCTCGATCGAGAACGTGGACCCGATGGGCGTCCACACGGGCGACAGCGTCACCGTCGCGCCGGCGCTCACGCTCACCGACAAGGAGTACCAGCGCATGCGCACCGCGGCGATCGCCGTGCTGCGCGAGGTCGGGGTCGAGACCGGCGGCTCGAACGTGCAGTTCGCAGTCAATCCCACGGACGGTCGGATGGTCGTGATCGAGATGAACCCCCGCGTCTCGCGCTCGTCGGCGCTGGCCTCGAAAGCGACGGGGTTCCCGATCGCCAAGGTCGCCGCGCGCCTGGCGGTCGGCTACACGCTCGACGAGCTGATGAACGAGATCACCGGCGCGACGCCGGCCTCGTTCGAGCCGACCATCGACTACGTCGTCACCAAGATCCCCCGCTTCGCGTTCGAGAAGTATCCCGGCGCGGAGCCGGCCCTGACGACGTCGATGAAGAGCGTCGGCGAGGTGATGGCGATCGGACGGACCTTTGCCGAGAGCCTGCAGAAGGCCTTGCGCGGACTCGAGACCGGGCTCTCCGGCCTCGATGAGATCGAGATCGCCGACGCGCATGATCCGGACACGGGCAAGAGCGCCGTGGTGCGTGCGCTCGGGCAGGCGACTCCGGACCGACTGCGGGTGATCGCGCAGGCGTTCCGGCACGGCCTCAGCGTCGACGAGGTGGCGGGCGCCTGCAACTACGAGCCCTGGTTCCTGCGCCAGATCGAGAAGCTCGTCGCCGAGGAGGCGAAGCTGCGCGGCGAGGGCCTGCCGTCGGACTCGAACGACCTTCGGCGGCTGAAGGCGATGGGCTTCTCGGACGCGAGGCTCGCGACGCTGACGGCGCAGACCGAGGACGAGGTGCGGGCGGCGCGACGCGCGCGCGGCGTCAGGCCGGTGTTCAAGCGGATCGACAGCTGCGCGGCCGAGTTCGCGGCGGCGACGCCTTACATGTACTCGACCTACGAAAATGGGGCGTTCGGGCGCGATCCCGAGTGCGAGTCCCAGCCGACCAACCACAAGAAGGCCATCATCCTCGGCGGCGGCCCGAACCGGATCGGCCAGGGTATCGAATTCGACTACTGCTGCTGCCACGCGGCCTTTGCGCTCGACGAGATCGGCGTCGAGTCGATCATGGTCAACTGCAACCCCGAAACCGTCTCGACCGACTACGACACCTCCGACCGGCTCTACTTCGAGCCGCTGACGACCGAGGACGTGCTCGAGCTGATCGACGTCGAGGCCTCGCGCGGTCAATTGATCGGCGTCATCGTGCAGTTCGGCGGACAGACGCCGCTGAAGCTCGCGCACCCGCTGGAGCAGGCCGGCGTGCCGATCCTGGGGACGACGCCCGATGCGATCGACCTCGCCGAGGACCGCGAGCGTTTCCAGGGCCTCCTGAAGCAGCTCAAGATCGCCCAGCCGGTCAACGCGATCGCCCGCACGCCGGAGGAGGCGTTCGAGGCCGCGCGCAGCGTCGGCTATCCGGTCGTGATCCGGCCGTCGTACGTGCTGGGCGGCCGTGCGATGGAGATCGTCCGCGACGAGGAGCAGCTCGGCCGCTACATCAAGAACGCGGTGCAGGTCTCCGGCGCCTCCCCGGTGCTGATCGACCAGTACCTTTCCCGCGCGACCGAAGTGGACGTGGACGCGCTCTGCGACGGCGAGAGCGTCTTCGTCGCCGGCGTGATGGAGCACATCGAGGAGGCCGGCGTGCACTCGGGCGACAGCGCCTGCTCGCTGCCGCCGTTCTCGTTGAAGCCCGAGACGATCGCCGAGCTGAAGGTCCAGACCGAGGCCATGGCGCGGGCGCTGAACGTGCGCGGTCTGATGAACGTCCAGTTCGCGATCGAGGAGCCGCAGAGCGACAGCCCGCGGATCTTCGTGCTCGAGGTGAACCCCAGGGCCAGCCGCACGGTCCCGTTCGTCGCCAAGACCATTGGCGCGCCCGTAGCCGCGATCGCGGCCAAGCTGATGGCCGGCGAGAAGCTCGGCGCGTTCAATCTCGCGAGCGACACCCACGACCACATCGCGGTGAAGGAGGCGGTGTTCCCGTTCGCCCGGTTCCCGGGCGTGGACACGGTGCTGGGGCCTGAGATGCGCTCGACCGGCGAGGTGATGGGCCTCGACTGGCGGCGCGACGGCGAGGAGATCATGGGGCCGGCGTTCGCCCGCGCCTTCGCCAAGAGCCAGCTCGGCGGGGGCACGGTGCTGCCGAGGACCGGCGCCGTCTTCGTCTCGGTGAAGGATGCCGACAAGCCGTGGATCGTCGAGCCGGTGAGAATCCTGTCCGACCTCGGATTCAAGCTCATCGCCACTGGCGGCACCGCCGCATACCTGGACGATCAAGGCTTCGGGGTCGAGCGCGTGAAGAAGGTGCTCGAGGGCCGCCCGCACATCGTCGACGCGATGAAGAACGGCGACGTGCAGCTGGTCTTCAACACCACCGAGGGCAAGCAGTCGCTGGAGGACTCGTTCTCGCTGCGCCGCACCGCTCTGATGATGAAGATCCCCTACTACACCACCACCGCCGGCGCGCTCGCCGCCGCGCAGGCGATCGTGGCCCAGGCCGAAGGCGCGCTAGAGGTGCGGCCGTTGCAGAGCTACGTCTGAGCGCCCGCCGAAATCGTGCGTCCTTCGAGACGCCCGCCGCGCGGGCTCCTCAGGATGACGAGAGCGGGGGCCACCACCATCTTCGTCATGGTGAGGAGCGCTGCAAGGCGCGTCTCGAACCACACACGATCACGCCCCGAGCGCGTCCGCCAATGCGTCGAAACCGTCGACCTGGTAGTCGAACGTCCCCGCCGCCGGCCGCTTCGGCTCACGCCCGGGGCCACGCTCCAGCGGCCGGTGGATGTAGGTGGTGCGGAAGCCGCGGGTGGCGGCCGCGGCGAGGTCGCCCGGATGGGCGGCGACCATCAGGCACTCGGCTGGGTCCAGGCGCAGCATGCGGGCGGCGGAATCGTAGGCTTCGGGCTGCGGCTTGTAGGCGCGCGCCACCTCAGCGCCGAGGATCACGTCCCACGGCAGGCCGGCCCGCCTCGCCATCGCCACCATCAGCGCCACATTGCCGTTCGATAGGCTGGCGAGGACGAACCGCCGCTTCAACCGCGCCATGCCGGCGACGACCTCTGGCCAGGGATCGAGCCGATGCCAGGCGGCATTCAGGTGATCGATCTCGGCCTCGGTGAGGCCCTCGACGCCGAGTTCGCTCAGTAGCTTCACCAAATTCTCGCGGTGGAGCACGTCGAGGATCGTGAACGGCCGGGCGCCGGAGCGGACCGCCTCCATCGCGGGCTGGTAGAGCCCGCGCCAGCGGTCGGCGAAGCCGCCCCAGTCGAGCGCGATCCCCTTCGGCGCCAGCGCGGCCTCGGCCTCTCGGGCGACAGACGAGCGCCAGTCGACCACCGTGCCGAACACGTCGAACGTCAGCGCCTTGATCTCAGCCATCCGCCGGTTCAATGGCGCCGAACACCTCCGGCGGCCAGTTCAAAGCCTGCGCCCGCCGCATCGCCGGCCTCGCAGAGAGCCGTTCGTCGTAGGCGACCAGGGCCGGCTCGCGCGGGATCGTGCCGCAGAACAGGCTGATCGAGATCACCGAGCCCAGCATCACATCGGCGGCCGTGAAGCGGTCCCCCAGCAGCCATTCACGGCCATCGACGGCGCGGCTCAGCTCGTCGACGATGCGCTCGAACTTCGGCCAGCCGACCCCGTAGTCGTTCCTCGTTGGCGTGACCGTCGTCAGCTGCAGCTCGCGCGCGGGTTCCAGCACCGCGGTCGAGTAGACCATCCAGCGCAGGTAGGGTCCGCGCGCCGGGTCATCGATGGCCGGCGCAAGCGTCCCCGGTGCGTAGCGGTCGGCCAGGTAAAGACAGATCGCCGGCGCTTCGGTCAGCTTCGTCTCGCCGTCGACCAGCGCCGGGGAGAACCCGTTCGGGCTGAACGCGAGCAACTCGGGCGGATACGTCGCGCCGCGCTTCAGCACCTCGGTGCGGTAGGGAAGGCCGAGCTCCTCAAGGATCCAGAGCACCGGGAAGGCGCGGCTGGCGAGGCGGCGATAGAGCAGGATCCGCTCGGACATGACGCGCAGTCTCCGTGACGCCGGGTGAGGCTTGGCGGGCATGACCGCCCCCCCTAGAACCTCATCCACACGAGATCGTCAGGAGAGGACGCGCAAGATGGGCAAGGTGGAAGGCAAGGTCGCCCTGGTGACGGGCGGCGCCAGCGGCATCGGCGCGGGCTGCGCCGAGCGTCTGGCCCAGGAAGGCGCGACGGTGGTCATCACCGACGTGCAGGACGCGAAGGGCGCCGAGCTGGTCGCGACGATCAAGAAGGCCGGCGGCAAGGCGCGCTACCTGCACCACGACGTCACCCGCGAGGACGAGTGGCAGACGGTCGTGGCCGACGTCGAGAAGGCGGAAGGCCGGCTCGACATCCTGGTCAACAACGCCGGCATCGGCATCGGCTGTCCGTCGATCACGATGATGAGCCTCGACGACTGGCGCCGGCAGCAGGCGGTGAACGTCGAGGGCGTGTTCCTCGGCATCAAGCATTCGCTGCCGCTGATGCGGAAGGCCGGGCACGGCGGCTCGATCGTCAACATGTCGTCGGTGGCGGGGCTGAAGGGCTCGCCGATCCTGGCCGCCTACTGCGCGACAAAAGGCGCGGTGCGGCTCTTCACCAAGGCGATCGCGATGGAGTGCGCCAACTTCAAGGACGGCATCCGGGTCAATTCCGTGCACCCGGGCATCATCGAGACGCCGATCTGGCTCTCGATCGCCGGCATGGGCGAGCCCGGCTCGAACGCCCCGCCCGACCTCGACGCGATGTCGACCCAGGCCGTGCCGCTCGGCGTGAAGGGCGTCCCGCAGGACATCGCCAACGGCGTGCTCTGGCTCGCCTCCGACGAGTCCCGCTACGTGACGGGCGCGGAGCTGGTGATCGACGGCGGGCTCTCGGTGCGCTGACGCCCTGAGCGCCCGCCAGGGCGCGTCTCGAACCACGCAAAGGTCAGCGTTTGCGGCGAGCCGGCGCGGCGGCCTTCTTGGCCTGCGCGACCGCGACCGCGCGGCGGCCCCAGGCGCACGCCTCCTCCGGGTCGTCGAGGGCGGACTCCGGCAGCGACCAATAGCTGGTCTCCTGAGGGATGCCGGCCTTGGGCCCGCGCCGTTCGGTGTAGATCCACGACTCGGCTCCGGCCGCGGCCAGGGCCGCCTGCAGCGCCTCGTCCGTCTTCAGGTAGACGCGCCCGTCGTCGACCAGGGCGAACATGACGCCCGCCGTGTAGAGCCCGGCGCCGCCGAACATCCGGCGCGCCTCGACGCGGCCCATCCCGGAGAACAGGTCCTGCGCGAAGGCCAGGTCGGCGGCTGACTCGCCCATGGCGACGTTTTGGCCGCCGCCGGCGCGACTTGTCCAGTCAGCCGCTCGCGACGAGGATCGCCGCGCCGGCGCCGATCAGCGCGGCGCTGGCCAGGCGCGCCGGCGTCGCCCGCTCCTTCAGGAACCCGATCGCGATCAGCACGCCGAACAGCACGGACGTCTCGCGCAGCGCAGCCAGGCGCGGGATGTTTCCCAGTCGGAAGGCCCAGAGCGCGAGACCATAGGAAACGATCGAGCCCGCGCCGGCCGCGAGCCCGGCTCTCCACTCGCTGCGGGCCGAGAGGATGAACCGCGGCCCGCGCCAGAGCGCGAACAGCGCCCCGATCACTCCCCCGTCGATCAGGAAGATCCAGACGATGTAGCTCGGCGCCGAGGGCGCGGCGCGCACGCCTTGCGCGTCGGCCACCGTGTAGAGCGCGATGCAGGCGCCGGTCAGCAGCGACCAGGCGAGCGAGGCGCGGTCGAGATGGCGTCCAGCCATGGCGACCATCACGCCCATCGAGACGCAGGCGACGCCCGACCCGATCATCACCGTGATCCGCTCGCGGAACAGAGCCACCGCGACGAGCGAGGCCAGCGCCGGCGCGAGGCCGCGCATCATCGGATAGGCCACCAGCATGTCGGCGCGCTCGAACGCCTTGATCAGCGAGAAGAGGTAGACGAGGTGGATCACGCCCGACGCCGCCAGCCAGAGCCACGCGCCGTGCGGCAGCGGCAGGAAGAACGCCGCGGGCAGGATCAGCAGCGCCGAGAAACCGTCGATCAGCGCGCGGCTCGACATCTTGTCCTCGCCCGACTTCAGGATCGCGTTGACGCCGGCGTGCGCCGCGCCCGAGCAGAGCATCATCAGCGCGGCGATCTGGGCGAGACTCATCAGCCGCAAGCTCGGCCGCGCCGGCGCCCAAGTCAAAGCCGCGCGTCTTGACACTCGGTGACACGACTTCGCTATGGTCGGCGCCGAGCATCGCGTCGGACGGCGCGGCCGGAGGCACAAGCATGGCGCTCGACACCGCCGAAAATCCCTACGCCGTCGCCGAGGATCTCGCCGAACGGATCGACTCGCTGGCGTTGCGCGACAACATCCGCCAGCTGGTCGACGACGGTTACACGATCATTCAGGACCCGGCCGCCCACGTCATCACCGACGAGGTCCGCGCGGCGATCCTGCGCTGCGCCCAGGGCACGGAAGGACGCGCCAAAGGCTACTCGGCCGGCGTGCTGCTTGGCCGCGAGCCGGTGTTCGCGCAGGCGGTGGTCGTGCCGCGGCTGCTGGCGATGGTCGAGTTCCTGCTCGGGCGCGGTTTCATCCTCTCGCAGCTGGTGGGTTCGGTCAGGAAGAAGGGGCCGGGCTCGCTCGGGCTGCACGCCGACAACAGCTGGTTTCCGGCGCCCTTTCCGCCCTGGGAGATCATGTGCACCGCCTGCTGGGTGACCGACGAGTTCACGCTCGAGGGCGGCGCCACGCTGATCATGCCGGGCACACACAAGCACCGCCGGCACCCGCCCCGCGAGCTGCGCCAGAGCCTCGAGGGCGCCGTCCCGATCATCGCGCCGAAGGGCTCGCTGGCGCTCTGGAACGGCAATGTCTGGCACGGCAACTATCCGCGCCAGACCGATGGCGAGCGCGTGGTGCTGCACCTGACCTACACCCGCATCGGCTTCGCGCCGGTCGAGGATTACCGCCACCTCGGCGACGACTGGCTGAAGGACAAGCCGCCCGAGCTGGCCACCTTGCTCGGCCGCGACCACTTCCTCGGCAAGAGCACGATCGCCTCCGGCGGCGCGGTGGGGCCTCTGCTGCAGAAGACCTACCAGCAGGTCCATGGCGGCCGCGGCTACTGAGCGCGCCGGCGCGCTCACCGGTCGGGTCAGTTCTCGCTGAGCGGACGGCCCTTGCGGGCATGCAGGTCGGCCAGCAGCGTCCGCGCCGCCCAGGCGCAGGCTTCCGCGGCCTCCTCGCCGGTGAGTCCCCACTGCTGGCGCATCTCGATCCAGGCCTGGCCGCCATGCAGCAGCTGCAGCACGGCGGCCGCGAGGGTCGCATCGCGAGACGACAGACCAGCCGTGGCCCCCGCCGCAGCCTGGCGGAACGCGGCCGAGCGCCGCGCCTTCACCGCGAGGCGCATCGCCCG
>DATKMZ010000109.1:0-17821 GCA_035541575.1 Caulobacteraceae bacterium | reverse complement strand
CTCGTCGCCCGGGCCGATCCCGAGCGCCGCGACGGCGAGCTCGAGCGCCACGGTGCCGTTGGCGACGGCGACGCCATGGCTGTGGCCGCAGACCTCCGCCATGCCGTCCTCCAGGCGCGTCACGAACGGGCCTTCGGACGATATCCAGCCGCTCGCGACGCACTCGGCGAGATAGCGCGCCTCGTTGCCGTCGAGCAGCGGCTCGTTCACTGGGACCGGCGCTGCGGGCCGGGTCTGGAGCTCAGTGGACAAAGATGATCCGCCCGCCCTGGCCTGTGAACCGGAACGGCGTCTCCCGGAGCCCCGCGAGCGCCTCGCGCACCGCGGCCTGCCGCTCCGGCGGCGCGACGAACATCAGGAAGCCGCCGGCGCCGGCGCCCAGCAGCTTGCCGCCGTCCGCGCCGGCCGCGATCGCCGCGTCGTGGGCTTGGTCGATCAGGTCGTTGCTGACCCCGTTCGCCAGGCTGCGCTTCAGCTTCCAGGCCTGGCGCAGCATGCGCCCGAGCGGATCGACCTCGCCGGCGCAGATCGCGCGAAACGCCGCCTCGGCCAGGCACACAAGCTCGCCGGTCGCCCGGGTCGCGTCGCCGGGTTCGGCGACGTTGGCCGACTGCTCGGCCAGTAGCCGCGACGCCGAGCGGGTGGCGCCGGTGTAGAAGAACATCAGCCGCCGCTGCAGCTCTTCGAGCGCGTCCGGCGGGCAGATCACGCGCGTGACCTCGACGGCCTCGTCGGGGCGGAATCGGATGAAGTTGAGGCCGCCGAACGCAGCGGCGTACTGATCCTGCTTGCCGATCGGCTCGCCACAGCGCGTCAGCTCGATCTCGCAGGCTTCCTCGGCAAGGCGTGCGGCCGAGGCATGGCGGCCCTGGTGGGCGTGCAGCGCGTTGAGCAGCCCGACCGTGAACGCGCTGGAGGAGCCGAGCCCCGTCCCGCGCGCCGGGATGTCGGCCACCGAGGTGATCTCGATCCCGCCGTCGATGCCGAGCAGGCCCAGGGCCTCGCGCACCAGCGGATGCTCGACGTCGCCCGCGGTTGCGACCTCCTCGGTGCGCGAGTAGCTGACCCGCACGGCGTCGTCGAACTTGCGGCTCACCGTGACGTAGACCGACTTGTCGATCGTGGTCGACAGCACCGCCCCGCCGTGCCGGCGGTAATAGGCCGGCAGGTCCGAGCCGCCGCCGAACAGACTGACCCTCAGCGGTGTCTGCGAGATGATCACAGCGCCAGCGCCCAGGTCATCGCCCGCTCAGGCGACCTTCCCGATGCGGCGGTAGGGCGCGGTGAGCTCGTCGGCGGCCCGCAGCACCGCGTCCGCCGAGCTCAGCTTCGCCCGCCAGCCCAGCGCGGCGAGCCGCTGCGTCGAATAGGCGAAGCGCGGTACGTCGCCCACCCAGCCGCGATCACCGCCGCCGTAGGCGATCGGCGTTCCCGGCGCCATCCGCTCGACGATGGCTCGCGCCAGGAAGCTGACGGGCGCGCCCTCATCCTCCGGCCCGATGTTGAAGACGTTGCGCCGCCCCGTCGCCTTGGCGACGACGAACCACATCGCCTCGATCAGCTCGGTGACGTGCAGATAGGGCTTGGTCTGGGCGCCGTCGCCGAGGACTTTCAAGGCGGCCGGCCGCTCGCGCAACCGGGCCACGAAGTCGTGCAACGCCCCGTGCGTGGCTCGAGGGCCGACCACGTTCGGCAGGCGGAAGATCCAGACTCGCTCGAGCGAAGCTTCAGCCGCTGCGCTCAGCACCGCCTCGCTCGCGAGCTTGGCCGCGCCGTAGCTCGAGATCGGCAGTAGCGGCCCGGCGTCCTCGCCAAGCGGCCCGTCGCGCTCGCCATAGACGGCCGAGGTCGACGTGAAGGCCACGGCGCGCGCGCCGACGGCGCCGGCGGCCTCGACTGTCGCGAGCGTCGTGCCGAGCGTGCGGCGGTAGTCGACGCTTGGATCGGCGACGCCGGCAGAGATGTCGCTGTTGGCGGCCAGGTGCCAGACGATGTCGGGCGCGCCGCCATCGCAGAGCGCGTGGAACGCGGCCGTGGCGGCGGCGGGCTCCGCCATGTCGGCCTCGACGAACCGGAACGACGGACGGCGATGCGCTTCCGCCAAGTGCTCGGGCCGACCCAGGGAGAAGTCGTCGACGCCGGCCACGGTCTCGCCGTCGGCCAGCAAGGCGTCCGCCAGCTGGCTGCCGATGAAACCGGCGACGCCGGTGATCAGGTGGCGCAAGAGGGAACCGCCTCCTCGGCGCCGACGGCGGGCGGGTTGGCGCAGAGCCACTGCATGCAGATGTGGCCCACGACGAGCTGCAGGTCCTCGGCGATCTGCATGTCGTCGACGGCGAAGTGGATCGCGTGGTCCGCCAGCGCCTTGCAGCGGCCGCCTGAGTAGCCGAGCACCGCGAAGGTCTGCATCCCAAGCTCCGCGCCAACCTCGAGCGCCCGCACGACGTTCGGCGAATTGCCGCTGCCAGAGAGCACGATCAGCACGTCGCCGGCCTGCGCCTTCACCCTCAACTGCTCGGCGTAGATCGCCTCGTAGCCGAGGTCGTTGGCGAGGCAGGTGAGCACCGCGGGATTGGCGCTCAGGGCCTCGACCCGGAGGCCCCGTCCGATCGCGGTTCCAGCGCCGTAGAGCAGATCGTTGGCGAGGTGGATCGCGTTGCCCGCGCTGCCCCCGTTGCCGCAGAGATAGACGCAGCGTCCCTCGGTCCAGCAGCGGCGCAGCGCTTCGCCGAGCACGGGAAGCGACTCCATCGCCGGGCTCGCCAGCGCCGCGGCGAGCTTTGCGGCGTAGCCGGCGATCAGCGGGCGCATCTCCGCGCCGGCGCTCATGCGCCCTCCTTGGTCGCGGTCGCGAAGAGGAAGGCGCCGCGCTTCCGAACCGCTCTCTCGATGTAGCGGTCCGACACCAACGGCCGCACCAGCCGGCGCAACGGCGCGGGCAGCGGCACCGCGTCGGCCTCCAGCCCGAACACCTCGACCTCGACGTCGTCGAAGAAGGTCCGGCAGAGGTCGGCCAGCGAATCCCGGGTGAAGTACCGGGCGAGGTACCCGTCGGTGCTGCGCCACAGGATCTCGTCGAGCGACTGGCCGCGCCAGAATCCGAGCAAGTAGCGGCTGACGATCACGGCGTACGACTGCATGCCCTCGAGGCTGTAGACCATGAAGCGCAGCTGGCCGCCGGGCGTCAGCGCGGCGTGCAAGTTGCGCAGCACGCGTCCCGTTCGCGCCGAGTGGTGGATCACCCCCCATGACCAGATGAATTCGAACGCTTCGTCGAAGTCGATCGCTTCGGCGTCGGCCTCTCGCACGTCGGCCTGGACGCCGCGCAGGGCGAGCCGGGCCTTGGTCGCCGCGACCGACTTCGGCGAGATGTCGATGGCCGTGACGTGAGCGCCGGCCCGCGCCATTAGCTCGGTGTGCAGGCCCATCCCGCAGCCCACCTCCAGCACGCGCTTCCCGGCGATCGCGTCGAACGGAATGATCCGGCCGAAGGGCCGGTCGGAATGGGCGAAGTGGCGGGCGCTCTCGATGAAGCGGCGGTCGACCTCGTCGAACCACTCGCGCGAGAGGGGCTCGCGCGAGATCCTGTCCTTCCAATCGTAGGACATGGTGTTCGCCGTCCACCAGGCCCGGTTGCCGGCCTGCGCCTCACCGACGGCGACGGCGTCGGCGCTCGCTTTCACGACCCGGCCCACGCGCCCGGCGCGCCGGCGGTCGCCGCGAGCGACGGGCCGGGCGCGAGCAGCCCCGCGCCGGCCGCCACTCGCACGAACCGGTTGCGGAACGCCGAGAAGCAGTACTCGCGGCGCCAGCGCTGGTAGGCCCGCGCCGACATGGCCGCGAAGAGGCGGTCGTGCTTAAGCACCTCGATCATGCGCGCCGCCGCAGCATCGGGGTCGTCGCGCGAGACGGCGAAGCCGGTCTCACCGTCGAGGTTGACCTCGGGCGACGCGTCTTCGCACGACGAGAGCACCGGCGTCGCATGCCCCATGGCCTCGGCGAAAACCAGGCCGAAGCCCTCGACGCAACTTAGCATGGCGAGCAGCCGGGCGCGCCGCAGCAGCGCGGCCACCTCTTCGTCCGGCAAGGCGCCCAACACGCGGATCGACGCAGCCGCCGGCGAGGCGGCGGCCAGCGCCCGCAGCTCTTCCAGTCGCACGCCGCCGCCCACGAACGCCAGCGTGGCGTCCGGAACCTCGGCCAGCACCTTCGGCCAGGCCGAGATCAGCCGGTCCTGCCCCTTGGCGAACATCTCGTCGTTGCGGCCGACGAAGAGCACGAGCGGCTCGCGCCCGCCGAGCGTGGGTTCGCCGCCCTCATCCAGGTCCCGTTCGGTGCCGAGCGGGCAGGCGCTGACGGAGCGGACGTCCGGCAGGCTGTCGGCGAGTCGTTGGGCGGTATGCTCGCTGTTGGCGAAGACGGCCCGAGCCCCACGGATCGCCTTGGCGTAGTCGGCCCGCAAGTTGCCCGGCCAGACCTCCCAGCCGTGGGTCCAGACTGCGTAGGGTCGGCGCAGCGGCGCGAGCGGCGCATGGGCGCGGGCGGTGCCGGCAAAATCGTACAGCACCCAGTCGCGAGCCATCGCGCCCAGCGCATTGGCGGCGACGAACGCGGCGCGGTCGCCGCGGAAAGCCTGCGTGCGCACCGCGCCAACCGACGTCGGCTCGGCTTCCTCGACGGCGAGGGCGCTGACCGGCGCTCCCGCCGCGCTCAATGCCAGGATTGACAGCCGTGCGCAGCGGGCGATGCCGCCTGACCCCGCCGCCAGGAACTGCGCGGACACCTGGACGCCGCGGCGCGTCACGCGGCTGTCGCGAGCCCCTCGGCGGGCGGCGCGCCGCCGGTCGCCCAGGCGAAGACTTGCCGCGCCCAACGCCGCGACGTCAGCCCTTTCGCCGGCTGTCCGGCTCCGCGACCAAGGGATTGGTCCATCCAGTCGGATGTCGGCACGGTGAAGCCGGTCTTCGCGCGACGGACCACGACGTCCGGCAGCGGCGTCGCCGGCCCGCTCGCCAGCGCCGCCTTGCCCGCGCCGGGCCGCAACGCGGGGATGAACGGGGCCAGCGCCCTCAGCAGCTCGATGTCGACGAGCGGAGTGCGGATCTCCACGCCATGCGCCATGCCGGCCCAGTCGGCGTCGCGCAGCAGCTGGCCGCGCAGATAGCAGCAGCTTTCCAGCGCGCAGACCCGCCCCACGTCGCTGCCGGGATCGGGCTCGAGCGCGGCGGCCAGGCCCGCCGCCTCGCCCAGACGCGCCAGACCTTCGCGCGCGACCTCTTCGCCGAGCAGCGCGGGCAGCTCGTGCGGCAGGAAGAGCCCCCGCCGCAGCAGGTAGGCGCCGGTCCAGCTGCCGGCGTGCTCGAGCATCCCGGCCGCCTTCGGCGTCTGGCGCAGCACACTCGGTGCGAACGCGCGCAGCATGGCGCGCGAAACGGGCCCGACGCCCGGCACGGCCGCCCACGGGCCGAACCGGCGCCGCCACCGGGGGAGGTCGACGAAGCTGGGGTAGCCGGCCAGCAGCTCGTCGCCGCCGAGGCCCGAGATCGCGACCTTCAGGCCGGCTTCCCGCGCGGCCTTGGCGACGAACCAGGTGTTCACGCCGTCGATCGAGGGCTGGTCCATCGCCGCCACGATCTCCGGCAGGTCGGCTTCGAACTCGCGGCGGTCGACCCGCCGGACCACATGACGCGCGCCGTATCGGGTGGCGACTTCGGCGGCGAGCGGCGCCTCGTCCTCGCGCGTCCCCTCGAACTCGCGGAACGCGAGCGTGACCGCGGTCAGGTCGGCGACAGAAGCCTCGCGCATCAGCGCGAGCATCGCCCCGGAGTCGACGCCGGCCGACAGGAAGACGCCGACCGGCACGTCGGCGAGCAGGTGTGCGCGCACGCTGTCGGCGACCGCCGCGCGAACCCGCACGCCGAACTGCGCGCTCGCAGCCGGGCGCCTCGCCCCGTCCGCCAGCACCGCGGGAAGGGCGACGTAGGGCCGGGGCTTCCGGGCGCCGCGACCGTCGATCCACTGCGTAGTCCCGGCCGGCAACGCTCGGACGTGACCATGGAGCGTGAACGGCTCGGGCACGTAGCCGAAGAGGTGGAAGCCAACCGCGGCGGCGGCGTCGGGCGTTCCCGGCGCGGCGCCGGCGACGAGCGCCTTCACCTGCGAGGCGAACCGGAGCGTGCGGCCGTCGTCGGCGACGTAGAGCGGCTTGATGCCGTAGGGGTCGCGCGCGAGGAAGAGCCCGGCCCGCTCTGAGTCCCAGATCCCGAGCGCGAACATACCGCGCAGGCGCCCGACCATGCCCTCGCCTTCGAGCGCGTAGAGGTGCAGCAGCATCTCGGTGTCAGACGTCGTGCGGAAACCCGCGCCCCGCGCCACCAGCTCGGCCTTGAGCTCAGGGAAGTTGTAGATCTCGCCGTTGTACGTGATCGCAAGGCGCCCATCGGCGCTCAGCATCGGCTGGGCGGCGCGGTCGGTGGGGTCGATGATCGCCAGGCGCCGGTGCGCGAGTCCGCACCGCCGGTCGGGTGTGAGCCAGAGCCCCGCGCCGTCGGGGCCGCGCGCCGCCATCGCTTCGCGCACGTCGAGGAGCTCGGACTCCGACACCGCCGGCGCGGCGGCGCCGTAGGCGAAGGCGCCGGCTATTCCGCACATCGCTGAGCGCCCGGCCTCACCCCGCCCCGCCGCCGACGACCTCGACCAGCGGGGCGGGCGTCGCCTGGCGCTCGCGCCAGCGCCAGGCCGTCTCGATGATGGTCTGGGCCGAACTCTGGGCCGGGAACCAGCCGAGCTCTCGCCCGGCTTTGGCCGCGTCGGCCGTCAGCACCGGCGGGTCGCCCGCCCGGCGCGGGCCGAACCGCGTGCGAATGTCGCGTCCCGTCACGCTGCGGGCCGCCGCAACGATCTCGAGGTTCGAGAGGCCATGGCCGGTGCCGAGGTTGAAGGCGTCGAAACCTGGCGCGCGGTCGAGCGAGGCCAGCGCCTTCAGGTGTGCGTCGGCGAGGTCAGCGACGTGAACGTAGTCGCGAACACACGTGCCGTCGGGGGTCGGATAGTCGTCGCCGTTGATCGTCAGCACCGCACCGCTCGCCGCGGCGTCCAGCACGAGCGGAATAAGGTGGGTCTCCGGATCGTGCGCCTCGCCGATCTCGCCCTCGGGATCTGCGCCCGCCGCGTTGAAATAGCGCAGCGCGACCGCCCGGAGGCCATAGGCGGCGCCGTAGTCCTTGAGCGCCTGCTCGATGCCGAGCTTAGTCGCACCGTAGGGATTGACGGGCGCCTGTGGCGCGCTCTCCGAGATCGGCTCGGCGCTCTGGACGCCGTAGGTCGTGCACGAGCTCGAGAACACGATCCGCTCGATGCCGGCGGCGCGCATGGCGTCGAGCAGGTTCAGCGAGCCGACGATGTTATTGCGGTAATAGATTGCCGGGTCGGCGACGGACTCGCCGACGTAGGCGAAGGCCGCGAAGTGCATCACCGCGACAGGGCGGTGGCGGGCGAACGCGGCGTCGAGCTGCGCGCGATCGAGCAGGTCGCCCCGCTCGAGCGGGCCCCAACGCACGGCCCAGTCGAATCCGCGCGAGAGGTTGTCGTAGACGACTGGCGTGAAGCCGGCGCCTGCCAGCGCCTTGCAGGCGTGCGAGCCGATGTAGCCGGCCCCGCCCGTGACGAGAACCCGGTCGGTCATCCCCTTGCCTGAGCCCCGCTGGCCGCGCCGACGAACTGCCCGGCCTTTGAGAGCGGCTTGGCGAACAGCGCATAGTCGACCACGCCAGATCGCAGCCAGCGGCGGCGCGAGTCGAGCGCTTCCAGATTGTGCCGCAGGCGCGC
Organism: Caulobacteraceae bacterium; assembly: GCA_035541575.1. Classification (GTDB taxonomy): domain Bacteria; phylum Pseudomonadota; class Alphaproteobacteria; order Caulobacterales; family Caulobacteraceae; genus Acaudatibacter. The sequence continues at coordinate 9,994 of DATKMZ010000109.1, read as the reverse complement.
CGTCAGACTCGCCGAGCTCCTGCCGCCGATGTCCATGTCGACGAGGACGCCGGGCACGCGGGCCGCGGCCACGTCGTGGAGTTCGAGCGCACGCAGCATGAAGTCGTAGTCGGCGGCGACGCGGTAGCGCAGGTCGAAGCCGCCGACCGCGTCGGCGACCGCGCGCCGGCAGTAGAACGTCGGATGGGCGGGCATCCAGCCGCGGCGGAACGCGCCCTTGCGCCAGGGCGTGGCGCGCCAGCGCCTCACGATTCGCCCCTCACGGGCGCGGTCGACGTAGTCGAGATCGCCATAGCATGCGTCCGCGGTCTCCAGCGCCTGCGCGACGATCGACAGGGCGCCTGGGTGGTGGAACCGATCGTCGGCGTTCAAGAAACCGACGGCGTCGCCGCGGTAGGCCCCGAGGCCTTTGTTCATCGCATCATAGAGACCGCGATCCGGTTCCGAGATCACTGTCAGTTGGTCGCAAGCATAGCGCGCCACCACTGCCATCGTCTCGTCTGACGACGCGCCGTCCACTACGATCAGCTCTTTTTCTGGATGAGATTGCGAGAAGAAAGAGTCCAGCGCATCGGCAATGGTCGCGGCAGCGTTCCAGCAAACAGTGACGACTGAAATGCGCACGTCTGTTGTGAGACCTTGCTGGCCGGGTCTTTCTCACCGGCCACGCTACCGCACTTCGGGTGACTCGGGGGTCATCCGCTCGTTCTAGTGTCGCTCCGGCGCGAAGCCGGTCGCTACAACCTTCACCGCGACCACGAAATCACGATGAATTTCAACTCGCTCTGTTTGTCTATCAGCAGACGCGGCGGCGGCAAAGCGCCCGGCGGACGGCGCCTCACCTTGCGGCGTCGAGGAAGTCGCGGGCGACGGTGACGGCCACCTGGCCGCTGACGATCTCAAGCAACACGCGCACGCGTCCGGCGTCGTCCAGCCGCTCGATCACCGCCAGTTTGTCGGCGAAAGCGCCGGCGATGATCCGCACCTTCTGCCCCGCCTTGAGCGGCGGGCCGGCGATCACGCCGCGCTCGTCCGCGGCCGCCATCAGCGCCTCTACGACGCCGCGCGGCACGGGCGTTGGACGTTCGGCCGCGCCGATCAGGTGGGCGACGCCCAAAGTCCCATTGATGCTGCGCCAGCGATCGCGGGCGAGGTCGACCTCGACGAACAGGTAGCCGGGGAAGTAGGCGCCGAGCGCGACCCGCACCTTGCGGGCGTGCCGCACGGTCTTCAGCTGCTTAGGAAGGAACGTGCGGAAGCCCTGGTTCTGCAGCTGCTCGCAGGCGAGCACCTCGCGGCCGGTCAGCGCGCGGACCAGTCGCCACCGCGGCCCGTCGTCGTGCTCTGCGGGCGCGGGCGGCTCAGTTGACATGGGTCCTCGCGAAATACTCGATCGTCGGCTTCAGCCCGTCCGCGAGTGCGACCTTGGGCGACCATCCGAGCACGGACTTCGCCAGGCCGATATCGGGCTGGCGCTGGCGCGGATCGTCGGCTGGCAGAGGGCCCCTGACGAGCTCGGACTTCGACCCGGTCATCTCGACGATCAGCTCGGCGAGCTCGCGGATCGTGGACTCGGCCGGATTGCCGAGATTGATCGGCCCGGTCACCTCGGGCGGACTGTCCATGAGGCGGATCAGCCCTTCGACGAGGTCGTCGACGTAGCAGAACGAGCGGGTCTGCCGCCCCTCGCCGTAGATCGTGATGGGCTCGCCCTTGAGCGCTTGCATGATGAAGTTGGAGACGACGCGGCCATCGGCGGGGTGCATGCGCGGGCCGTACGTGTTGAAGATCCTCGCGACCTTGATCTCGACCGCGTGCTGGCGGTGGTAGTCGAAGAACAGCGTCTCGGCGCAACGCTTGCCCTCGTCGTAGCACGAGCGGAGGCCGATCGGATTGACGTGGCCCCAGTAGTCCTCGGCCTGGGGATGCGTGGCAGGGTCGCCGTAGACCTCGCTGGTGGAGGCCTGCAGGATCTTGCACTTCAGCCGCTTGGCCAGCCCAAGCATGTTGATCGCTCCGTGCACGGACGTCTTCGTCGTCTGCACCGGGTCGTGCTGGTAGTGGATCGGCGAGGCGGGGCAGGCGAGGTTGTAGATCTCGTCCACTTCCACGTAGAGCGGGAAGGTCACGTCGTGCCGGATGAATTCGAAGCGCGGATTGTCGGCGAACCGGTAGAGGTTGCGCTTCGAGCCGGTGAAGAGGTTATCGACGCAGACGACCTCGGCCCCGTCGTCGAGCAGGCGGTCGATCAGGTGCGAGCCGAGGAAGCCCGCGCCGCCGGTCACCAGCACGCGCTTTTCGATGTTGTATCGGCGGCTCAAGCGCGGCCCTGTCTCATGCGGTGACGGCGAGGCTGTCGACGAACCATCGGTAAGTCTCGGCGAGCCCCTGGTCCAGGTTGATGCGGGGGCGCCAGCCCATCGACCGCAGCTTCGCGGCGCTCATCAGCTTGCGCGGCGTGCCGTCGGGCTTGGAAGGATCGGTGACGATCTCGCCCTGGAACCCGACCGCGGCGCACACGCGCTCGGCGAGCGCGCGAATCGTCAGGTCGGATCCGGATCCCACGTTGATCTGGGACTCGCCCGAGTAGGTCTTCATCAGGAACACCAGCGCGTCTGCGCAGTCGTCGACGTGCAGAAACTCGCGCCTGGGCGTCCCCGTGCCCCAGATGACCAGCCGCCGCTCGCCGCGCTGCTTGGCTTCGTAGGCCTTGCGCATGAGGCTGGGCAGCACGTGGCCCTCGGCCAGGTCGAAATTGTCGCCCGGCCCGTAGAGATTGGTCGGCATCACCGAGATGAAGTCGTCGCCGTGCTGCTGGCGATAGGCCTGCGCCAGCTTCAGCGCCGCGATCTTGGCCACCGCGTACCACTGGTTGGTGGGCTCGAGCGGACCCGTCAACAGGGCTTCCTCGACGATCGGCTGCTCGGCCAGCCGCGGATAGATGCAGCTCGAACCCAGCACCATCACTTTGGCGACGCGCCGCCGGTGCGCTGTCTCCAGCACGTTGCCGTTGATCGTCATGTTCTCGTAGAGGAAGTCGGCCGGGCGGGTGCTGTTGGCCATGATCCCGCCCACGCGCGCGGCCGCCAGGAAGATGGCGTCGGGCCGTGCAGCCTCGACGAACCGGTCGACGTCATGCTGCTGGGTCAGATCGAGCTCGGCGCGCTCGGCGCTCACCACCTCGCAGCCTTCCAACGCCAGGCGCCGGACGATCGCAGAGCCGACCATGCCTCGATGGCCAGCGACCCAGACGCGCTTGCCGGTCAGCGGGAAGACGGTCTCGATCGCCATCGGCTCGGGCGCTCCCTCCAGCGGCAAGTCCGTCCGCCGGCCGACCGGCCGCGTGACCGATCCAGTCCGTCTATTCACTTTATCGCGGGCGCCCCTCGCGGTGGCAAGCGGGGCCGGGAGAGCCGCTCGATTGTTACCGGTTGATCGCCGGTCGCAAAGGAGGGAATGGTGCTTCTACTGTCCGTTCCGCGGTCAGTCCCGCCCACTATGGCGACGTTTGCTGCTGCGAGGGTCGATGTACGAAGCGTGGCTGCAATTGACTCGGGACGGACTATTGTTAGCGGGCGCGCCGTTCCTGGCAACGGCGATGCTCATCCCCATGCTGAAACCGCTCGCGGTCCGCTGGCGGCTGGTCGACCACCCGGGCGTGCGTAAGACCCATGCGGCGCCGACGCCCTTGGTGGGGGGCGCGGCGATCCTGTTCGGCGCGATGCTGACGGCGGGCTTCCTCGTGCCGATCACGCGCGACGTCGGCGCGCTCGGCGCGGCCAGCCTGCTGCTGCTGGCCGTGGGCACGATCGACGACCGATTCGACGTCGACTGGCGCATCCGGATCGTCGCGCAGGCGACGGCGGCGCTGGTGCTCTTCACCTGGGGCGGCGTGCGGGTCGAGTGGATCGGCAACGCGCTGGGCTTCACCGGTCACACGCTGGGCGTCCTCTCGCTGCCGTTCACCGTGCTGGCGACGGTCGGCATCACCAATGCGATCAACTGGGCCGACGGCGTCGACGGCCTCGCAGGATCGCTCGTGCTGGCGGCGCTGGTCATGCTGATCTGTGCGGCGATCTACGCCGGCAACGGGCCGCTGGTGGGCGACCTGATCGTCATGGCCGGCTGCGTGGTCGCCTTCCTAGCCTACAATCTGCGCACGCCGTGGCGCCCGCAGGCGAGCGTGTTCCTCGGCGACGGCGCCGAGATCCTCGGGCTCTGGATCGCCTGGGCGGCGTTCCGGCTCACCCAGACGCCCGGCCATCCGGTGACGCCGGCGCTGGCGCCGTTCCTGATCGCCCCACCGGTGATCGACTGCCTGGTGCTGATCTTCCGGCGGATGCGGGCCGGCCGCTCGCCGTTCTCGGCCGACCGCAACCACCTGCACCACCACCTGCTGGACGCGGGCGTCTCGACCACGGGGGTGGTGACCTTCCTCGTCGGAATGACGCTCGTGATCGGGTTCGTCGCCGGCAACGCGCGGCTCGTCCACGTGCCGGAGCCCATCTTCCCCGTGGTCTACCTCTCGGCCGCCGCCGCCTACTACCTGCTGTCACGCCGCGAGATCGGCGGCGAGAGCATGGTGCAGAAGCTGGCCGCCCGCCACCTGGCGAGGCGCGCGAAGGCGGCGGCGAAGCGAGCCGAACCTACGCTCGCCGCCGTGCGCGTCGAACGCTCGGACGCCTGACCCAGCTACTCTAGAACCGCCGCTCGACCCGGAACCCGTACTGTCCAGGCGGGCCGGCGTAGCGCAGCGAGAACGGCACGCCAACGTTGGACGCGATCAGGTAGTGCAGGTTGAAAGCGTTGGTCGCGTAGAGCGTCAGCTTCCACTGGTCCTGCGCGTAGGCGATCTGGGCGTTGACGAGATTGCGCGCGTTCAGGAACTCGCCGAAGTGCTGGAACGGCGTCGCCCACTGGCCGCCGGTGTACGAGTAGTCGATCCGCGGCGTCAGCGTGGCGCCGTTCATGATCGGGATCGCGTACTGGGCGCCGATGTTGGCGGTCCAGTCGGGCGCCAGCGGCAGCGGCCGTCCGCCCAGGAACACCGGCGCGGGTCCGCCGGGCGCATTCGGGTCGACGATCGTGACCGACCCCAGCCGGCTGTGTTCGTACGAAAGTCCGGCGTTGAGCGCTAGCGCGCCGAACACGGCCTGCGCCTCGCCTTCGAAGCCGTAGGCGACCGTCGTGCCGTCGACGTTCTGGATCTGGTTGGTCTGCTGCGGGGTCGTGAACTGCAGCTGGAAGTGCCGGTAGAGCGTATAGTACAGGCCGAGCTGCGCGCGCAGGTGGCCATCGAGGAACGTCGGCTTCCAGCCGGCTTCGATGTCGGTCACCTCCTCGGACCCGAACGGCGTCGCCGGATTGGTGTTGATGCCGTTCTGCTTGTGGCCCTCGGCGCCGAACACGTAGAGCGTGTTGTTCTCGTCCGGCCGCCAGGTCAGCGCGACCTTGCCGGTCACCGCGTTGTCGTTGGTCGAGGCGTGCAGCACGAGGCCGGCTGCTGGGTTGTTGTTGAGGAAGTTGTTGTCGTCGAGCGTGAAGTTCGAGTGGGTGAACCTTGCGCCGGCCTCGAGCTGCAGCGTCGGCGTCAGGTCGTAGGTGACCTGACCGAACACCGCGTCGGTCGTCTTCGGCGTGCGGTAGATGATGTTGATGTCGAAGACGCCCGGCGGCAGGCCGATGTCGAAGCCGGCGCCCGGCGGCAGGACGACTGTGTCGTTCTGGAAGTAGACGCCGCCCACCCAGCGCAGCGGGCCCTTGTCGGGCGAGACGAGGTTCAGCTCCTCGGAGTAGATCCGCTCCTGGCCGTAGTCGGAGAACGTGAACGGCAGCAGCGAGGTGCCGTCGAGGTCGATCTCCTCGTTGGTGACGCCGTACTGGTAGCCCGAGATCGAGCGCAGAACGACGCCGTTCTCGAACGTATAGGCCATGTTCAGCGACAGCCGCACGAACTTGTCGGCGCCGAAGTTGTTGGCGTTGTTGGTGACGTGGAATGGGTCGACGGGGTTGAGCTGGGCCGGGTTGGCCGGGTTCACGACCGGATCGGCGACCGAGCCGCCGTGGTCGACGTAGACGTACTCGCCCTTGGCGACGAGGCGGAACTGGTCGGTCGGCTGCCAGAGCAGGCCAATCCGGAATGCGCCCTGCAGCAGCCGGCCTGGAGTGTCCTGGAACGGCGTCGTCCACGGACCGGCGACGGAGTAGAAGCTGTCGCGTCGCTCGCCGTCCGCCGAAACCCTGAGCGCCAGCGTGTCGTTGATCGGCAGGTTCACGTAGCCCTGCAGCATGCCGTCGTTGTAGCTGCCGTACTGGCCCTCGACGTCGCCGCTGACGCCATGCGTCGACGGGTCGTTGGTGGTGATGAACACGGCCCCGCCGGTGGCGTTCTGGCCCGCGAAGGTGCCCTGCGGCCCGCGCAGCACCTCGACGTTCGAGATGTCGTAGTAGGGCGCGTCCTGGAAGAAGCCGGGGAACGAGGCGACGCCGTCCCAGTAGGTGACGACGCCCGACGGCGTCTGGACGTTGGTCAGGTCTTTGCCGATGCCGCGAATGTTGAAAAGGTTGCCCTGGCCGAAGTCCGTCACGGTCAGCGACGGCGTGTGGAACTGCAGGTCGTCGAGGGTCCGAATGCCCTGACTCTCGAGCTGGCCGCCGGCGATCACGCTCGCGGCGATCGGCGCGACCTGCAGATTGGTCGTCCGGCGTTCGGCCGTGATGTTGAGGGGCGCAACCGTCGTGATCGCCGTCGTCATCGGCTGATCGGACGTGGCGTCGGCGGCTCGGGCGGCGCCGGCGATGGTCATGAGCGCCGCAAGAACGCTCGCGGAAGTGCAAAGGCGCAGGCTGCGCTTGGTCATCCGTGTCCCCCTAACGTGCGAGTCGCGCTCATCCGAGCGCGGCTTCTTCTCATTGCCGCTCTCGGATCGCACGTCAGCGATCACGGGTCAACGAAGCTTTGCAGCTATTTGATCAGTAATGAGCGATGTGGAACGATTATGCCACAATCAGGCGTGAACGCGCCCACGCTCGAAGCTGAGCTCGACGCGATCGCCTTCGCCGGGCGCCGCGCCCGTGAGCGCGAACGACGGCGGCGCGGTGATGCTGAGCGGCCGGCGCTCGGGCAGCCGGTAGCGCGCGACGAAGCCGTCGCCCGTTTTCTCCAGCGCCGCTTCGACGTCGCCAAACGGAGTCGGGACGACGCCCGAGGCGTGCTCGAGGTCGGCGAGGTCCGGCGCCAGCGCAACTGTCGCGAAGCCCGGGGCCGCCGGCGCGACGCCCAGGATCCGCCGGCTCAGTTGATACGTCGGCGTCGCGGAGAAGCCGTGGCAGAGGCTGGCGGTCGGCTCGAAGCTCTCCCAGAGCGTCGTCGCGCCACGCGCCAGCATCGGACCGTAGCGCTCGCGCATCAGCCGCAGCGCTTCGCCGAGCCGACCGTGGCGGGCCAGGGCCTCGTAGAGAAAGTGGCTGTAGAAGGTGTTCGCCAGCACCACGCCTTCCTCGGGATCAAGCGTCCCGCCGGTCGGCGCGATCGGCGGCGCGGCGGTGAAGACGAGCCGGTTACTGTCGGTGGCCCGGCCGAGCGCCGCGGCGACACGGGGCCCCGGCGCATCGGTCCAGAGCGCAATGGCGGCGTTGGCGTGCTGCGAGACGCGCAGGTCCTGGGCGCCCGTCACCGGGTCGACGATGTCGACGTAGACCTCGCGTCTGGCATCCCAGTGGCGTGCGTCGAGCGCCGCCCCGATGGACTTGGCGCGCGCGGCGAGGCGCGCGGCTTCGCGCTCCCAGCCGACCGCCCGCGCCAGCCCGCTCGCCACGGTGAAAGCGCCCGCAAGCTGGCCGTTGAGCGCGCCGGCTTCGCCTTGCCGGCCGACGCCGGACCAGTCCATGAAGTGCCAGTAGGGCATGTCGGCGACGAGGCCCGACGGCGAAAGCAGCCGCTCGAACCACGCCAGCGCTTTGAGGATGGAGGGGAGGACCGCGTGGATCGTCTCGATATCGCCGGCGTAGCGCCAGTGATCGCCCGCGGCCAGGATCCACTGCAGCGTCCAGTCCGGGATCAGCATGCCGTCGGTCTTGTGGTCGCCGGGGGCGAACATCTGGGTGAGGCCGTCGGGGCGCTGGCTCTCGGCGGCCTGAGCCAGGAACTTGGCCGTCAGCGGCGCGACGCAAGGGCCGAACGCAGCCCAGCCGGCGAGGTTCTCGACCGTGACATCGCCCAGCCACTGCCGCTGCTCGCGGCTCGGGCAGTCCTCCCAGGCGTCGTGCATGCACTGGCGCAGCGTGTAGGCGCCGGTCGCCCAGAGCTGGTCGAGCAGCGGATCGGATGAAGCGAAGCGACCGCGTTCCTCGACCGGGTAGTTGACGAGGTTGGCGCCGAGGCCGCGGAACACCAGGCCATCGGGCGCGTCGCGCACCGTCACCTGCATCCAGCGGATCGCGCACCACTCGAACCGCTCGAAGACTTGCACGCCGGGCCGGGCGCGATAGCGGCAGAGGTGGGTGTCGGCTCCGAGCCAGGGCTTCGGCTTCGGGCGTGCGTCCGGCGGCGGCCCGCCCGGACGCCACTCGCCCGGAAGCCCCTCGACGCAGGCGATCTCGACCGCCTCGCCGCCGCGCGCCTCGATCTCGAACCACGGACGGCCGGTCATGATCTTCCCGAAGTCGAGCAGGATCGTCACGTCGCGTCCGGGCTCGGTGCGGACAACGGCCGCGCCGCCTCCCAGCCGCAGCAGGTCGGCCTCGTTTCCCACTGCGCCACGCGGCGCCTCGGCGAGCGGCTCCTCGTAGCAGCGGCGATGGAAGGGCAGGTCGGGGTCGGGAACGAGGCCGCGCACCCAGACGATCCGCTGCGCGGCGACCTTGCGCTCCTCGAGCATGGGGATGCCGCGCGGAACGAGCGTAGGGAACGGCCGGGTCTCCAGGCCGCCGTACGCGGTCTCCGGAGCGCCGCCCCCGGAGACCAGCGGACGCGCCTCGTCCCAGTCGGAGTCGTCGTGGGCCAGCGACGCCCAATCCGGATCGAACGACGCGGCGTTGAACTCCTCGACAAAGCCGAGCGAGTGGTTCGACTGCGGCGCGTCCTGCATCCAGGCGTGCGACTGACGGCAGCGCCAGCCGGCGCGCGTCGACAGATCGACCTCACCGGCCGGGGTCTGAGCGGTCCCCTCGGCCCAGAGCCCCCCGTCGCCGAACGTCGGCTGCCACATGCCCTTGGTGGTCTCGTAGAAGGCGGTGTCGCGGCCGTAGGTGTGGACCAGCACCGCGATCACGTTGCGGCCCGGGCGAAGCGCGCCGTTGAGGTCGTAGTCGTCGTAGCGCTGAAAGAGCGGACTGCAGCGCACCGGCCCGCGCCCGATTTGCGCGCCGTTGACGAAGAGGACGTAGCGGCCGTCGACGGTGATCGAGAGCGGCGCCTTGGTCGGCGCCGCATCCAGCTGGACGGTCTTGCGGAACAGGAACCAGCGGTTCGGCTCGTTCGGCCTCGCGGCGGCGCCGAGATAGTGCAGGCGGTAGCCGATCGGGTCGATCGGCTGCTGCGGGGTCCAGACGAACGGCGCGCGCAGCCGCGTCGTCACATGACCGCCCCGATCTGCCAGGGCACGAACTCGGCGCCGCCGTAGCCGAGCTCTTCGCTCTTGGTGCGCTGGCCCGACGCCACCTCGAGCAGGTAGTCGAGGATCTCGCCGCCCTTCTCTTCGATCGTCGCCTCGCCGGTCGCGATCGGCCCGCAGTCGATGTCGATGTCGTCCGCCATCCGCCGGTAGATCTCGGTGTTGGACGACAGCTTGATCGAGGGCGAGGGCTTGCAGCCGAACGCCGAGCCGCGGCCGGTGGTGAAGGCGATCATCGTTGCGCCCGAGGCCACCTGGCCAGTCGCCGAGCAGGGGTCGAAGCCGGGACTGTCCATGAAGACGAGCCCGCGCTCCGTGATCGGCTCGGCGTACTGGACGACGTCGTTCAGCACCGAGCCGCCGGCCTTGGCGACGGCGCC
>DATKMZ010000108.1:0-24727 GCA_035541575.1 Caulobacteraceae bacterium | reverse complement strand
CGGGTTGACGTCGGTCATCGGCGTTGGAACTCCGGGGACATCAAGAGGATGGCGAGGCCTTCCTCGCGGGTCTCGGCCCGCGAGATGGCCTTGGCGACGAGGGGGGTGAGCTGGGCGCCGAGCGCGTCGACGGCGAGCTGGCTCGGGTCGCGGCCGTTCAGCGACTGCTCGGCGACGGTCTGGGCCCAGGCCATGCGCTTGATCAGCGCGTCCGGAGCGCACCAGACCTCGGCCTCTTCCGGCCAGCCTTTCGGCGAGGGGGCGCTGAACGGCTTCTGGCCGAGCTCGTTGAGGACCGGGCCGAGTTCGGCCAGCGTCTGCGGCGGGGCGCCGGTCGCGCGCCAGCTGGAGACGACGAACTCGTACGGCGTCTTGAACTTCCGCGCCTGGGGCGACCAGGCTTCGGGCGCCAGCACAAGCGTCTTCGCGACCTCCGCGAGGTCGCCGCCCGTGCCCTGGAAGGTCTGCGAGAGCCGGGCGACCAGGCTCGGCGGCGGATCGTCGGCGACGAAGTGGCGCGCGAGCTTGGTCGCGATGTGGTGGGCGGTGTGTGGGCTGGCGGCGAGGTCGTGCATGACTGCGAGCGCCTGCTGGACCCCGTCTTGTGCGTAGCGCCTGCCCATGATCGTGCGCACGCCGCCTTCGTGGGCGGCGGGGCGGAACATGAACTTGCCAGCGACGTCGTCGCGCTCCCGAAGGCCGCCGATGCTCCAGCCGGTCATCGCCTTGGCGAACTCGGTCACGTCGGCCTGGCTGTAGCCCGCCTCGACGCCCACCGTGTGCAGCTCCATGATCTCGCGCGCGAGGTTCTCGTTGAGGCCGGCCTTCTTGCCGCCGCGCGAAAGGAAGGCGGCGGCCATCGTGTCGGGGCCCACCGACTGCGCCTGGTCGAGGTAGAGCAGCATCCCGGGATGGCTCGACGAGGCGACCAGCATGTCCTCGAATCGCCCGAAGACGTGCGGGCGGATCGCTTCCTGCTCGAACGGGCCGACCAGCGTCGCGGTCTGCAGCTTGGTCGCCGAGACCGTGAAGTGGTTGCACCAGAAGAGGGTCCAGCGCTCGCGGAAGTCCGCGTCGGTGGTCGCGGCGAGCTTGGCGCGGGCGAGGAAGTCCTGGGCCGCGTCGTTGCGGATCAGCCTGGCGGCGAACTTCACCGGGTCGAAGTTCTCGCCGGCCGCCTTCGCCGCCTGGCGCTCCTTCTGGTAGTCGCGGAACTCGAGCACGCGCTGCGCGGACGAGGGCGCGCCAGGCTGCGGCTGGTCGGCGCCTGCGGTGGGCCGGATTTGCGCGATCAGCCACGCCTGCGGGTCGTCCTTGGCGACGAGGATCTCGCCGGGCTTGGCCCCGAGCCCGAACCGAGTGACGGCGATGGCGGCCGCGAGGTTGCGATCGAGAGCCAAGGCGGAACTCCTTGCGCGGGTCGGCGGATTTTGCTCGTTGAACGCCTGATGATGAAGCATCCGTCGTTGCAGTCGCGTTTCCAGATCTGAAAGTCGGGACGTGTCGCTGCCGGGCCACCAGTCCGAGCGCCGCCGGCGCTTCTACAAGGCCGCAGGGGCCGCACCGGCCGACGGCGGCCATGCCGTGCAGCTCGATGGCCGCACAGCGCGCACTGCGGCGGGCGCGCCGCTGGTCGTCCCGACCGAGGCGCTGGCGCGGCTGATCGCCGCCGAGTGGGCGGCGCAGGGCGCGCAGATCGATCCGGCGTCGATGCCGGGGACGCAGCTGGCGACGGCGGCGCTCAGCCTGGGCGACGCCGGCCGGGCGGCCGCCGTGGAGCGCGTGGCCTCGTTCGCGGGTTCGGACCTGCTCTGTTACTTCGCCGACGGCCCGAGCGGGCTCGTCGAGCGGCAGGAGCGCCGCTGGGGCCCGGTGATCGCCTGGGCCGAGGGCGCGCTCGACGTGGCCTTTCACCGCACCCAGGGCATCGTGCACCGGCCGCAGCCGCAGCCCACGCTCGACCGCATCGCCGAGCTCGCCCGCGTCGAGGACGACTTCGCGCTGGTAGGGCTGGTTGCGGCCGCCGCGCTGCTGGGCTCGGCGATCCTGGCGTTCGCGCTGCGCAGAGGCGAACTCTCGGCGGAAGCCGTGTTCGACCTCTCGCGCCTCGACGAGACGTTTCAGGAAGAGCGTTGGGGCGTCGACGCCGAAGCGGCCGCCCGCGCCGAGGCGATGGCCAAGGAGGCGGTTGCGCTCGGGCGCTGGTTTGCGGCGCTCTGAATCCGCTCGCCTTGCCACCCGGCGCCCGCCCCGTTAGGGCTGCCCGCTCGTATCAGGTGGCGGCAGGCGGGGCGATGAAGCACATCCTCGACGAACTCGAACGGCGTCGCGCCCAGGCGAGGGCCGGCGGCGGAGAGCGGCGGATCGCTTCGCAGCACGCCAAGGGCAAGCTCACCGCCCGCGAGCGGCTGGACCTGCTGCTCGACGAGGACTCGTTCGAAGAGTTCGACATGTTCGTCGAGCACCGCAGCCATGAGTTCGGCATGCAGGATCAGCGTGTGCCAGGCGACGGGGTGGTCACCGGCTGGGGCACGATCAACGGCCGCGTGGTCTACGTTTTCTCCAAGGATTTCACGGTTATCGGCGGATCTCTTTCCAAGGCCCACGCCGAAAAGATCGTCAAGGTGCAGGAGATGGCGGCCCGTAACGGCGCGCCGATCATCGGCCTCTTCGACGCCGGTGGCGCGCGCATCCAGGAAGGCGTCGACAGCCTGGCCGGCTACGCCGACATCTTCCTGCAGACGGTGCTGGCCTCAGGCGTCATTCCGCAGATCAGCGTGATCATGGGGCCTTGCGCCGGCGGCGACGTCTACTGCCCGGCGATGACCGACTTCATCTTCATGGTGAAGGACACGGCCTACATGTACGTGACCGGTCCCGACGTCGTGAAAACCGTCATCAACGAGGAGGTCAGCCACGAGGACCTGGGCGGCTACCGGGTCCACGCGCTGAAGAGCGGCGTCGCAGATGGCGCGTTCGACAATGACCTGGAGACGCTGAGCCAGGTCCGCCGGCTGATCGACTTCCTGCCATCGTCCAACCGCGAGAAGCCGCCTGCGCGCGAACCGTTCGACGACCCCGACCGTGCGGAGCCTTCGCTCGACACGCTCGTCCCCGAAAGTCCGAACAAGCCCTACGACATGAAGGAATTGATCCTGAAGGTCGTCGACGAGGCCGACTTCTTCGAGATCTCCCCCGACTACGCCAAGAACATCATCACCGGCTTCGGCCGCATGGACGGCGAGCCCGTCGGATTCGTCGCCAACCAGCCGCAGGTGCTGGCCGGCGTGCTGGACATCGACTCGAGCCGCAAGGCCGCGCGCTTCGTGCGCTTCTGCGATGCGTTCAACATCCCGATCGTCACCTTCGTCGACGTCCCGGGCTTCATGCCGGGGACGAAGCAGGAGCAGGGCGGCCTGATCAAGCACGGCGCGAAGCTGCTCTTCGCCTACGCCGAGGCGACCGTGCCGAAGATCACGGTGATCACGCGCAAGGCCTACGGCGGCGCCTTTGACGTCATGAGTTCGAAGAACATCCGCGGCGACTTCAACTACGCCTGGCCCACGGCCGAGATCGCGGTCATGGGGCCGAAGCAGGCGGTGGAGATCATCTTCCGCGCCGACCTCGGTGATCCGCAGAAGCTGGCCGAGCGGGAGGACGACTACCGCGACCACTTCGCCAACCCGTTCGTGGCCGCCTCACGCGGCTACATCGACGACGTGATCATCCCGCACGGCACGCGCCGGCGGATCGTGCGGGCGTTGAAGAGCCTGAAGAACAAGCAACTCTCCAACCCCTGGAAGAAGCACGACAACATCCCCCTCTAGCCGCGCCGGCGGTTGGCGGCCGAGGCGGCCTTAGGTCGGCCGCTGGGTCAAAGGCGCGCCGCGCTCAGCCGGTGCTGAAGGCGGTCTGCGCCGTGGGCGCTTTCGCGACCGAGTGGTTCACAATCGGTCCGGCCGGGTGCGTCGCCATGAAGCCCCAGATCGCCGCGCCGATCACGATCGCCACGCCGATCAGCGCGGGCGCCAGCCAGGCGTGGCTCTCCCGCATCGGCTCGTGCGTTCGGATCAGCACCGAGTTGTGAACTCCCGAGTCCGGTTCGGTCTCGGGCAGGTCGGATTGAGCAGCCATCGAACCTCCGATCCGAGGATCGGCAATCGGCGCCGAGCCCCTGCTTGCTCGCCTACGTCACCCTATCACAATAGGATATTTGGACGATTCGGTCCATCGTCGTGATGACACAGTGATGCGCTCGTCGCGACGACCCGCCGGGTGGCGCGTCGCCGCAGCGAGACAGCCGGCATGAACAAGATTCATGCCTGAGTGAAGCGTTGTCGCTCGCACGGACAGGTCGCCTCGGCGATGAGCGAGGCCATGAACGCACCCTCTGCTTTGACGCGCCCGCCGCTCTTCAACCACGTCTTCGTCGTCGTCGACGCCGAGACGATCTCCGCCGTCAACGCCTGCTCCTATCTCGCCGACGAGAGCTTCGGCCGCTTCGCGACCGTGGAGTCCGAGAGCACGCTGATCGGCCGCTATCGGCCGACGCGGATCTTCGGCGAGAACACGCTGATCGAGCTCTTCCCCGGCCGCTTCGGCGCCGGCGAGTTCGACACGGTCGCCGCCGGCGTGGTGTTGAGCTTCGACCATGCGGGTGAACGGGAGGCGGCGCGGCGGCGCCTGTCGGACGCGGGCGCGCCCTACGAGGCCGAGCTGATCCGCCGGCCCGTGCGCGGCGGCGGGCTCGCGCCCTGGTACCATTCCACCCGGCCGCACATGGGCGAGGGCGCGCCAGTGGCGCTGTTCCTCTCGGAGATGGCCCCCGAGCTCATGGCGCGGATGGGGGTCGCTCCCGGGCCGGATGGCGCGCAGGACCGCGCCGGGTACCTGACGGCCTCTCTGGGCCGCCCGCATGGCGGTTCGCAGGCGTGTCTCGACGTGGCGGGCGTCACGCTGCGGTTGGGCGCCCACGCGGACCGGATGGCGCGGCTGCTGAAGCTCATGGGCTACTCGGCCGAGATGTCGGGTGGGACGCTGCGCGGGCCAGACGCCGAAATCGCCTTTGCGGACGACTACGGCCCTCTCGGAGTGACGGAGGTGCGGTTCAGCCTGCGCGCGCCGGACCCGACGCCGGGCCGGACCCTCAGGCTCGGTTCGTCGACGCTCACGCTGTCGCCGGGCGGCGCTGCGTCGGCCGTCTGGCGCTTCACGCCGCTGCGGCCGAGCGAACTGACCGTTCCCTAGCTAGAGCCGGTCGCCCCGCCCCAGCGGGTCGGGGAGGGGATCGCCGGCTGTGACGAACTGCAGCGAGACCGAGTTGATGCAGTAGCGCAGGCGGGTCGGCGGCGGGCCGTCGGGGAAGACGTGGCCCTGGTGGCTGTCGCAGCGGGCGCAGCGGGTCTCGATGCGGATCATGCCGTAGCTGGTGTCACGCACGGCGATCACGTGGCGCTCGTCGAACGGCGCGTAGAAGCTGGGCCAGCCGGTGCCGCTCTCGAACTTGGTGTGGTGGCGGAAGAGCGGCAGGCCGCAGAGCCGGCAGCAATAGACGCCGTCCTCCTTCTGTCCCAGCAGGCCGCCGCAGAACGGCGCTTCGGTGCCGTGATGCAGCAGCACGTCGGCTTCCTCGGAGGTCAGCGTCGCCTCCAGCCGCTTGCGCTCGGCCTCGGTCGGCGGCGTCAGGTCGAAGCCGGAGTCGGAGCGCGTGGGCAGGGTGGCGGCATCGGTCATTTCGGCATCCTATGCTGGGCCGTGACGCCGCGTTACGGGTTGTCAGGTGCGGCGCCGGTCTCTACGGGGCCAGGATAATGACAAAGACGGCCCCAGGCAGCCGCCTGTTCTCGAAAATCCTCATCGCCAATCGCGGCGAGGTGGCGGTGCGCATCATCCGCACATGCCGCCGGCTCGGGATCGCGACGGTGGTGGTCTACTCCGAGGCCGACGCCGGCAGCCTCGCGGTCGAGATGGCCGACGAGACGGTGGCGATCGGCCCCTCGCCAGCCAACCAGTCCTACCTCGTGGCCGAGAAGATCATCGCCGCCTGTCATCAGACCGGCGCGCAGGCCGTGCACCCGGGCTTTGGGTTCCTGTCCGAGCGGGCCGATTTCGCCCGCGCCTGCGCTGACGCCGGGATCGTGTTCATCGGGCCCAACCCGGCCGCGATCGACGCGATGGGCGACAAGATCGCCTCCAAGCGCTTCGCGGCGCAGGCGGGGGTCTCCTGTGTGCCAGGTCATATCGGCGAGATCGAGGACGGCGCCCACGCCGCGCGCATCGCCGGCGAGATCGGCTATCCGGTGATGCTGAAAGCCTCGGCGGGCGGGGGCGGAAAGGGCATCCGGGTCGTAAGAGCGGGCGGCGAGATCGCCGAGGCGCTCGCGGCAGTGAAAGCCGAGGCGGCGGGGGCGTTCGGCGACGACCGCGTCTTCATCGAGAAGTTCATCGAGAACCCCCGCCACATCGAGATCCAGGTGCTGGGCGACAAGCACGGCGCCGTCGTCCACCTCTTCGAGCGCGAGTGCTCGATCCAGCGTCGCAATCAGAAGGTCATCGAAGAGGCGCCGTCGCCGCTCTTGGACCAGGCGACGCGCGCGGCGATGGGGGCCCAGGCCGTCGCCCTCGCCAAGGCCGTCGCCTACGACTCAGCGGGCACGGTCGAGTTCGTCGCCGGACAGGATAAATCCTTCTTTTTCCTGGAGATGAACACACGTCTTCAGGTGGAGCACCCGGTCACCGAGCTGATCACCGGGCTCGATCTGGTCGAGCAGATGATCCGCGTCGCCGCCGGCGAGCCGCTCGCGTTCGGCCAGGACGACGTCGAGATCAAGGGCTGGGCGATCGAGAGCCGGCTCTACGCGGAGGACCCATACCGGGGCTTTCTGCCCTCGATCGGCCGGCTCGTTCGGTATGAGGCCCCGGCCGAGGGCCACCGCGGCCGAGGGATCGTGCGCAACGACTCCGGCGTGCGCGAGGGCGACGAGATCTCGATGTTCTACGACCCGATGATCGCCAAGCTGGCGACCTGGGGGCCGACGCGCGACGTGGCGATCTCGGTGATGGCCGGCGCGCTCGAGGACCTGCACATCCAGGGTCTGGGCCATAATGCGCCGTTCCTGTCGGCGGTGATGGACCAGCCGCGCTTTCACTCGGGGCGGCTCTCGACCGGCTATATCGCCGAGGAGTTCCCCGACGGTTTTCATGGCCTGGCGCCGAGCCCCCGGCAGCTCGACCTCTTCACCGCCGTCGCCTGCGCGATGCAGCGCGTCCAGGCCCGACGCAACGGGCGCGCCCACCTGGTGCTGCGAGCGCCGACCGCGCGCACCGAGTGGGTCGTGGCGGTGGGCGGTCAGAAGCGGCGCGTGCGGCTCTACGAGACGCCCGACGCCCTCGAGGTCGCCCTCACCGACGAGGAGCGGCTGCTGCGGCTGTCGGCGATCGACTGGCGGCCAGGCGCGCCGCTGTTCCGCGCTGAGCTCGAGGGCGAAGCCTTCGCCGCCGAGGTGACGCCCGCCGCCGAAGGCTTCCGCATCCGCCACCGCGCTGCGGCGGCTCACGTGCTGGTGCTGACGCCGGCGTCGGCCGATCTGCATGAGCGGCTGCCGCCCAGGAAGGCCGCCGACACCTCGCGTCTGGTCCTCTCGCCGATGCCGGGCCTCGTTGTCTCCGTAGACGTGGTCGCCGGACAGGAGGTCAGCGCCGGTCAGACCATCTGCGTCGTCGAAGCGATGAAGATGCAGAACATCATCCGCTCCGAGCGCGACGGCGTGCTGAAGGTCGTCGGCGCGAAGGCCGGCGATAGCGTCAGCGCCGACGAGGTGCTCGCGGAGTTCGCCTGAACCGCGCTGGGTGATCGCCGTTCTTTAGCTTGTCTAACGCCCGCCACCGGGTGTTAGCTCCCCTGGCACAATAAGGGGGGAAGCCCACATGATGCATCTTCTGTTCAGCTTCGACGGCCGGATCCGCCGCCTGCACTACTGGCTTGGGCTCATCGGGGCCAGCGTAGGTCTCTGCGTGCTCGTCGTGATCCTTGGCTTGGTATTCGGCGGCGGCGCGGCGATGATGTCCAATGGCGGCGGCAATGGCGCCCAAGCGGCTGGCGCCGGCCTCGGCATCGTCGGACTTATCCTCTACCTGGCGATCCTCGTGATCGCTGCATGGATCGGTCTGGCGCTACAGATCAAGCGGTGGCACGACCGCGACAAGTCGTGGGTCTGGTTCTTCATCAGCTTCATCCCGATCGTCGGCCCGATCTGGGTGCTCGTCGAGTGCGGCTTCATGGACGGCACGCAGGGTCCGAACCGCTTCGGCCCCTCGCCCAAGGGTGTCACCGGCCCAGCCACCGCCCCGGCGACCTGACCTCAACTCTTCCGCCAGCGCGCCCGCGGCCTTAAGCTCCGACACGGCTCGGATCTTCGGGCTCGCGGAGCGGCGCGTGGACGGACGGATCAGCTGGACGGACCTGTTCCTCTCGGCGTCGGGCCGGCTAGCCCGGACGCCGTTCTGGATCGCCAGCGCCATGCTGATCGCAGGCGCGGCGATCTATGAAGCCTGGGTCGGCGCCACGTTGCACTGGCTGACCGGGTGGCTGGTCTACCCGGCGCTGCTTTTCATGGGCGCCTGTGTGCTCTCCAAGCGCCTGCACGACCGAGGACGCTCGGGCTGGTGGGCGGCGCTGGTCCTCTTTGCGCTCGTGGCTGTCTGGCCGGCCCCACACGGCTTCGGCGCCCTCGTCTTCACGCTGATCCTGGCCTGGGCGACGATCGAGCTCGGCGTCATGCAGGGCGAAGACGGCGCCAATCGCTTCGGCCCGAGCCCGCTAGGCCAGGCGGCCTGAGGGGTCTGCGCTGGGATCGACGGTGCAGTGCGGCCGGTTGCAGCGCCTCTGCCCGCCGGCGCTTTCTGGTCTGTCCGCTCGGTCGCGGCTGGCGGTCACCCGGCCTTGCCAAACAAGGTGATGGCCTTCACCAGGTCATCACCATAGGTGTCCACGAAATCGCGGATGTCGAGCCGCAGCTCGTCGAGAGAGAAGCCTTCGCGCCAAAGTCTCGGATCTTCGACGACCTTTCTCTGCCAGAAGACGAAGGCGTGATCGAAACGGTCCTGGTGCTCGAAGCCGGACATGTTCACGACCAACACCAGCTTGTCCGCAACGCCTCGAGTGGTGGATGGCGACCATCCGATCAGATACGGCCCGTCTCCGTCGAGATTCGCGCCTTGCCGCTCGGCGTCCTGAATAGCCTGAATGCCGCCCAGCAGGTCGTAGTGGTCGACCAGGAAATTGCAGTCGTCAGCTCGAGCCGCCGGCGATTGCGGATCGTCAAGCGGCCAAATCGTGAGCATCTGGTCTGCGGGCGGCACGGACGCCGACGATTGCGGCGGCAGTGACGCCTTGAACGCCTCGCACACCATCAGCAGACGCGCGCGCGTCGCCGGCGTCGGCTTAGCCCTGAAGCTGACCACGCCATAAGCGCCGATGCCCGGGGGCGGGATGTCGACCGCCCGCAGGTACGCGCGAAGCGGCGTCAGCGAGATGGAGTGGGGCAGGTCTGCGCCGTGATGGATGGGGACGCCCACGACAACATCGTGGCGGCTGGCGCCAGCTGGACCGATGACGATCCCATGCACGCGACCCGCGTTGGGCCTACAGGCGCGCGCCCCACCGTGAAGCACGACTTCGTGCGTCCCCGAAGGGCAGGCGCCGACGCGCTGAGCGACCCCCAGCCCGATAAGCAGGGCAATGAGCGCCAAGGTCATGGCGCCCGGGCGCATCTATTTGGCCGCCGCCGGAGGTCGCAACCGCTTCGGGCGGCGCACGGGCTTCGCATTCTGGCGCTTCGCGGACGGCATCGCTGCGCCGATCGCGTTGACGATCACGATCGTGAGCGCGACCAGAAACGTCGCGCCGGCGCTATTCGGTTGCACCCACGCCACGGCGAGAATGCCGATCGCGAGGCCGATCGCCGTCAGGATTGCATGCTTTCGCATGGCTCCCCGTCATCTCCGGACAGACGACCACCGCCGCCCGATAGGGCTGGTAGAAGGTCGGAGTACTTCAACCTGAGCGCGCCAAGGCTCGAAGTCAATCCATCGACACCGTCCGCCTACCGCCGAGTTCGACGGCGGGTTCCGACGACCTTGACGGCAATACAGGGTAGGGAGAGAACATTGATCCGCGAGTGCGGCAGCGTGCTGCCGGCTGATGTTCGCGAAGGGGCACACCTGATGTCACGCCGCCGTGCGCTGTTGGCGACAACCACGGCGATCGTGATTGCAGGCTTTGGCGCGGCGGCCCATGCGGCCACGCCGATCGACACGGCTCAGCCTTTCTACTTGCAGTCGCAAGTCGGGACGACGGTCAATCCCGACTTCCAGGGCGGCAAGCTCAGGGACGACCAGAACAACGTCACCGACAACAACAACTACAATGTGGAGAACTTCCCGACCAACACCATCGACGCGTTCGGTCACACCACAACCTTCACGGGGGCGTTCTCCGGCGCGGGGCCGCTGACGATCACCGACAGCGTCGGAGGCGGCGCGGTCGTGGCGACGGGCGCGAGCGTGATCGGCGGGACGTTGACGATCAACAACGGCGCGACGTTGCAGTGGGGGAGTGGCGGCTCGGCGTTCCTGGTCGGCGCCGGCAACGCTGTCGTCGACAACGGCGCGCTGGTGATGGACTTCGGCGGCGGCGGCATCGGCGGCTCGATCCCGATCTCCGGGACCGGCTCGGTTGAGATCAAGTCCGGCTCGCTGAACGACGGCGGGAACAGCACCTACACGGGCGCGACCACGATCGATCCTACCGGCCTGCTGCTGCTGAGTGGTTCGGGCTCGATCGCCAGTTCCTCGAACGTGATCGTCAACGGGACGTTCGACATCTCGGGGGTGACCACAGGCGCCTCGATCAAGACGCTGACCGGCTCGGGCAGCGTCTCGCTGGGCGCCAAGACGCTGACGCTGACGAATGCTTCCGGGACCTTCGGCGGCGTGATCGCCGATGGCGGCCTCTTCGGCGGTACCGGCGCCAGCTTCACCATCGCCGGCGGGACCGAGACGCTGACCGGGGCCAGCACCGTCGGCGGGACTGTCACCATCGACAGCGGCGCGACGATGCAGTGGGGGAACGGCAACTCGGCATTCCTGGTCGGCGCCGGCAACGCCGTCGTCGACAACGGCGCGCTGGTGATGAACTTCGGCGGCGGCGGGATCGGCGGCGCGATCCCGATCTCCGGGACCGGCAGCGTGGAGGTCCAGTCCGGCGCGCTGACCCAGAGCGGCGCCGCCACCTACACTGGCGTAACCAAGATCGATCCGGGCGGTTTCCTGAACCTGAGCGGCGCGGGCTCGATCGCCAACTCCTCGAACTTGCTTGTCAACGGGACGTTCGACATCTCGGGGACCGCTACCGGGGCCTCGATCACGACGCTGACCGGGTCGGGCGGCGTCTCGCTCGGCGCCAAGACGCTGACGCTGACCGCAGCGTCCGGGACCTTCAGCGGCGTGATCGCCGACGGCGGCCTCTTCGGCGGAACTGGCGGGGGCCTGACCATCGCCGGCGGGACCGAGACGCTGACCGGGACCAACACCTTCACCGGTCCCACCACGATCAACGGCGGCGCGACTCTGCAGCTCGGCAATGGCGGGACCACCGGCTCGGTGGCCGGCGGCATCGTCGACAACGGCCTCGTCAGGTTCGATTACGGCGGCCCGGTCACGGTCGGCAACGCCTTCTCCGGCTCGGGCAACGTCGAGGTCGCCGCCGGCACGGCCGTCATCACCGGCGCGAGCTTCGTCGGCGGCGCTGTGACGATCGACAACGGCGCGACGATGCAGTGGGGCAGCGGCGGACCGTCGTTCCTGGTCGGCGCCGGCAACAGCGTGGTCGACAACGGCGCGCTGGTGATGAACTTCGGCGGCGGCGGGATCGCCGGCGCGATCCCGATCTCCGGGACGGGCACGGTGGAGATCCAGTCCGGCTCGCTGAACGACAGCGGCGCCAGCACCTACACCGGCGTGACGACGATCGACCCGGCCGGCGTCCTTGTGCTCAGCGGCGCGGGCTCGATCGCCAACTCCTCGAACTTGCTCGTCAGCGGGACGTTCGACATCTCGGGGACCGCTACCGGGGCCTCGATCACGACGCTGACCGGGTCGGGCGGCGTCTCGCTCGGCGCCAAGACCCTGACGCTGACCGCCGCGTCCGGAACTTTTGGCGGCGTGATCGCCGACGGCGGCCTCTTCGGCGGGACCGGCGGGGGCCTGACCATCGCCGGCGGGACCGAGACGCTGACCGGGACCAACACCTTCACCGGCCTGACCACGATCGACCTTGGCGCGACGTTGAAGCTGGCCGGCGCAGGGGCGCTCGCGAGTGCGGCCCTGGTGAACGGGACGTTCGACATCTCGGGCGCGAACGGCGGCGAGTCGCTCATCAGCCTCGCGGGGTCCGGGCATGTGGCCCTGGGAGCGAACACCCTGACGCTGACGGACGCCTCGGGCGTGTTCTCGGGCGCGATCTCTGGCGCCGGCGGCTTCACGGTCGGGTCCGGCGCCGAGATCTTGACAGGCGCCGTCACGTACACGGGAACGACGCTGATCAATACAGGCGCGGCCCTGCAACTGGGCGCCGGCGGCGGGGCGGTCGGACCACTGACCGGGCCGATCACCGACAACGGCCTGCTGGTCTTCAACGGCGGCGCCGGGTCTAACTCGACCTACGCCACCGGTATCACCGGTTCCGGCAGCCTGACGCTGGCGAGCGGCGCTCTAACCCTCACCGGGACCAACACCTACACCGGTACCACGGGGGTCAACGCCGGGGCCACGCTGCAACTCGGCGCCGGCGGCGCGACCGGCACGGTCGCGGGGCCCATCGTCGACAACGGCCTCGTCAAGTTCGACTACGGCGGCCCGGTCACGGCGCCGAACGCATTCTCAGGCTCCGGCTCGGCCGAAGTGGTCGCCGGCACAGTGGTGGTGACCGCAGCCAGCAACCTCGGCGGGACTGTCACCATCGACAGCGGCGCGACGATGCAGTGGGGGAGCGGCGGGCCGGCGTTCCTGGTCGGCGCCGGCAACAGCGTGGTCGACAACGGCGCGCTGGTGATGAACTTCGGCGGCGGCGGAGTCGGCGGCTCCATCCCGATCTCCGGCGCCGGCAGCGTCACGCTGCAAAGCGGGTCACTGAACGACTCCGCGGTCAGCACCTACACCGGGCCGACCACGATCGGCGCGGGCGCTCTCTTCGCGCTCAGCGGCGGCGGCTCAATCGCCGTTTCGTCGAATGTGGCCGTGAGCGGGACCTTCGACGTCTCCGGAACGGCCGCTGGAACCTCGATCAAGACACTGAGCGGCTCGGGCGGCGTCTCGCTGGGCGGCAAGACGCTGACGCTGACCGCCGCGTCCGGGGCCTTTGGCGGGGTGCTGGCAGACGGCGGCCTCGCCGGCGGAACCGGCGGCGGCCTCACCATCGCCGGCGGGACCGAGACGCTGAGCGGGACCAACACCTTCACCGGCCCGACCACCATCAACGCCGGCGCCGCGCTGCAGCTGGGCGCCGGCGGGGCCAGCGGCTCGGTGGCGGGCGCCATCGTCGACAACGGGTCGCTGGCGTTCGACCGCAGCGATGTCTTCGTCGTCTCGCAGAGCATCTCCGGCTCGGGCGCCCTGAACCAGATCGGCGCGGGGACGGTCATCCTCGACGCGGCCAACCCGGTGAGCGGCCTCACCACGATCTCGGCGGGCGCGTTGGAGGTCGGCGACGCCGCCCATCCGGGCGCGACGCTGGGCGGGAACGTGGTCGTGGGCGCGCAGGGAACCCTGATGGGGCACGGGACGATCGTCGGATCGGTGACCAACGGCGGCGTGGTGTCGCCGGGCGGGACGATCGGTACGCTGACGGTCGGTTCGTACACGCAAGGGCCAGGCGGCACGCTGGCCATCGAGGTCTCGCCCGCGGCCGCCTCGCTGCTGAACTCCGTGGGTGCGGTCAGCCTGAACGGCAAGCTCGCGCTCACGTTCGACCCGGGCGCCTACAGCCCACACATCTATGAGATCGTCGCCGGCTCCGCGGTGAGCGGGACCTTCGCGAGCGTCAGCGCCACGGGCTCGCCCACACAAGGTGAGGCTTTCGGACTCATCTACACGCCGACCCAGGTGGACCTGTTGGCCGAAGCCACGGGAGGCGCTGAGGTCTACGGCGGCGTCTCGGCCGCCACGATCGACCGCGCCGAGAACTTCGCCACGCTGGTGGAGGATCGCTTCGGCGACGCAGGTTGTCCTGACGGGTCGGTCGACAAGACGGCTCCAGCTTGCGCCGGCTACGGCGCCTGGGCGTTCGCGATCGGCTCCTGGGATCGTAGGGACGCCGACGGGGGCGTGTTCGGCTTCAGGAACGACGGCGTCGGCGTTGTCGGCGGCATCGACCGCTCATGGGAGAACGGCTCGCTGGTGGGCGGCGCGTTCGGTTACGTCCACAACGACCTCAGCATGGACGCGGCGACCGCGAAGGCCTCCGGGCCGTCCTACTACGGCGCGATCTATGGCCGCTTTGTCGATGGCCGCGTCTGGTTCGACGGCGAGGCCTTCTACATGCACACCGGCTGGGCGGTCGACCGCACGGTCGCCGGCGTCGGCGTGGCGGTCTCCGGCGCAAGCGCCAGCAGCGAGGGCTTCCTGTTGCAGGCCAGCGCCCCGATCCGCGACACCGGCCTGCGCCCCTACGCCCGTTTCACCTACGTGTTCTCCGACCGGGGCGCGGCGTTCGAGCAAGGCGCGGGTCAGTTCGGCTTTGCGATCAACTCCGCCTCCAAGAGCGCTCCGACGGGCGAAGTCGGGTTGCTTTACGAAGCGACCGTCGCGACCTCGAGCGGCGTCGTGCTGCGGCCAGCCGTGCAACTGGGCGTGCAGGACACCTTCGGCAGTCGCGGCCAGACCGTCACTGGCAGCCTGGTCGGCTTGACGGGCAGCGCGTTCGAGCAGGTCGCGCCTCGCCTGTGGGGCGTCGCGGGCGTCTTTGACGGCTCGCTGAAGGTGAGGGTGAACCAGAGCTTCGAGCTGTTCGGCGACCTGAGCGGCCGCGTCGGCGACCACCAGACCGACGCCGTCGCCAGTGTCGGCGGCGTGCTCCGCTTCTGAAGCGACAGCCGGCCTTCCTAGCGGGGTTTCGGCTTCGAAGCCCGTTTCGCCGGTTTCTTCTTCGCCGGGGGCTTCTTGGCGGCCGTATTCGGGCCAGCTGACGCAGCCTTCGCCTTGCGGCCGCCGCGGCGCTTGCCGCCGCCGTTCGCCTCCCGCTCGGCCAGCACCTTGACCGCCTCCTCGAGCGTCACCTTGGCCGGGTCGGCGCCGCGGGGGACGTTGGCGTTGGTGGCGCCGTGCTTGATGTAGGGGCCGTAGCGCCCCGAGAGCACACGCACCGGCTCGCCGTCGACCGGGTGGGGGCCGAGGTCAGCAATCGCGGCGGCCTCGGCGCGGCCTCGACGCGGTCCGCCGGCGCGCTTCTCGGCCAGCACCGCGACGGCGCGGTTCAGCCCCACCTCGAACACCTCGTCGACGCTCGGCAGGTTCGCGTAGTCGCCGTTGTGCTGCACGTAGGGGCCGTAGCGGCCGATACCGGCCAGGATCATCTTGCCGTCGTCCGGGTGGGGTCCGACCTCGCGGGGCAGGCGCAGCAGCCGGATCGCCTTGTCGAGATCCATCGACGCGGGCGGCCAGTCCTTCGGCAGGCTGGCGCGTTTTGGCGCCTCGCCTTGCTCCTCGACGTAGGGACCAAAGCGGCCGGCCTTCAGCCAGATGGTGTGGCCCGTGGCCGGATCGACGCCAAGCTCGCGGTCCGAGGCGGCCGCACCGTTCTCCTCGCCGTTCTCCTGGGCGATCGGCCGGGTGAAGCGGCACTCGGGATAGTTCGAGCAGCCGATGAAGGCGCCGTAGCGGCCGGTCTTCAGCGCGAGCCGCCCGGTCCCGCAGGTTGGGCAGAGGCGCGGGTCGGTCCCGTCGGCCTTGTCGGGGAAGATGTGCGGCCCCAGCGCCTCGTTGAGCGCCTCGATCACCTGGCCCATCCGCAGCTCGCCGATCTCGCCGACGGCGGCCTCGAAGTCCTTCCAGAAGTCGCGCAGCAGCGCCTTCCAGTCGAGATCGCCGGCCGAGACCAGGTCGAGCTTCTCTTCGAGGTCGGCGGTGAAGTCGTACTGGACGTAGCGGCTGAAGAACTGCTCGAGGAAGGCGGTGACGAGCCGGCCCTTGTCCTCCGGAACGAAGCGCTGCTTGTCCATCCGCACGTAGGCGCGGTCGCGCAGCACGGTGAGGATCGAAGCGTAGGTCGAGGGACGGCCGATGCCGAGCTCCTCCATCCGCTTGACCAGCGAGGCCTCGGAGTAACGCGGCGGCGGCTCGGTGAAGTGCTGGTCGGCGCGGGTCGCGTGCACCTTCGCCGCGGCGCCCTCGGCCACCGCGGGCAGGCGTCCGGCGAAGTCGCGCTCCTCGTCCCCCTGGGCGGCGTTGGGCGCGTCAGGATCGTCACGGCCTTCCTCGTAGACCCGCAGGTAGCCGTCGAAGAGCACCACCTGGCCGGTGGCTCGAAGGCCGGTGCGGCCGTCCGCGCTCTCG
Organism: Caulobacteraceae bacterium; assembly: GCA_035541575.1. Lineage (GTDB taxonomy): Bacteria > Pseudomonadota > Alphaproteobacteria > Caulobacterales > Caulobacteraceae > Acaudatibacter. The sequence goes on along the minus strand of DATKMZ010000108.1, from coordinate 8,119 downwards.
AGGTCGATCGTGGTCCGCTCGATCCGTGCGGCCTCCATCTGCGAGGCGATCATCCGCTTCCAGATCAGCTCGTAGAGCCGGCCGAGGTCGCTCTCCAGCCGCAGCGAGCCGGGGTTGCGGCCCAGGCTCGTGGGTCGGATCGCCTCGTGCGCCTCCTGGGCGTTCTTCGCCTTGGTGCGGTAGTGGCGCGGCCCCTCTGGCACATAGCTCGCGCCGTAGAGGCCCGCGATCACGTCGCGCGCCTCGGCCAGCGCCTCGGGGGCGCTCTGCACGCCGTCGGTGCGCATGTAGGTGATGAGGCCGACGGTCTCTCCACCGATGTCGACGCCCTCGTAGAGCTTCTGCGCGGCCATCATGGTGCGCTGGGCCGAGAAGCCGAGCTTGCGGGCGGCCTCCTGCTGCAGGGTCGAAGTGGTGAACGGCGGCGGCGGGGTGCGCCGGGCCGGACGCTTCTCGACCGCGTGCACCTTGAAGCTCGCGGCCCCGACCGCGGCTTTGGCGGCCATCGCCAAGGCTTCGTTGGCGAGGTCGAACTTGGCGAGCCGCTTGCCCTCGTGCTTGATCAGGCGGGCGAGGAAGGGATCGCCGCCGGCCGAGACGTCGGCCTCGACGCTCCAGTACTCCTGGGTCCTGAACCGCTCGATCTCGATCTCGCGGTCGACGACCAGGCGCAGGGCCACGGACTGGACGCGGCCGGCCGAGCGGGCGCCGGGCAGCTTGCGCCAGAGCACCGGCGAGAGCGTGAAGCCGACCAGGTAGTCGAGCGCACGGCGGGCGAGGTAGGCCTCGACCAGCTCCATGTCGATGGCGCGCGGGTTGGCCATCGCCTCGGTCACGGCCGAGCGGGTGATCGCGTTGAACACGACGCGCTCGACCTTGGCGTCCTTCAGCGCTCGGCGGCGGTTCAGCACCTCCAGGAGGTGCCAGCTGATCGCCTCGCCCTCGCGGTCGGGGTCGGTGGCGAGGATCAGCCGGTCGGCGCCCTTGGCCGCTTCGGCGATCTCGGAGATGCGCTTGGCGGCCCGGGGGTCGACGTCCCAGCTCATCGCGAAGTCTTCGTCCGGACGCACGGAGCCGTCCTTCGACGGCAGATCGCGGACATGGCCGTACGAGGCCAGGACTTTGTAGTCCGAGCCCAGGTAGCGGTTGATGGTCCGGGCCTTGGCCGGGCTTTCGACGACGACGACGTTCTTCAAAGGGGCGAGAGACGTTGGTTGGTTGGGGCGGGGGGAGCCGCCCGGATATGGCTGGTTTGCGAAGGGGCCGGAAAGTGGGGTGACGCCCGGGCCGTGTCAACCAACGTCGGGAAGGGGGCGCCGTCGCTCAATCGCCGTGGGCGAGCCGCGCGGCCGCCGCATGACCGGTGTCCGCCGACAGCCGGCGCGCGCCGCGACGCTGCCGTTCGCCGGGCTAGATTGCCAGGGACTGGCCGAGCGTGTTCTCGCGCGGCTGGGGATCGACTGAGCCTCAGGCTCGCGCCGCGTGGCCGCCGGCCAGCAGCTCGGCGCGGCCCGCGAGCGAGAGCTCGACCAGCGCCGCGAACACTGCGGGGGCCGGCGCGCCGACCAATCGGGCGAGCTCATCGATGGGCGCCGGCGTGGGCGACAGGAGGTCGAACACGCGCTCCAGCAGCTCCGACGACGTCTCGCCGTCGCCGGCGTCGTAGGCCGCGGGCGGCGGGGCGCGGAAGCCGCCAATCTGGTCGATCGCGCGCAACACGTCGTCGGCGCCTTCGCAGACCGCCGCGCCCTGGCGGATCAGGTCGTTGCAGCCGCGCGCCCTGGGATCGAGCGGCGAGCCCGGCACGGCGAGCACCTCGCGGCCCTGCTCGGCGGCGAGCCGGGCGGTGATCAGCGAGCCCGACTTGAGCTCCGCCTCGACCACGACGACGGCGAGCGAGAGGCCGCTGATCAGGCGGTTGCGCCGCGGGAAGTCCTTCGCCTGCGCCCGGCGCCTCGGGATGCTTTCGGAGACGATGCAGCCGCGCTCGGCGATCTGGCGATAGAGCGCCTCGTTCTCGGGCGGGTAGATGTCGCCGAGGCCGCCGCCGAGGACGGCGACGGTTCCGGTGGGCAGCGAGCCCTCGTGCGCCGCCGCATCGACGCCGCGGGCGAGGCCGGAGGCGATCACCAGTCCGGCGCCGCCGAGTTCGCCGGCAAGGCCGCGGGCGAAGCGACAGCCGGCGGCCGAGGCGACCCGCGCGCCGACGATCGCCACTGTGCGGCGCTGGAGCAGCGCCGCATCGCCGAGCGCCCAGATCACTGGCGGCGGCGGATCGAGCGCCTTCAGGGCCCCGGGGAACGCGCTCTCGCAGGCGCAGAGCAGCGCGCCGCCCCGCGTCTCGCCCTCGGTGATCTCCGCGTTGGCCTGCTCGAGCGTGTAGATCGCCGGCGGCGTGGGGCGCCCGGCGCGGCGGGCGAGCTCGGGGAGGGCGTCGAGCGCCTTGCTCGCCGAGCCGAACCGCCGGATCAGGTGCTGGAATGCGACCGGGCCCACGGTCTCGGTGCGCGCCAGGCGCAGCCAGGCCATCCGCTCGACCATCGGGAACGCGTCGGCGGTCACTTCACGTCGAGCGGCGGTCCGCCGTTGTGGCCGATGACGTCCTCCGACGACGCGGGCGCAGCGGGCCTGGCCCCGATCCGCGGCTCCTCGCCCCGCAGCAGCCGTCCGATGTTCTCGTGGTGGCGGATGTAGATCAGCACCGCCATGAAGACCGCCAGCCAGAGCTTCGCCTCCGGCGTCTGGCCGGTCAGGAAGACGAAGATCGGCGTAAGCGCCACGGCGGTCAGCGCCGCCAGCGACGAGAAGCGGAAGACGAACGCCACTACGATCCAGGTCGCGCCGGCGAGCAGCCCAGCCGGCCAGGCGATCGCGATCATCGTGCCTAGGAAGGTCGAGACGCCCTTGCCGCCCTTGAACCCGAGCCAGACCGGGAACAGGTGTCCGAGGAACGCCGCTCCGCCGGCGATCGCCGCCGCCTCGGCCGAGCCGCAAAGCCACCACGCCAAGCCAACGGCCGCCGCGCCCTTGCCGCCATCGCCGACGAGGGTGATCAGCGCCAGGTCGCGGCGGCCCGTGCGCAGCACGTTGGTCGCGCCGATGTTGCCGGAACCGATCTTGCGAACGTCGCCCGCCCCGCCGAGCCGCGTGGCGATCACCCCGAACGGGACCGAGCCCAGAAGGTAGCCGCCGGCGATGCAGAGGCTGGCGGCGAGAAGCGGATTGGACGCCCACATGCGCGCCACTCTAGGTCGCGGTCGCGCCGCGGCAAAGCCGGCTATGCGATGCGCTTGAAGGCCGCCAGCACCGTCTGCGCCAGATCCTCGATGTCGACCGGACGCGTCGTGTCGACGTCGACATAGGGGCCGAGGCCCATCGGACGGTCGAATTCGGCCAGCAGCTCGGGCGTCAGTTCGCCGACGATGTGCGTCGGATGCCGCATCGGATGGCGCGCGGCGTAACGCTGGGCCGCGACCTCGGGCGGGCAGACGCAATGCACTTCGACGATGGGGGCGCCGAGCCCGCCGAGCTTCTCGCGCTCGAACGCGCTCTGCGGGCGGAAGTTGGCCTCGAGCACGGCCGCGGGTGCGGCGGCCGCCAGCGTCCAGATCAGCTCCATCGCCGCGCCGCCGAGAGTCCGGGTCCACGCCAGCGGCGTGCGCGACGGCGGCAAGGCGTCGTGCAGGGTCTCCTTGAGCAGGTCCTTGCCGAACAGCGGCAGTCCCAGCGCATGCGCCAGCGGGGTCGCGAGCGTGGTCTTCCCAGCCCCCGGCGCGCCGGAGACGATCACGTAGCCGCGCTGGATGGCCGCCGCCGGCGCCTCGCCGCCGCCCAGCGCCCGGCGCACGAGCGCGAGCCGCGCCTCGTCGCGGCGGTAGAAGGTCCACTGCTTGATCCGCTTGGCGGTGACGAGCCCGGCCTGGGTCAGTATCCGCATGTGCTCGCTGACGGTCGGCTGGCTGACGCCGAGCTTCTCGGCGATGAGGAGGCCGCAGACGCCGTCCTCCACCAGATCGCCGTCGACCTGTTCGCGGAAGTGGCTGCGCGGCGCGCGCAGCCATTCCAGGATCGCCAGGCGCCGGTCGTTGGCCAGCGCCTTGAAGGCCGCCACGGTGTCGTGCTCGGATAGCATATTGCCACTTGGCTAATTAGTGAATAACCCATGAATCTCGTAGCAGGAGCGCGCCGCGATGGACAAGGCTCTGGATCGGTATGACATCTCGAAGGACGTGCTGTTCGGCGCGCTCGAGAAGATCGACGTTGTCGCCGTGGCCGCGGCGCAGACGCCGTGGTGGAACCGTACGCTGACCGAGGTGAACGACGCGGTGGTCCGCATCGGCGTCTTCGATGGCGACTTCCACTGGCACCAGCACGAGAACGAAGACGAGTTCTTCTACGTGCTGGAAGGCGACCTCACGATCGAGATCGAGGGCGCCGAGCCGGTGCGCCTCGCGCCCGGCCAGGGTGTCACGGTGCCGAAGGGCCGCATGCACTTGCCCCGAGCCAACGGCCGCGTGGTCGCGCTGATGGTGGAAAAGGGCACCGTGGTCCCAACGGGGAGCTAGCGCCCCGCACCACGCTTGAAGCGCAGGCGGCGCCATGGTGTCATCGCCGCCATGCGGGGGAGGCGGCGATGAGGGGCAGAACCGCTGCGTGGATCTTCGCCTGTCTGCTGGCGGTCGCCTGCGGACGCCAGAGCGCTCCGCCGGCGAACACGGCGGCCGTCGTGTCGGCGACCGCCGCGGCGCCCGCCGCGGGGGCGCCGGCGCCACCGCCCGCGCCCAGCTACCTCACCCCGGCGCAGCCGACGGACATCGCCGGCGTCACGGCGCAGGTGGCGGTGTTGCGGCAATACGAGGGCGTGCTGCACGTCGGCGTGATGCTGCACAATCCGGGCGACCAGCGGGCCCACGCGGCTGCGCCGGTCTACTTCAAGGATTTCGCGCTCATCGACGCCAAGGCGAACCGCCGGTATTCGCCGGTCAAGGACGCGAACGGCCGCTATCTCGCCGGCCCCGCCGACAGCGACCAGCAGGGCGGACGCTGGGACGTGCAGCTGGCGCCTCACTCCGACACGCTGGCGTGGGTGTTGTTCGACGCCCTTCCAGCGGGCGAGGTCGTCCGCCTGGAGGGGCCGGTGGTCGGGGGTTTCGACAATCTGAGCATCGCGGAGACGGCGCCGCCAGCGCCGGGGCCTGTGGCCTCCAGCGCCTATCCGCTGCAGGCCGCCGTCATTTCCGCCGACCGCGCGCAGGGCCAGCTTCACGTTCGCGTCCGGCTGGACAACCCCGGAGACGCCAACGTCGCGAACGCGGTGATCGGCTACGCCGACGTCTACGCGCTCGATCCGGCCGGCAAGCGCAGCTACCCGCTGCTGAAAGACGCCTCTGGCCTCTATGTCGCGAGCCCCCTCGACGACCGGGTGAACGGCGGACGCTGGCCGCTCTACAAGGTGGCCCCGCACGGTCAGCAGGTGCTGGAGCTGACCTTCCAGGCCCCGACCGACGACGTGAAGGCGGTGGACCTCGTCCTGCCCTGGTTCGCGCCGATCGAGCACGTCGCGATCGCCGGCGCGGGCGGCGCCGCCCCGTCCGGCCTCGCGGTCGCCGGCGGCTCGACGCCGCTGCAGCGCGCGCTGGCGGACCTCAACGCCGACGTCACGCCGCAGCAGGTCAAGGTCGACCTCAACGCCGACGTGCTGTTCGACTTCGACAAGTCGGATCTGAAGCCGGCGGCGGACGCCGACCTCGCAAAGCTGGCGACGGTTCTGCAGGCCTATCCCGGCGCCGGCGTGAAGATCGACGGCTACACCGACGGCAAGGGGACCGACGCCCATAACCGGCCGCTTTCGGAGCGCCGGGCGGGGAGTGTGGCGGCCTGGCTTGTCGCACACGCCGGCGCGAGCCCCGCGCAGATCACGACGCGCGGCTGGGGCGCGGCCAATCCGGTCGCGCCGAACGTCAACCCGGACGGGTCCGACAACCCCGCCGGCCGGGCCCGCAACCGGCGCGTCGAGATCACCATCCAGAAGGCGGGCTGAGCCAGGCGCCGCGTCTAGAGCCTGACGGGTTCGAACCGAACCCTGAATCAGGCTCTACACTTTTGATTCTAGAGCACGATTCAGCGGTCAGGTGTTTCCACCTGACCCCATCGTGCTCTAGGTCGCCAGGCACACCCAGCTGTCGCGACCGGTCATCGGGCGTCCGGCGGGCTGGCTTGGACCGAACTGCCACCACTCGCCGGCGCAGGCGCGCTCGAGCGGGGCGTCGGAGCGACAGAGCATGACCGCCTCGCCGAGCGAGAACCACGTCTCGGCCGCCCAGTGCTGCGGAACCGAGAACGAGGGCTTTCCGTCGGCCTGCACGCGCAAGGCGTCGGCGTCGACCGGCGGAGCGGCCATCGGCGTCCAGGGCCTCGGATCCTCCGAGGCGCAGTCGCCGCGCGGATCGCGCCGCGCCTCGCCGCCATCCGCCGCCGCCGCGCAAGTGGCGAGGATGGCGAGGGCGAGCGGCCAGACGACCGCGCGTCGGATCATCAAGGCGACTCGGCCTCGTAGACCACGCGGCCGTCGACGAGGGTCATCAGCACCTGGCCCTGGAGGTGGCGGCCGTCGAAGGCGGAGTTCTTGGACTTCGACGTGAGCTTCTCGGCGTCGATCACGCGCGGCGCGGCGAGGTCGCACAGCACGAGATCGGCCGGCGCGCCGACCGCCAGGCGGCCCGCGGCGAGGCCGATCGCCTTTGCAGGCGCGAGCGTCACGGTCTCGATCAGACGGAGCAACGGGACGCGTTCGTCGTGGAAAAGCGCGAGCAGCGCCGGCAGCAGGGTCTCGAGCCCGATCGAGCCAGGCGAGGCTTCCTCGAACGGCAGCCGCTTGTCCTCGGCCGGCGCGGGCGCGTGGGCCGAGACGACAATGTCGACGAGGCCCGAGACGAGGCCCTCGATCAGCGCCTGGCGGTCGTCCTCGCTCCGCAGCGGCGGGACGAGCTTCCAGAAGGTGCGGTAGTCGCCGATGTCGAGCTCGTTGAAGGTCAGGTGGTTGATCGAGGCGGTGGCCAGCATCGGCAGGCCGCGGTCCTTCGCACGCGCCAGGCTCTCGAGGGCGCAGGCGGCGCTGACCTGGTCGACGAGCAGCCGCGCGCCGGTGAGTTCGACGAGGGCCGCATCGCGCTCGAGCATGATCTTCTCGGCCGCGGCCGGCGCCGCGGGCAGGCCCATCCGGCCGGCGAACTCGCTCTCGGTCGCCGCTGCGCCGTCGGTGAGCCAGGGGTCGGCCGGGCGATGGGCGACGAGCAGATCGAGCGCGCCGGCGTAGGCCAGAAGCCGGCGCATGACCTTGGAGTCGACGATCGGCCGGTCGGCGTCGGTGACGTAGACGCAGCCGGCGTCGTGCATCAGGCCGAGCTCGGCCATCGCCTGGCCCGCCAGCCCCTTGGTCGCCGCGCCGGCGGGGTAGACGTGCACCAGCTCGATGTCACGCGCCCGCCGCAGGATGAAGTCGACGACGCTGGGATCGTCGACGGCGGGGTCGGTGTCGGGCTGCACCACGATCGAGGTGACGCCGCCCGCGGCCGCGGCCCTGGCGGCCGACTTCAGAGTCTCCTTCGGCTCGGCGCCCGGCTCCCCGGTCTTGACCCGCAGGTCGATCAGGCCCGGCGCCAGCATCGCGCCGTTGCAGTCGATCTGGCGGATGTCGGGCGAGAGGTCGGCGAAGCCCACCTCGTGGGTCGCCTCGGCGATCAGGCCATTCTCGGCGATCAACGCGCCCGGCCCGTCGTAGCCGCTGGCCGGGTCGACCAGGCGCGCGTTGACGAACGCGATCGGCCGGCCGGTCATGTGGCGCGCGCCGCAGGCATCAAGGTTCTACCGCAGAGGCGCAGAGAAGGCGCAGAGGTCGCAGAGGGGCCGTGACGCTCGGCGTGCTCCGCGCCTTCTCTGCGCCTCTGCGGTGAAATAGTGCGCCTCCGGCGCGCGCCAGCCTCGGAGAGCAGGTGGGGTGGGGAGAAGCGCATCAGTCGTTGTCCAGGCGGGCGGACATCGAGGCGAGCACGGCCATTCGCGCGGCGACGCCCATTTCGACCTGGTTCTGGATCAGGCTGACGGCGAGGTCGTCGGCGAC
>DATKMZ010000107.1:0-24872 GCA_035541575.1 Caulobacteraceae bacterium | reverse complement strand
CTCGACCACGCCCGGGGGGAATCGCGTCGCTTCGGAGTAGAAGTTCGGTCCGCGGGCGATCAGGTTCGGCAGATCAAGCGCCTGCTGCATCGGCAGCTTCCAGTCGATCACGCCGACGATCGCCTTCAGGACGTAGGATGGGATGGCGTTGCCGCCGGGCGAGCCGACTGCGGCGACGAAGTCGCCCTTGCGGTCCAGGATCACGTTCGGCGCCATCGACGAGCGCGGCCGCTTGCCGGGACCCACCGCGTTGGCGGCCGGCGCGCCGTCGGGGTCCTTCGGACTGAAGGAAAAGTCCGTAAGCTGATTGTTGAGAAAGAAGCCGTCGACCATCCGTCCGTCGCCGAAGATGCTTTCGACCGTGGTCGTCATGGAGACGACGTCGCCGTCGGCGTCGACGATCACGAAGTGAGAGGTGCCGCCGGGCTCGAGCGTGCGGTCGGCGGCGTACTTCGGAGCGCCGGCGGGATGACCCGGCTCGGGCGGAGGACCGGCGTGGTCGCCGATCAGTTTGGCGCGGTCGGCGAGGTAGGTCGGATCCAGGAGGCCTTTGACCGGGAAGTCGACGAACGCCGGATCGCCCTCGTACTTGTCGCGATCGGCGTACATCAGCCGCTCCGCCTCCGCGATCTCGAGCCAGCCCTGCGCGTCGGCCGGGCCGCGCGAAGCGATGTCGGTGTGCTCGATCAGGCCGAGCTCCATCAGCAACGCGGGTCCGCCGGACGGCGCCTGCGGCGCACAGACGGCATACTCCCGGTACGGACGGCAGAGCGCGTCGGACTCGTGCGGTTTGTAGGCGGCGAGGTCGGCCAGCGTCATCGTCCCAGGCAGCGGGCCTTGGGAGAGGCGCCCCACGATATCCTGCGCGATGCGCCCCGTGAGCAGCGCGCTCGGCCCCTGCGCCGCGATGGCCCGCAGCGTCTGCGCGTAGGCCGGGTTCTTCAGGACGTCGCCAGCCTTCAGCTTGGTCCCGTCCGGCTTGGTGAAATAGCGTACGGCGTCCGGCGCGCTCGGCTGCGGCGCGAACGTCAGGTGGATCATGAAGTCGAGCCGGGGGCTGACGACGAAACCGTCGTCGGCCAGCTTCTCGGCCGGAGCGAAGAGACCGGCCCAGGCTTTGCGGCCGTGCTCCCTGTGGGCGAGGTAGAGCATCGCGATCGCGCCGGGCACGCCCGCCGAGCGGCCGCTGAGGATCGCCTCGCCGAAGTTCAGCGGCTTGCCGTCGGGCCCAAGGAACATGTCGGGCGACGCGCCTTTCGGCGCCACCTCGCGCCCGTCGTAAGCGGTCACGTGGTGCGTTCTGGCGTCGTAGTAGACCATGAACGCGCCGCCGCCGACGCCCGAGCTCTGCGGCTCCACGAGGCCCAGCACTGCCTGCACGGCCACGGCGGCGTCGACCGCCGAGCCGCCCTCGCGGAGCACGGCGAGCCCCGCGTTCGCCGCGAGCGGATTGGCGGCCGAGACCATCGCGTGCTGGGCGATGACCGGCGCCGACGCCTCGCGCGGCGCGGACGCGGTCGTGGCGGGCGGCGGCTGGGCGAGGAGCAATCCCGGCGCGGCGGCGAGGACCAGGGACGCGAGGAAGGCGGCGGCGGTCCGCGGCATGGGATTCGATCCTGAGGCGAGTTGCGAGGCAACATAGTGCGGCGCCCGGCGTGGACAACCGACGACCGGCCGTTCTAGCAAGGCCGCCATGACCGCCGCGCCCGGGCCCCGCAATCTGATCACCGACGTGGGGGGCCTGATCGTCGGGCAGGCGCAGGACGCCGCGGCGCGCACCGGCGTCACCGTGATCCTGACGCCAGACCGCGCGGTCTGCGCGGCCGACGTCCGTGGCGGCGCGCCGGGCGCCCGCGAGACCGACGCGCTGGCCCCGGAGAACCTGGTCGCCGCGGTCGACGCGATCGTGCTCGCCGGCGGCTCGGTCTACGGCCTCGCAGCGGCCGACGGCGTGGCGGCGGTGCTGGGCGCACGAGGCGAGGGCTACCGGCTCTCGACCGCCCCTGGGGTCCCGCCCTCGCCGATCGTGCCCGCCGCGATCCTCTACGACCTCGCCAACGGCGGCGAAAAAAGCTGGGGCGAGAGCCCGCCCTTCCACGCGCTCGGCGCGGCGGCTGTGCGAGCCGCGGGCGAGACGTTCGCGCTCGGGACGGCCGGCGCCGGCTTCGGCGCGATGGCCGGGCGGCTGAAGGGCGGCGTCGGCTCGGCCTCGGTGGTCGGCGACGACGGCTTCACGGTCGGCGCGATCGTGGCGGTGAACAGTTTCGGCTCGGTGGTCGCGCCGGGCGGGCGGACGTTCTGGGCCGCGCCTTACGAGATCGGCGGCGAGTTCGGCAGTCTGGGCGCGGCGGGCCTCGCCGCGGCGCCGGACGACTGGGGGCCCTCGAAAGGCCCGCCGACCGGCGGCGTCGCCGAAGGCCCGGTCAACACCACGATCGCCTGCGTCGCCACTGACGCGGCGCTCGACCCTGCGGAGGCCAAGCGACTGGCGATCATGGCTCAGGACGGCCTCGCCCGCGCGATCCGGCCGGCGCACGCCCCATTCGACGGCGACATCGTCTTCGCGCTGGCGACCGGCCGCCGCGAGCTGCCCGAGCGGCGGCTGGCGATGGTCGCCCGTCTTGGCGCGCTCGCCGCCGACTGCCTCGCCAGAGCCATCGCCCGCGGCGTCTACGAAGCCACGCCCTGGCCCGGAACCGAAGTCGCGTGCTGGCGGGACCTACGCTGACCCAAGGCGCGACTTCCGGCTGGACAGGGCCAAGTTTGCTCCACCATGGTCAGCGGCCAGGACCTGGGAGGCGCCCATGACGACCCTTGCTCGCGCAGCGTCCCGCGAGACGGTGACCCCGATCATGAACAGCCATCTGTGGGACGACTTCGTCCCGCGCGACGGCGACGTAGTGGTGGCCACATATCCGAAGTGCGGCACCACATGGACCCAGCGCATCGTCGACCTGCTGATCTTCCAGTCGCCCGACCCGCGGCCGGTGATGCGGATCGCGCCGTGGCTCGACTGCGTCTTCATGGCGCCGCACGAGGTCAACCTCGCCAACCTCGAGGCGCAGACGCATCGGCGCTCGGTCAAGAGCCACCTGCCGTTCGACGCCCTGCCGATCTACGCCGGCGTCAAGTACATCCACACCGCCCGCGATGGCCGCGACGCCTGCCTGTCGATGCACAATCACGAGCTGGGAATCGCCAACCGGATCTCCGCGGCCGCGGCCTCCGGCGAGGCTCCGTCCAGCTCGTCGGAGCGACCGCAACGACAGATCCCCACCGATCAGCGCGAGTACTTCCTGTCCTGGATCGCCGAGGCCGAGGCGGGCGGCGTCAAGGCCGACGCCGGCCTGCCGTTCTGCGAGTTCGAACAGACCTATTGGGTCGAACGAGGCCGGTCCAACTTGCTCATGGTCCACTACGCCGACCTGAAGGCGGACCTTGCGGGTGAAATGGCCCGCATCGCGGATTTCCTGGAGATCGACACCCCGCCCGCGGTGATGGACCAGCTGGTCGATGCGGCGCGCTTCGAGACCATGAAGTCGCAGGGCGAGGCGATCCTGCCCGACATCGGCCAGTTCTTCGACAACGGCTCGCAACGCTTCCTGCACAAGGGCGAGAACGGCCGTTGGCTGGGCGTGCTGACCGACGAGGATCTTGCCCGCTACGACGCGCTCGCGGCGGCCAGGCTCAGTCCGGGCCTGCGCGCCTGGATCCATGGCGGGCGCCGCGCCGCCGGCGACCCGCGTGGCTCGGAGGACTGATCGGGGACGTCGGGACCCGCCTCAGTAAGCCAGCTTCGGGTACCAGTCGGTTCCTCGGCCTTCCGGAGTGAGGTCGAGGATGGTCCAGAGCGGGCCGGGGTCGGGCGCGCCGCGCGGGTCCTGGCCCGGGTCGGCCGACTGGCCGGTGAACTCGCCGCCGTAGAAGTGGCGGACCTTCCCGTCGTGGCGGCTGAAGATGTTGAACGCCGGCGCCTCGCCGCCGTCCGGCAGCAGGCCGAAGTAGTCGCGCGAGTAGTTCTCGTTGAGGTCGGAGTAGAGCCTGAGGTTCTTCCAGCCGTGCTCGCGCTTCCATGCCAACAGCTTCTCGATCGGCGAGCGGGCGACCACCGCCAGCGACATGCGCTGGTCGACGTCCCGGGCGTTGCCCTCCCAGGCGTTGAGCAGGTTGGTGCACATCGGGCACGGCGTCGCGCGCTGCGGCCCGAACATGTAGCTGTAGACGCCGAGGGTCGGCTTGTCGCGGAACAGGTCCTCGAAGGAGACATCGCCTTCCTCGCCGCGGAAGCGGTAGTCGCCTTTCACCTCACCGCCGGGCGGCAAGGCGCGGCGCTGGGCGGCGACGCGCTCGATATGGCGGCGCAGCTCGATCTCTTCGGCGAGCAACGCGGTGCGCGCGGCGCGGTACTGGGCGCTCTCGTTCGGCCAGCGGATCGGCGTCTCGCGGGCGAGCTTGTCGGCGGGAACCAGGGTGTCGGACATGGGCGGGCTCCTGATCGGGCGAATAGGAAACCAACCACGCCACGAACCCAATGGCGCCAGCAGTGTCAAACCCTTCCCCTCCCGGGGAAAGCGGCGCGCCGCGCGGAGCGCGCGTCGCCGATGGGGGAAGTCAGCGACCCGCCCCCATTGTCGCGCCCGCTTCGCGGCATCGCGACGTTTCCCCCGCGAGGCGGGGACAGGTTCACCCCTGCAGCGCGAAATCCATCGCCGCCCGGGCGTGCAGCTCGGCCGTGTCGAAGACCGGGACGGGAAGGTCGTCGGACTGGACCAGGAGGCCGAACTCGGTGCAGCCGAGGATCACGCCGTCGGCGCCCTCGCCCCTGACCGCGCTGTGCACCATCGCCAGCATCGCCTCCTTCGAAGCCAGCTTGAACCGGCCCTGCACCAGCTCGTCGAAGATGATCGAATGCAGCTTCACCCGGTCGGGCTCGGCCGGGATCAGGGCGTTCACGCCGCGCCGGCGCAGCCGATCGCGGTAGAACGGCTGCTCCATCGTGAAGCGGGTCGCAAGCAGCAACGGCTTGCGGACAGCGGCGGCCACGACCGCGCGGGCCGTGGCGTCGGCGACGTGGATCAGCGGCACGCCGACCGCCGCGGCCACGTCTTCGGCCATCCGGTGCATGGTGTTGGCGCAGATCACGATCGCCTCGGCGCCGGCCCGCTCGAGCCGGCGCGCCGCACCCACCATCTCAGCCGTCGCCTCATCCCAGAGCCCGGCCGCCTGCATCGCCGCGATCGGGGCGAAGTCGACCGAGACCATGACGAGGCTGGCGGAATGCTGGCCGCCGAGCCGGTCGCGGGCCATGCGGTTGAGATACTGGTAGTAGAGCGTCGTGCTCTCCCAGCTCATGCCGCCAATGAGGCCGAGAGTCTTCACGCGTCCCGGAACTCGTCGATCATCTGGAACACCTGCTCGATGTTGCGCGCGACGCCTTCGACGCGGCTGCGGTCGACCAGGTTCGAGAACATGCCGCCGATCTCGAACCGGTTCGGGCATTCGAGCGCGATCAGGAGCTGGGTGGCGTCGAACGCGCAGCGGATATGGCCGCCGGCATAGGCGGTCTCCAGGGCGGTCAGCCGCTCCATGAATGTTGGCGTCAGCACCTCGCGCGCCTCGACCTGGTCCTGCCCGAAGACGCGGAAGCTCTGGTTGAAGGACGGATCCTCCAGCCCGACCGGACTCAGGCCTTTCGGACATTCGAAGAACTTTTGCAGCCAGCCGGAGTTGCGCAGCACGACTGTGGTCGAAGCCAGGCGTCTCGGCGTCACGAGCCGGAACAGCTGCCCCTGGAACACGACCGTGCGGCTCTTGCCCGAGCCCTGAGAGATGGTCGCCTCGCAGAGCGCGAACGCGACGTCGCCCCGGCGCCCGGTGAACAGGTCCTGGAAAGCTTTGCTGGTGGGCTTGGGCAGCAGGTTCAGCGAGAGGAACGTATCGAACGCCGGGGCCTCGAACCCTGCGTCGCGGTAGGTGACGCCCAGCGGCTCGCAGAGCGAGCAGATCACGCTCACCTTGGCGCTCCGGGCGACCCTCGCCAAAGGCACGTAACCGAGGGCGCAGGCCAGAACGAGCGTCGGCAGGGCTACGCGCAGGTCGACGGTCGCGCCCGGATGCCCCGTCACCGAGGGCGCCATCATGTTCTCGAGAAACACCAGCAGCGCGCCGGCGGCCAGCGCCAGGAAGAAGAGCCTTACCGCGCCTCGCCGCTCGGCCTCGCACTTCTCGAGCTCGGGCTTGATCTTCTGCTCGTAGATCGCCTCGAACGTCGCGCCCTCGAGCGGATCGCCGGGCGGCGCGAGGCGATGGCCGAACGCCGCGTTCGCCGCCGCGGTGGGGATCGCGCTGTCGAGCGTGGCGGTCATGCGGCGAAGACTAGCGCGCGAATCCGAAGCTTCGCCAGGGGCCGCTAGCGGCGAACCACGGCCGGGAGGCCATTCAAGGCCGCGGCGAGCACGTGGCCGAGCCAGACCGCCACAAGGCAGAGCGCCACCGAGCCCACGATGTTGCCGCCAGCGCGCAGCATGTCGCCGTCGCGCAGCAGGTTCAGCGTCTGCAGGCTGAACGACGAGAAGGTGGTGTAGCCGCCGCAAAGCCCGACCAACACGAACTGGCGCGCGCCCGGGGCGACCAGCAGGCGCCCGTCCGGCCCGGTCAGGGTGGCGAAGAAGCCGATCACCAACGAGCCGACGACGTTGATGACGAGCGTGCCCCAGGGAAACGTCTCGCCGACCAGCCGCGCGGCCAGGCTCGAGCAGCCGTAGCGCGCGACGCTGCCCAGCGCGCCGCCGATGGCGATCCAGACATAGGTGAGCAGAGCCGCCCCTCCCCTTGCCGGCGCGCGCCGGTCCGACCAGAATCCTTCAGCTTCGTCCGCACGCTAGCAGGCGGCCGCGGCAGGGTCACGAGGAGCCCCCGATGGACATCCCCCGCCAGGCGGCGCTGTTGCGCATCTACACCGAGGAGGCGCGGCGCGTGGGAACGCGGCCGCTCTACGAGGCGGTGGTGCTGAAGGCGCGCGACGCGGGGCTGGCGGGCGCTACGGTGCTGCGCGGGCCGATGGGCTTCGGCGAGTCACAGCGGATCCACAACGCCAACATCCTCGACCTCTCGGCCAACCTGCCGCTGGTGATCGAGATCGTCGACGCCGAGGACAAGCTGCGCGCGTTCGCGGGCCAGCTGGAAGGCCTGAAGGACATCGGCCTCGTCACCCTCGAGAAGGTCGAGGTGCTGCACTACGGCCACGCCCCGGTGGGGCGCGCCGCCAAGGCGCGGCGCTAGGCCGAGATGTAGGCCTTCAGCGTCTCGGCCTCGGCGACCGTCTCGGCGATCTTGCTCTTCACCAGGTCGCCGATCGAGACGATGCCGATGAGCCGTCCGTCGCGGCAGACCGGCAGGTGACGAATGCGCCGGTCGGTCATGCGCTCCATGAGCGCGTCGACCGTCTCGTTCGGCTCGGCGAAGACGACGTCGTGGGTCATGCAGGTCGAGATGGGCTCGGAGAGGCCATCGCCGCCCTTTTCGGCGACGATCCGCACGATGTCGCGCTCGGAGACGATGCCAGCGACGCTGCGGTCGTCCGCCAGCACGACCATCGCCCCGACGCGCCGGGACTGCAGCAGCGCAGCCACCGCAGCCACGCTGTCGTTGGGCGCGGCGGTGAACACCATGTCGCCCTTCTGCTTCAGAATTTGGGAAACAAGCATGACTTGCGTCCCTCCCTGATCATTGACGCCAGGGAGGCTCGCGCCGATCCACGGAAGAATCAACGCTCTATTGCGTGATTGAAACCTGTGCCGGCCCAGCGAGGCGGGCGAACGGGCCGATCAGCAGCAGGCCGGCGGCGTACCCGGCGAGGTGCGCCTGCCAGGCGACCGGCATGCCCATCGCGCCCGGCGTCAGCCCCGAGACGCCGAGGATCACGTTCACGATCGCCCAGGCTGCGCCCATGCCGATCACCGTCGAGCCGATGATCGGGCCGACCTGCCCGCGCCCCTGGATCAGCCGCGAGGCGGCGCCCAGGAGGCCGGAGACGGCGCCCGAGGCGCCAACGACCGGCGAGACGTCGCCCGGGTCGCAGAGCACGAAGCCGAGGCCGGCCAGCACGCCGCAGGTGAGATAGAAGGCGAAGAACACCGCCGCGCCGCGGGCGTCGACGCCCATCAGCCGCGCGGTCGGCGGACCGAAGGCGATCACGGCGATGCTGTTCATCAGCACGTGAGGCCAGCTGCCATGCAGGAACAGCGACGTCACCAGCGTCTGCCAGCGCCCCGCCATCAAGGCGCCGGGAGTCAGGGCGAGGCGTTCGAGCTGAGCCTCGCTCATGAGCGCGCTCTGCAGCGCATAGAGCCCGATCAGGCCGACGCAGAGCGCCACCAGCGTCCAGGGGGCGTTGAACATCGGCTCGCGCTTGGGGCGCTGCAGCTCAAATCGGCTTGTGTCGGACTGATCCATTCGGGACGCCGCGGGGCCTAACTCCAATGCTCATAGCCGAATAGAGGGCGCATTGCGCCTGGGTCGCCGCGGAATCTCCTGACTGGCACGCCGGTTGCTGGAACCGGCCCGAAGTGTGCTGTCGTGGGGCGACAAGCTGATGATTGATCACGTTGCGCGCAAGCTGGCCGTCGCCGGGATGGCCGCAGCGGCTGGGGTCGCCTTCTGCGGTCTCGCGGACGCCCAGACCATGACCAACAACGGCGCGGCCTACAACGCGGGATACGGCCGCGTGGCGGGCCAGGAGAACCAGCCGGTCGACGTCGGCGTGCGCGATCCCAACGGTAATCTGGTGGTCGTCGACGGCGTGATCCAGGCCGGGCAGGACCAGAGCGTTTTTTCCAACGCCGGCGCGGCCGGCGCGTTCGATACGGTCGCCGGCGTCGGAGCCTCGGGTGGGGCCAGCGCCGTCGGCAACAACCTGACCGTCGTGACCCAGGGCAACTGGAACACGGTCATCGTCAACTCAGTCCAGAACAACTCTGGAAACGTCAGCGCCAGCACGACGCTGAGTGGGGGTAACAATGGTCATTAACGCCTTCAGCGCCGGCAAGCGCGCCGCAGCTCTCATCGGGGCCAGCGGTTTCGCCCTCTCGGCCTGCGTCAGCCCGGTCGCGGGCCCGCAAGGGCTCTACGCGCGGCCGACCGGCGATGCGCCGGTCGTCGCCAACCCGACGCCGTACTCGGCGGCGCTGGTCTGCGAGGCCGAGTTCGCCCGTGCCCACAGCATCAATGCGCCGCGCATCGCGATCGGCCGCATCGCCGACTACACCGGCAAGTTCGAAGCCGACGGCTCGGGCCGGAAGCTGACGCAAGGCGCCTCGCTGATGGCGATGAGCGCGTTCGCCAAGGCCGGCGTGCCGCTGGTCGAGCGCTACGACACCTCGGTCTCGGAACTCGAGCTGAAGTACGCCAACTCGAAGCTGATCTCCGACAAGCCGGTCGCCGGCGGTGAGATCCCGGCCGAATACCGCCGGATCATGGCCGGCCAGGTGCCCGGCTCCGACTTCTACGTCGCGGGCGGCATCACCGAGCTGAACTTCAACATCGCCTCGAACGGCTTCACGGTCGACGCCGGCGGACTCAACGCAACCGACCTGAAGGGCACCGGCGGCGCCACGACCTACGTCATGAACGTCGGGCTTGACCTGCGGCTGGTGAACACCCGCACGCTCGAGGTGGTCGACGTGATCTCGTACCAGAAGCAGATCATCGCCCACCAGGTCGGCGTCGGCTTCTTCAAGATCTGGAACGGCACGGCGTTCGACGCGGCCGTCGGCGAAGGCGGCCAGGAGCCGCTGCAGCTGGCCGTCCGCTCGGTGATCGAACGGGCCGCGACCGAGATGGTGGCCAACCTCTACGGCATGCCTGGCCCCGAGGCCTGCATGCGCACCGACCCGCTTGGCGATCACGTCACGACCGGCCCGACGGGCGCGTTCGTGCCTGCCTACAACAACGTGGAAACCAACAATGCCGCGACCCGCCAAGATCCGAATCGTTGGAACGCTCGTCGCGATCCCCCTCCTGTTCCCGCTCACGACGACGGGGTGGTGCGGGACCGCTACTAGCCAGAGCGTCGTCGCCAACGACCAGACCCAGGCGGGGAGCGTCGTCGGCTCGCAGCAGCTCGACGTCGTCACCGCCGCCGGCGACACCAGCGCGCTTACCACGGCGACCGGCAACAGCTTCATCGGCTCGGCGGTGACGGGCGACCTCGACGTGCAGTCGAGCCAGACCCTCTCCGGCGACGTTGCGGCGCAGACCACGATCAACGTCGCGACCGACGCCGGGCAGACCCTGCAGTCGACCACCGCCGCGACCGGCAACTCCGGTTCGTCGATCATCCTGGGCGGCGGGACGCTGACCGGTAGCTTCAACCAGACCACGACTTCCGCGGCGGTCGACGCCGAGTCGCAACTGAACGGGGCGAACGCGCAGACCGGGGACGCCTCGTTCTCGGTCCAGGCGATCGCCAACAGCCAGCTGCTCGGCTCGACCGACTCCGCCATCGCCGCCAACATCAACCAGTCGAACGCGGCGACCGTCACCGCCAACGGCGGCGTCGTGTTCGGCGACGTCGCTGGCCAGGGCGCGTTCGCGGCCGCCGGCGTCGCCAACAACGTGATGAGCACCGGCCAGGGCGCGTCGACGCAGGGCGTGGTGGTCAATCAGACCAACAACGGCGAGGTGACCCAGGGCGCGATGTTCGCCAACCTCGGCCAGAGCGGCGTCACCTCGACCAGCGCCACCGCCAGCGGCGACAACGCCAACATCACCAACACCGAAGGCTCGCTGACGGTGGGCGCGACCCAGGACAACGAGGCCTACGTCCGCGCCCAGTCGGTGGAGACCTCGTTCAACTGGGGCGCCGCCAGCGTCGAGGCCGAGGGCGTCGGCAACTCGGTCGCGGCCGGCGCCGCCGGCCCGTCGCTTTCGCTCGACAACGTTCAGCTGAACGGCGTCGGCGGCGTGCAGTCGATCGCCAGCTTCGGCGGCGACACCGGCTTCGACACGTTCGTCAGCTCGAGCGCCACCGGCAACGCGGTGACCGGCTTCGCCTGCTCGCAGTGCGGCGGCGTGGTGAGCGTCGAGAACAGCCAGACCAACCTCGGCGACGTCTCGGCCAGCAGCGCGATCGACCTGACGGGCGCCGCGCGCTCTGTGCGCGGCGTGGCGACCGCGGTCGGCAACACCGCGTCGTTTTACGTCTCCACGCCGCACTAGGCTCCGACTTAATTGCCTAACGCGAATAGCTCAATTTTATCAATAAAATAGGTCGTCATGCCGGAGAGCCGCGCAGCGGACTCGTCCGGGATCTGTTTCCTCGGTCGGCGCAAAGTAGATCCCGGCTCTCCGCGCCGCGCTGCGGCCGGGATGACAGTCACCTGACCGCTGAAGCGTGCTCCGGAAGCATGGTCGTAGAGCGTGATTCAGGGTTCGATCCGAGCCCATCAGGCTCTAGCAAGAAGGCGGCTCCTCGTCGGAGCCGCCCTCGCCGGCGCTCTTGATTAAGGCTCACCGCGACGGAGGGTTTGACGCCTCCGAGAGGCCGCGCGCGGGCCTTCCCCGCTCCCCAACGGCCACAGATGGTGACCGTCAAGCACTCATCGCCGCCATCTTTTGATCAAGCTTGCGGCGGCGGCAAGAGGGCCGCGCGCGAATGTGTCCGCGTGTATCCCGGCAGGCACAGGGCGGCGCCAAAGCGTCATAGTCCGGTCCTTCGAGCGCCGCATGCGGCTGCGACAACGCGCCCGTCGGCCGGGCGCGATCCTCGCTGGGTCCGGACCCTGAACAGCCCCCCCAGCCCCCCGGGCTCGGCGCCGGGCCCGGCCGACACCCCGCTCCCCCAGCGCAACGACTCGGCGATCGTCCGCAGCACGCGCTCGGCGCCGCCGCGCGGCCCACCCTCGCCCCAGCCATAGCCGAAGGCGCCGAGCGTCGGCTCGAGGATGGCGCGCACGTCGGCGAGTTGGCGCGCGGGCTGCCGGCGCCACTTGCCGATCGACTGGACGCGCACGTCGGGCCATTCGAACGCCTCGGTCGGCGCAGGCAGGCCGAGGAAGTCGGCCAGGCGCGCGAGCTCGCCAGACGGGTCGGCGACCAACGCCTCGTAGCGGACCTCGAGATAGCGTTCGCCCAGCATAGCGCCGTGCGCGCGGCCCAGCGTCACGCTGTTGACCCACCGCGCGGCGTTGAAGAGGTGGCCGTGCGCTCGATAGGCCCGCTGCGTCATACCGTGGCCGCGCCAGGAATCGATCCTGTCGTCGTTGAAGTAGATCTTGCGCCAGAATGGCGCCTTCGGCGCGAGGAACGGCGAGAACGCCACGTCGCGACCGTCGCGCACCAGGTGGATGCACCGGGCCTGCGGGAACAGGCGAGCCATCACCGGCATCACGTGGCTGGTCTCCGGCAGCTTCCAGCCCCAGGGCTGAGCGGCGGGCCGCCCGGCCAGGTGAGCGCCGAAGGCCGCCAGCACCCGCACGCAGAGCGTCTCGTCGCCGTCGCTGAAGAGCTGGGCGTAGTCCGGCGCGTGCGCCTCGACGAGGTAGCGGACCAGCTCGAACACATCGAGGCTGTCCTCGCTGTCGTTGACGTGCGCGCCCATGAAGACGCCGAGCCGGCGCAGCATCAGCGCCAGCAGGCGGCTCCCCGAGTGCGAGGCGTTGAAGACGATGACGGGCGGACCGAACGAAGCCAGGCCGCCAGCGGCCTCGTCGAGCTGCCGGCCGCCCTCACGGGGTCTGGCCGGGCTCTCCGCAACAGCCGCCGCTTCCTCTGTCCCCAGCACCGTTTGAAGCGCGGCTCGCATCCGAATCGAAGCGTGTGGTTTCGAGGTTGCGACGCTATTGCAATACATTTCAAGGTGGTGTCCGCCGTGAGACCGGGACCGCCTTGAACCGGCCCTCCATCTTGCGCATGTTCGCCCCGCGCGCCGCGGGGGCGTCGCTCGATCGAGACACCGGATGATCCAACTCAAGCGTGCGGCGCTGGCCGCCCTCGCCGCCGCCTTCAGCCTGACCGGCGCGGCCTTGGCGCTTCCGCAGCCGCCGCCAGCCGTCGCGGCCGAATGGCCGCAGGCGCACTCCGACCTCAGGGCCGATCCGACGATCCGCTTCGGCGCGCTGCCGAACGGCATGCGCTACGCGATCATGAAGAACGCGACGCCGCCCGGGCAAGTCTCGATGCGGCTGCGGTTCGCGGTGGGCTCGATCATGGAGCGCGACGACCAGCAGGGTCTGGCGCACTTCCTCGAGCACATGGCGTTCAACGGCTCGACCAACGTACCGACGCGCGGCGAGATGGTGAAAGACCTCGAACGGCTGGGGCTCGCCTTCGGCGCTGACACCAACGCCGCGACCGGCTTCGACTCCACGACCTACAAATTCGACCTGCCCAAGGCGGACGACCAGACGGTCGACACTTCGTTGATGCTGTTGCGCGAGATCGCGGGCAATCTCACGCTCAGCCAGGCGGCGATGGACGAGGAGCGCGGCGTGATCCTCTCCGAGGAGCGTCTGCGCGACACGCCCGGCTACCGCGTCACCAAGGCGAGGTATGGCTTCCTGATGCAGGGACAGCGCCCGCCCGAGCGCTTCCCGATCGGGCTCGTGCCGGTGATCGAGAAGGCCAAGGCCGACCTCATCGCCGACATTTACCACCACTACTATCGGCCCGAGCGCGCCGTGCTGGTGATCGTCGGCGACGTCGACCCGGATGCGATCGAGGCCAAGATCAAGGCGCGGTTCGGCGACTGGCGCGGTCAGGGCCCGGCGGGCGCCGACCCGGACCTCGGCAAGGTCGCCCAGCGCGGTCCCGACGTCCGGCTCGCGGTCGAGGCCGGTTCGCCGACAACGCTGGAGCTGGCCTGGGTCGCCCCGCCCGACCTGAGCCCCGACGACGTCGCCAAGCAGCGGCGCCAGACGATCGAGCGGCTGGCGCTGGCGGTGCTGAACCGCCGTCTCGGGACCCTCACGCGCGACGCCTCGCCCCCGTTCATCTCAGCCGGTGCGTTCCGCGGCAACCAGCTGCGCGCCGAACGGGTGACCGGCGTCATCGTGCTTTCGCAGCCCGACCACTGGAAGGAAGGCCTGGCGACCGCCGAGACCGAAGTGCGGCGCGCCGTGCAGTTCGGCGTGCGTCCCGATGAGCTCGCGCGGGAGATCACCGAGACGGAGGCGGCGCTGAAGCTCGCCGCCGCCGGCGCGACGACCCGGCGCACGCCGGCGATGGCCGATGAGATCGTGGGCACGCTCGAAGACGGCGATGTCGAGACAAGCCCGGCCGACGACCTGGCGCTGTTCGAGGCGACGACCAAGGGCCTGACGGCGGACGAGGTCTCGGCGACCCTGAAGGCGCTGTTCGCGGGCCAGGGGCCGCTGGTCTTCATGTCGGCGCCCGCCCAGATCGACGGCGGCCAGGCGGCGATCCGCACCGCGTTCGACGCCGCCGCGCGCCAGTCGGTGACCGCACCCGAGGCGCCGCGCCAGGTCGACTGGCCCTACACGAGCTTCGGGCCTGCCGGGAAAGTCGCCGACCGCAAGGACGTGACCGACCTCGACACGGTGTTCGTGCGCTTCGCGAACGGCGTGCGGCTGACGATCAAGCCGACCAAGTTCCGGCAGGACCAGGTGCTGGTGAAGGTGCGCTTCGGCCAGGGCCTGCGCGACCTGCCGCCGGACCATCAGACCATCACCTGGGCCGGCGGCGCCTTCATCGAAGGCGGCCTGAAGCAGATGAGCGCCGACGACCGCGAACGGGCGCTGGCCGGCGCGGTCTATGGGGCGAACTTCAACGCCGAGGCCGACGCGTTCGCGCTGAGCGGCGTCACCCGCCCGGCCGACCTCGCCACCCAGCTGGAGGTGCTGGCGGCCTACGCCTCGGAGCCGGGCTGGCGGCCCGAGGCGCTCCAGCGGCTCAAAACCTACGGCCTGACGCTCGAGGACCAGTTCGAAGCGACCGACACCGGCCTGCTCTCGCGCGACCTCTCGGGCCTGCTGCACGCCGGGGACAAGCGCTGGACCTTCCCGACCCGCGCCGAGATCGGCGCGGCCACGCCGGAAGAGCTGAAGGCCGCTATCGGCCCGGCGATCGCCGGCGCGCCGGTCGAGGTGGTGATCGTCGGCGACACGACCGTCGACAAGGCGATCGACGCGGTCGCCGAGACATTCGGCGCGTTGTCGACGCGGCCCGATCCGGCCCCGCCGACCCCGCCCGCCCATGGCGCCAGCTTCCCCTCGCCGGTCGCCCAGCCGGTCGTCGAGACCCACACCGGGCGGGCTGATCAGGGCATCGCATTCGTCGCCTGGCCGACCGACGACTTCTTCAGCAACCCGCAGGGCGCGCGGACGCAGGCGATC
Source organism: Caulobacteraceae bacterium (assembly GCA_035541575.1). Taxonomy (GTDB): domain Bacteria; phylum Pseudomonadota; class Alphaproteobacteria; order Caulobacterales; family Caulobacteraceae; genus Acaudatibacter. Next base: position 9,522 of record DATKMZ010000107.1, on the reverse strand, counting down.
CTGGGCCGGGTGCTGCAGCTGAGGCTGACCGACACCCTGCGCATGAAGGAAGGCGTCACCTACTCGCCCAACGCGGGGTCGGTCGCCAGCGAGGTCTTCCCGCACTACGGCTACATCGACGCGATGATGGAGGCGCCGCCGGCGAAGCTCGACGGCTTCTTCGACGACGTGACGCAGATCGCAGCCGATCTCCGAACGACGCCGGTCGGCGATGACGAACTGCAGCGGGCGAAGAAGCCGGCGATCGAGCAGCTCGAGAAGTCGATGGCGACCAACGAGTACTGGCTCGAGGGCCTCTCCGGAGCCCAGGCCGACCCGCGCCTGCTCGACGCGCTGCGCTCGGCCGAAGCCGGCCTCGAGCGTGTCTCGCCCGCCGACCTGCAGAAAGCCGCGCAGACCTACCTGAAGGACTCGACGGCCTGGCGGCTGGAGATCAAGCCGAAGACCGCCGTAGCCACAGCTGCGCCAGCCGCGAAAAGCTGAACTCCTGGCGAGCGCAATCCTTCGAGCGGCGGCGTTCGACATGGTTAACCGCGAAGTAACCGGCGACTCCCACCCTACTTCCACTTGGGGAGGCGACCGTTGACTGAACCTGTTCCTGTGGACATCGACGCTTGGACGCGGACCTTCGCCGAAGAGCGCGCTCGGCAAGCCGGAATGCCGGTTCGCGAATGGCTCCGCCAGTTCGTCGCCATGGAGTCCGCCCGCACCGAGGCTTCGTCGCCGGAGGTCGAATCAGACGAACTCCCCGCCCAATCGGATGCGATGAGCGCGGCGGGCGAGTCGGTCGCGGACGTTCCGGACGAGACGGATGCGCAAGCCGATGACGACGGGTCACCCGACCCGCCGTCCGTCGCGATGACGGCGCCGCCAGAAGCGGAGGCGGCCGACGGGGCGGACGAAACGACGATCGCCGAACCCGCGGAGAATCTAGACGCCGACGACGGGGCCGTGACGGCCGCGGAGGCGGTCGCCGCCGAAGCGTCCGTCGAGACGCCCGTGGATGCGGCGCCCAGCTTGGACGACATCGAGGGCGCGCTGCGGCAGGTGTGCGAAGACATCCGCGCCGCCGAACCGCGCCACGGCGCGGGCGCGCCTCCGGCCGCGAGCCTCGCCGAGGCTCAGTCCGATCGTCCGCTGGCGCCGGAGCAGGGCTCCGCGGTCGCCATCTCCAGGCTGGTCGCCGACGTCGCGCTCCTGCTCGAGGTGATCGATTGCGGATTCGAGCGGATCGAGGCGGTCAGCGCGCTCCAGATGGCTGATCTGCGAGGCGAGATGGGGCGGCTCCTCGACGAGGTAGCTTCCCGCATTCGCGACCTGGAGGGGCGTCCCGCAGAGCCCGTCGAAGTTGCGGGTCGGGCGCCGCGCGCCGCCGCGCCGTCCGAGCACCCGGATACCGATGCGGCGCTGCGCGGCCTGTTCCGTGTCGCGCCCCCGACGCCGGTCTCCGACCTTTCGGCGCCGCCCGCGTCACCGTCGAGCCTCCTGTCCGAGCCCGCAGCGATCCGCGGAGAGGACTCTGACTTCGATGCTCCGCACGGAGATCCGGCCGAGCTTGCGTCGGCGGAGCCCGATCCGGACGATTGGCGTGACCCGCTGTACGAAGTGACGGACGTGGAGCGTCGTCCGGACGAGTCGGAGGAGTGGTCTCACGAGGCGCGCGCCCTCGCCGCTTTCGCCGCCGGCGCTGACGGTCAAGCCCATTCGTCCGATCGCGGCAAGAAGTCCGGCTTCCCCTGGCTGGACTTCCTCCAGCGCGGACCGCCTCGCAAGGCCGCGTAGCCTTCGTCGCCGTGGGGGCCGCACCCCGAGGACGCCTCGAACTGACTGACAACTCCCGGTCTTGGACGGCTGGTCCCCTGAGCCAGAGGACGCCGGGGCGAGCGGAGACGAAGGGGCCTAGTACACGACCCCGCCGACGCCGCCATCGAGGCTCATGACGCTCGAGACGCCGGAGTGGCTCACTTCGCGATAGGCGGTGTACTTCTCGACGTAGAGCAACGTCAGCACCTTGATGCCCGCGCCGAAGCGGCGCAGCAGCGAGCGCTCGTTGCAGTCGCGGGCCGGAATCTGCGGGCGGCACTCGAGCCGGCCGCCGCCTTTGCCGGGCTGGTGCCAGAGCGCCTCGCCTTTCTGGCAGGTGAGCGTCTGGCCGCCCTCGAACGAGATCCGCTCATGCCAGGGCGCGATCGTGACCTGCATGTGCGTGCCGGCGATGCAGCGGTAGATCTCGCCTTCCATCATCTCGTCGATGTCGCGGTCGGGCGAGGTCTGCGAGGCCGGGTGCGGGACCTCCTTGTCGTCGAAGCAGAAGGCCTGGATCACCACCTTCTCGAACCGGGTGCGCGTGGCCTCGTAGGCCTGGCGCTCCTCGCCGCCGACGTTGAGGTCGACCGCGGTGACCGGGCCTGGCCCGATCACCGCGCCGCCGCCCCCGCCGCCGCCGACGACGGTCTGGGTCTGGGCGGCGCCGAAGGAGTTGGCGGTCGCGCTGGCGTTGACGTTGACGTTGACGCTGGGCGCCACGAACACGTTGACGCCGGGCACGACGATGTTCTGCGACGGCGCGCAGCAGGGCGTCGGAGGCGGCGGCGGAGGCGGTGGCGGCACGCAGCGGCAGGCGCCGCCGCCGGCGAGCGCGGCGACCGGGGTCGCGGCGATCATCAGCCAGACGCCGGCGCCGGCGATCAGCCCGATCAAGGTGGTCCTGTTGGCCATCGACTGGCTCCCCCTGGAACTTCGAACGCGCGGGCCAAATCCTTAGAGCGCCGGGACTGTCCCATTCTGGCGCAACCGCGGCCTGGCCCGACTTCGCCTTGCAACCCTCGTGCGGCCGCGTCAGTCCGCGCGCGCCACAGGGCCGAAGGGCGATTGAGCGATGTTCCATCCGGGCACGGAACTCTTGATAGACTACTGGCGCGGCCTTCCCCGGCGCGGCCCGGCGCCGGCCCGCGCCGACGTCGACCCGGGCTGTTTCGCGGCCCTCGCGCCGCGCGCGTTCACCGCCGCGCTGGAAGCCGGCGAGCCGACGTTCCGGCTGGCCGGCGAGCAGCTGATCGAGCTGCATGGTCGCGCCCTCGCCGGTGAGCCGGTGAGCCAGACCTGGCGGCTGATCCATCGCCGGCGGCTGGCGGGCCTCGTCTGCGCCGCGCTGGCGTCGGGCGAGCCGCTGGTGCTGGCCGCCGAGGCCTGGACCGGGGCGCACCGGGTTCGCCTGGAAGTGCTGTTCGCGCCGCTGACGAGCCGCGCCGGCGCGGTCGACCGGTGCCTCGGCCTATATCAGCTGACCGCCGGCGTCTGGGCCGGCCCGATCGGCGAGCTCGCGATCACCGGCGCGTTCGGAGTGGCCGATCCGCCGACGCCGACGTCCTCACATCTTCGGCTCGCCGCCGTCGACGGCCTGCGCATCGCCTGAGGGGCCTCAGGCGCGCGCGCAACCGTCCGACGCAGGTTCCGCCATCGAGCCCATCGCCGCGAGCCGAACGCCGTCGCTGAGCAGCTCGACCCCGCGGTGGTGCGCGCTGCTGCGCCAGAGCTCCTCGGCCAGGACCTTCGCGCGCGCCGCGCTAGCGGCGCTGATCAGATAGAACGACGGCACCTCATAGCGGTCGTCATCCACGTAAACTTCGAAGTCCGCCAAAGCCTTACCTGCTGTTGGCCGCACCAGACGAGGCGCAGTGCGCGTGTAACGGCCGTTCGTCGCACACTAGAAGCGCGTGCAGGACTGGAATCAACTCTTTATTTCTCGAAAGTTGGCGGATCTCGCGACGTCACCCTCAATTTATATTGACAGCGTCTTTCGCTAATTTAGCGGACCCTACGTAAGCTACGCCGTCCCCGCTCGATGAGTAAGCGCCGCCTGTTCGGCCGCATGGGCAAGGAACTGCATTGGTGCAGGCGGCGTTGGAACCTCTGACAACAACGAGGAAATGCACCGGAAATGGTTTCCATGACTGACATCAACCGAGGGGAGAGGCTGCAGATCATGCTGACGGCCGAGGAACTCCAGGTCCTCGACGACTGGCGCTTCACCCAGCGGATGCCGAGCCGCGCCTCGGCCGTGCGCGAGCTGTTGCGCCGCGGCCTCGCCGCCGAGGGCTTCACGCCCAGCAGCAGCGCGCGCCGTCGCTCGCGCGACTTCGGCGTCACCGACCGCGCCGCTCACAAGCCGGAGGAGTAGCCCGCCCCGCCGAGGGTGGCGCGCCGCGGCCGCGGCCGCTATGCACCGCCGCCAAGGAGGCCCCGATGCAGCGCGCGCTGAGCGTCAGCCGGATGACCGGCAACCGCTCGACCTTTCCCGAATGGTACCAGGCGGTGGTCCGCGAGGCGGACCTGGCCGAGAACAGCCCGGTGCGCGGCTCGATGATCATCAAGCCGTGGGGCTACGGCGTCTGGGAGGAGCTGCAGCGCGACCTCGACCGGCGGATCAAGGAGACCGGGCACCAGAACGCCTACTTCCCGCTCTTCATCCCGCTGTCGTTCTTCGCCAAGGAGGCCGCGCACGTCGAGGGCTTCGCCAAGGAGATGGCGGTGGTGACGCACCACCGGCTGAAGACGATCGACGGCGTGCTGCAGGTGGACCCCGAGGCCGAGCTCGAGGAGCCGCTGATCGTGCGGCCAACCTCGGAGACGATCATCGGCGATGCGTTCCAGCGCTGGATCAAGAGCCACCGCGACCTGCCGCTCTTGATCAACCAGTGGGCCAACGTCGTGCGATGGGAGATGCGCACGCGGCTCTTCCTGCGCACGTCCGAATTCCTCTGGCAGGAGGGCCACACCGCCCACGCCGACGAGGCCGACGCCCGGGCCGAGACCGAGCGCATGCTCGAGGTCTACCGCGACTTCTCCGAGAACACGTTGGCGATGCCGGTGGTGGCCGGCGAGAAGCCGGAGAACGAGCGCTTCCCGGGCGCGGTCGCGACGTATTCGATCGAGGCGATGATGCAGGACGGCAAGGCGCTGCAGGCCGGCACCTCGCACTACCTCGGGCAGAACTTCGCCCGCGCGCAGAACATAAGATTCCAGAGCGTTTCCGGTGAGCTCCAGTACTGCCACACGACGAGCTGGGGCCTCTCGACGCGCGTGATCGGCGGCGTGGTGATGACTCACGGCGACGACGACGGTCTTCGGCTGCCGCCGGCGATTGCGCCGCGCCAGGTGGTGATCGTGCCGATCCTGCGCGACAAGCCGGAAGACGCCGAGGTACTGGCCTACGGCGAGGCGCTGGCCAAGGCGCTGAACGCGACCTTCACGCTCGGCGAGCGGACCCGGGCCTTGCTCGACACCCGCGGCCAGCGCTCGGCCGACAAGCGCTGGGAGTGGGTGCGCCGCGGCGCGCCGATCATCGTCGAGGTCGGGCCAAGGGACGCCGCGAGCGGCCAGGTGACGTTCATGCGCCGCGACCGCCTGCGCGAGGGCGAGAAGATCGCCTCGCATTCTCTCGCCCGCGACGCCTTCATTGCCGCCGCGCCAGGGATGCTGGCGGAGATCCAGGCCGCGCTGTTCGGCGAGGCCAAGGCCATGCTCGACGGCAACATCCGCTCGGACATCCGGAGCTTCGACGAGCTCGCCGAGTACTTCGGCGAAGGCGTGGACGAGGACGAAGGCGCGGCGTTCAAGGGGTGGGTCCGCGCGCCGTGGTCGCGTCCGACCGGCGCGGCTCTGGACGCGGTCGATGCGCGCCTGAAGACCCTGAAGCTCACCCTCCGCAACCTCCCCCGCGACCAGACTGGCGCCGGCGGCCCCTGCCTCTTCACCGGCCGTCCGGCGGTCGAAGAGATCCTGATCGCACGGGCCTACTGACCGCCCAATCCTGAGAGAGAGGCGCGCGGGGCAGGCGTCGACTGCGCCGGCGGCGTCCGCCGCGGCGCCGAAGAAGGCTCAGCCCGACGCCTGCGCCGCCTTGGCCTCCTTCACGATGTAGGCGCGGATGTCTTCGACCTGGGCCGGGGTCAGGAACCTGGCGAAGCTGGCCATGCCGTTGGACTTCCTCACGCCGCCCAGCACCACCGAAGCGAAGTCGGGTTGGGTGAGGATCAGCGGCGAGGTCTTGAGGTCCGGCAGGTAGCGCCCCGAGGCGCTGGGGCCATGGCAGACCGAGCAGTTGGCCTCGAACAGGGTCAGGCCCGCTTTCTCGTCGCCAGCAGGGGCCGCGGCGGCGAGGTTGATCGGGATCTTCGGCGCGGCCGGATAAGCCGGCGCGGTGTCCGTCCCGCCGATCTTGAACACCAGCAGCCGGCCCGGCAGCCGCGGCCGGTCGGGCAGCGCGAAGTGGGCCGCCAGTGGGGCGGCGCCGCCGTATCCGACCATGATCGCGACGTACTGGACATCGCCGATCTTGTAGGTCATCGGCGCAGCGGTGATGCCGACGCCGGCGTCGTAGGACCAGAGTTGCTTGCCGTCCTTGGCGGTATAGGCGACGAACTTGCCGTCGCCGTTGCCCTGGAACACGAGTCCGCCGGCGGTCGCCAGCACGCCAGCGTTCCAGAACACCGGCAGGTCGACGGTCCAGCGCGCCTTGCCGGCGACCGGATCCCAGGCCACCAGCATGCCTTTCAGTGAGGCCTTCATCGCCGCCCGCTGCGCCTTGCTGTCCGGCAGCGCGCCGAAGTCGAAATTGAGGCCGAGGTTCCAGGCGCCGTCCTGGAACTTGAACTTAGGATCGACGGCGTAGGCGTAGGCCGAGACCATCGCCGGGACGTAGACCAGGCCTTCCTGCGGGTCGTAGGCGATCGGCTGCCAGTTGTGGGCCCCGTAGGGCGCTGGCGAGACGACGGTCACGTTCTGCCCATAGCGCGCGCCGGGGTTCTCGATCGGGCGGCCGGTCGCCACGTCGACCGACTTGGCCCAGGTGACGCTGCCGGGCGGGGTGTAGCCGTTGGCCGAGAGCAGCTGACCGTTGGTGCGGTCGATGACGTAGAAGAACCCGTTCTTGTTGGCCTGCATCAGCACCTTGCGGGGCTGGCCGTTTATGGTCAGGTCGGCCAGGATCATCGGCTGGTCGCTGTCGTAGTCCCAGGCGTCGTCCGGCGTCGTCTGGTAGTGCCAGGCGTACTGGCCGGTGTCGGCGTTCACCGCGACGATCGACGAGAGGAACAGGTTGTCGCTCTTGCCGTCGGAGCGATGCACCGGCGCCCAGGGCGTGCCGTTGCCGGTGCCGAAGTAGATCAGATTCGTGCCCGGATCGTAGACGATCGAGTCCCAGACCGTGCCGCCGCCGCCGCTGGGCGGCACGCCGCCGCCCCAGGTGCCGGCGGCCTTGCTGGCGAGCACCGAGTCGGAGGCGGCGCCATCCGACTGCTTGGCCGGGTTGGGTGTGGTGTAGAAGCGCCAGATCATCTTGCCGGTCTCGGCGTCGTAGGCCGACAGGTACCCGCGCACGCCGTATTCGGCGCCGCCCTCCCCGATCAGCACCATGCCCTTCACCACGCGCGGCGCGCCGGTGATGGTGTAGTCCTTGGAAGGATCGGTCGTCTGCACGGTCCAAACCGGCTTGCCGGTGGCCGCATCGAGCGCGATCAGCTGGCCGGCGATGGTGCCGACATAGACCTTGCCCTTCCAGACCGCGACGCCGCGGTTGACGACGTCGCAGCAGGCCTTGAACCCGTCCTCGCCCGGCACCTTCGGGTCGAACGACCACTTCAGTGCGCCGGTGGCGGCGTCGAAGGCGTAGACCTTGGACCAGGTGGTGGTGGTGTAGAGCGTCCCGTCGACCACCAGCGGCGTCGCCTCCTGGCCGCGGTCGGTGTCGAACTGGTAGTGCCAGGCGAGGCCCAGCTGGTTCACGTTGGCGGTGGAGACGTCGGTCAGCGGACTGAAGCGCTGCTCGTTGTAGGTGCGCCCGTAGCTCAGCCAGTTGCTCGCGTCGCTGTCGGCGCCGGTGAGCCGGGCCTGGTCGACCTGCCCGGGCGCCTTCGCGGCCGGCTGGCAGCCCCACAGACCGATCACGGCGAGCGCGGCCGCAACGGCGGCCCCGATGCTGCGCTTCATGCTGATACGCCTCCCTATAAGGTCACCCCGCGCCGGTTCGCCGGCGTCTTGGATTTCGCCTTCTAAACCAACCTTTTCCCCCCGCGAACCCTGACCTCGGGTCAGGTCCCGAGCGGCCGGCGCCCAGGAGCAGGCGCACTATTCACCGCAGAGGCGCAGAGGAAGCGCGGAGGACGCGGGGGCGCGCGAAGGCGCGCAGGCATGTCCCTAGGTGCGGCGCTTCCGGTTGACTGGCGCGCCGGGGCGCGCCCTCGCGTCCTCTGCGTTCGCCGCGCCAGCGGCGCTCCGCGCCTCTGCGGTAAAATGGGGGCGCCAGCCACGCTCACAGCGGGCGGCCGGCGATACTCCTGTCATCTTGCTGTCAGGAGGCGCACTGGCGTCGCGCGCTGGCCTCCCTTACCTTCGGGGCATGCCCAGCCCATCGACCGGCGTGGCGGACGCGTCGCGCGCTTTCATCCTCGATACGCCGCCGGCGCTGTGGACGCCGCATCGGCCGGCGCGGCCGGACAAGATGGAGGGCGGGCGGGCCTTCAGGCTGGTCAGCGACTATGCCGCCGCCGGCGACCAGCCGGAGGCGATCCGCGAGCTTTCGGCCGGCGTCCTGGCCCACGAGCGCGACCAGGTGCTGCTCGGCGTCACCGGCTCGGGCAAGACCTTCACGATGGCGCGGATCATCGAGGAGACCCAGCGCCCGGCGCTGATCCTGGCGCACAACAAGACGCTGGCCGCGCAGCTCTACTCGGAGTTCAAGGCGTTCTTCCCGGAGAACGCGGTCGAGTACTTCGTCTCCTACTACGACTACTACCAGCCCGAAGCCTACGTCCCGCGCACGGACACCTACATCGAGAAGGATTCGTCGATCAACGAGCAGATCGACCGAATGCGCCACTCCGCCACCCGCGCGATCCTGGAGCGCGACGACGTGATCGTGGTGGCCTCCGTCAGCTGCATCTACGGCATCGGCTCGGTGGAGACCTATTCGGCCATGACCTTCACCCTGAAGGTCGGCGACAAGGTCAACGAGAAGCAGCTGATGGGCGACCTGGTGGCCCAGCAGTACAAGCGCAACGACAACGCCTTCGACCGCGGGACCTTCCGCCGCCGAGGCGACACCATCGAGATCTTTCCCGCCCACTACGAGGACCGCGCCTGGCGCGTCGCCCTGTTCGGCGACGAGGTGGAGGCGATCGCCGAGTTCGACCCGCTGACCGGCAAGAAGACCGGCGACCTCACCACCATCCGCGTCTACGCCAATAGCCACTATGTGACGCCGCGCCCGACGCTGCTGCAGGCGATCGGCTTCATCAAGGCGGAGATGAAGGAGCGGCTCGACTGGCTGGTGCGCGAGGGCAAGCTGCTGGAAGCCCAGCGCCTGGAGCAGCGCACCACCTTCGACCTCGAGATGATCGAGGCCACCGGCAGCTGCGCCGGCATCGAGAACTACAGCCGCTACCTCACCGGCCGCCGCCCCGGCGAGCCGCCGCCGACCTTCTTCGAATACATCCCCGACAACTGCCTCCTGTTCGTCGACGA
>DATKMZ010000106.1:0-24364 GCA_035541575.1 Caulobacteraceae bacterium | reverse complement strand
CGGCTGCCATCGCGCTGGCGCGCACGCGCTCAATGACCGCCGCCGCATTCAAAAGCTGACCCAGTTCGGCGGCGCGCGCATTCAGCTTCGCCACTTGCGCCTCAATATCAGCAAGCTCGGCGCGCCATCCCTCAATCTCACCTCTCGTGAGCAGCGCTTCGCTGGCGATGTGATGACCATTGAGATTGGACATGACGCAAGAACCTCCGCTGACGGTTCGGCATCTACCCCATCCCTCACCTCACCGCAAGTTGCTGTGTGATGGATTGATGTGATTGATTTACGGTTCTCTCTTTGACCACCGCTTAGCCGCTGCAGCCCGCGCAATCTCCGCCCGCCGCTCAGGCGTCATTTTCGCCGCTCTTGCCGCGCCGCCCTTTGCGCCCAGAGCCTTCGCGGCTGGGTCTTTGTCGTCATTTTCTGACGCGGCGTTTTCCTCGCCAGTGAGGATTCGCATGAGTCGAACCGTGCGCGCAGTCACGTCGGCCGATTGCCTTGGGCGTTTCGGTGTGTCAGCCATCCCCGAAAGATAGCGTTGGGCCTGGCTACGCGCCACCGGCGTCAAGAGGTCCAAATTTCAAAACGAGGCAGTGCCAGGGGAGCCGGTCATCGGTCATCCAGGGAAGAGGAACGTCGCCGCCGCGAGCGTGGTGCGCCCGCCGCCTTGCGGAGGTCGGTCAGGGAGTCGCTCCGCGCCTCCGCCGACGCCTTTGCGTTGAGACTCGGAGTCTGCGTCCCCGCCCATCCCCGGGCGAGGGGACAGGCCCTACTTCTTCAGGAAGCCGCCGTACTTGGCCGCGAAGCGCGACACGCGGCCGCCGCGGTCGACCAGGGTCTGGTGGCCGCCGGTCCACGCCGGATGCGTCTTGGGATCGACGTCGAGGTGCAGCTCGGCGCCTTCCTTGCCGTAGGTCGAGCGCGTCTGATAGGTCGTGCCGTCCGTCATCACCACGGTGATCATGTGGTAGTCGGGATGCGTATCTTGCTTCACGGGTCCCTCCTGCCGCGCTGAACGTGGGATTGACGAAGGCGTCCCGCCGGCCCCGGCGGGAGGCGCGCCTATACACGAGAGGCGCTCGGAGGCGCAAGGGTTCGAGTGATGAACGATCAAGCCGCCGCAGCCCCCGGCCGGCCCGGCGCCGGCCAGCTTCTGGCCGCGGAGATGGACGCCGCCGCCGAGCGGCGCGAGCGCCGGCGCGACCTTAGGCCGCTCGCCGCGCTCTGGCCGTTCATCGCCGCGCACTGGAAGGACGCCGCGGCCTCGGCGCTCTTCCTGCTCGTCTCCGCGAGCGCCAGTCTGGTCCTGCCGCTGATCCTGCGGCTTCTGATCGACCGCGGAATCTCGGCCCACACCGCCGCCGCCCTTGGCCGCTACTTCGGGATCGCCGCGCTCGATGCGGGCGTGCTGGCGATCGCGACCGCGGGCCGGTTCTTCTTCATCACCCGGCTCGGCGAGCGGGTGGTCGCCGACCTTCGCCAGCAGCTCTACCGCCACGTGATGGCGCTCGATCAGGCGTTCTTCCTGACCACGCGCACCGGCGAGGTCCTCTCCAGGCTCACGACCGACATGACCATCGTCGAGAACATGGTCGGCTCGTCGATCTCTGTAGCGCTGCGCAACCTCCTCACCTTCGTCGGCGCGTTCGCCTGGCTGGTCTGGCTCAGCCCGGGCTACACGGGGCTCGTGATCCTGGTCGGCGCGGTGGTGATCGTTCCGCTCTTCGTCGTCGGCCGGGTCGTGCGGCGGCTCTCCGCCAGCGCGCAGGAGCGTTTCGCCGAGGCCGTGGCCTACGCCGGCGAGACGCTGGACGGGCTCGACACGGTGCAGGCGTTCGGGCGCGAGGCCAGCGCCGCACAGCGCTTCTCCGCGGCGGTCGAGACCGCCTTCCGCGCGTCCGTCGCCCGCATCACCGCCCGCGCGATCATGACCGCGCTCGTGATGGTGCTGCTGTTCGGCGGGATCGGCTTCGTGCTCTGGCGCGCGGCGCTGGCGAGCTTCGTGATGCACGACCCGCACATGACCGGCGGCGTGCTGCTCCAGTTCGTGCTGCTGGCGGTGTTCGCCGGCGGCTCGGTCGGCGCGCTCGGCGAGACCTGGGGCGACGTGCAGAAGACTTCGGGCGCGATGGAGCGGATCAGCGAGATCCTGGCCGCGCGACCGGCCATCGCGGCCCCACCGCGGCCCAAGCCGCTGCCATCGCCGCCCCGAGGCGAGATCGGCTTCGAGGACGTCACCTTCGCCTACCCCGGCCGTCCCGACCTGCCGGCGCTCAACGGCTTCAGCCTCCAGGTGCGGCCTGGCGAGCGGGTGGCCCTGGTCGGACCGTCAGGCGCCGGCAAGAGCACCGTGTTCCGGCTGCTGCTGCGGTTCTACGACCCGCAAAGCGGCGTTGTGCGGCTCGACGGGGTCAACCTGACGGACTGTGACCCTGTCGAGTCCCGCTCGCGGATCGCGCTGGTGGCCCAGGACGCGCCGCTGTTCTCCGGCTCGGCGCTCGACAACCTGCGCTTCGGTCGCGAGGCGGCGAGCGACGACGAGCTGAAGGCGGCCGCGAGGGCCGCCGAGGCGGAGGCCTTCATCGAGGCGCTGCCCGAAGGCTACGCCACGCCGCTCGGCGAGCGGGCGAAGACCCTGTCCGGCGGCCAGCGCCAGCGGCTCGCGATCGCCCGCGCCCTGGTCCGCGGCGCGCCGTTGCTGCTGCTCGACGAGGCCACCAGCGCCCTCGACGCCGAGAACGAGCGGTTGGTCCAGCAGGCGCTCGCCGACGCGATGCAGGGCCGCACGACCCTTGTCATCGCGCACCGCCTCGCCACCGTCCTCGCCGCCGACCGCATCGTCGTCATGGACGAGGGTCGCGTGGTCGAGGAAGGAACCCACGCCGAACTCATCGCCCGTGAGGGCCTCTACGCCCGCCTCGCCGAGCTCCAGTTCGGATTGCAAGCGGCCTAGACAGAAGCGTCTGGCCCGGCGGGCGGCCTCCCCGACGCTACGGCGGGCTGCCGGCGGCGCTGACCGGCGACAATCGCTTCAACTCGCCGAGGCCGTTGACGCAGTCCCTCGCCCACTCCTTGGCCACCAATGCGAAGTCCGAGCGGTTGGTCATGCTGTTGCGGTTGATCATGTAGGAATAGTCGCCCGCCACCTGGCTATCGACCGCGCGTCCCAGGATCGCGCCGGAAACGGAGTCGACCGCCTCGACCACCAGGGTCGCGGAACCGGCTTCGCCGGCGTAGGTGCGCGAGCGGCCGGCGCTCCGGGTGTCCGGTGCGGTGATAGAGAGGTTGATGACGGCGGTCCGGATGAGCAGAACGTCGGCTCCGGGTTCGGTCACGATCGAGTAGCCGCCATCGGCGAACGCTTTGGCGAAGATCTCGGATGCAGCCTTGCCGCCGTCGGCGATCGTCCGCTCCACCATCTCGTCGGTGACGCGCGCGCCCAGACCGCGGGTCGTGGAGTTGTAGTCGCGCTGCCAGTTCTTCTTGAACGCGATCTGCGTCGGGCCGAGGATCACCTTGGTGTAGGCCCGGAAGTCCGCGCCCGGCAGCAGGTAGACATAGTTCAGGCGCTTCGATTTGACCTTAACGAGGTCGTCCCATGTGGCGGGCGGAGAGGCGGCCAGGGCTGGCCCCGCACTCGCGAACGCCAGGACGGCGATCACGGAGACGGCGAGTTGACGTCGATCCAAGGGTTCCTCCTGCTCGTGACGCAGCCCGCCACTCAAGCGCGGCAGAGGGCGAGGTCCGCTTTCGATAGCGAGGTCGCGGCCGTGAGGACTTAACCTCGGTCAATAGGAACGTTGATCGCGCGGCGGTCGCGGGCGGTGAGTTGACATGCCAAACGCCCGGGAGGCCATGCTGGCGCGCCATCCACGAACGGAGGAGCGCCATGAGCGTCTATCGCGTCACGGAAATCATCGGCACGAGCAAGACGTCCTGGGAGGAGGCGGCCAGGGAGGCGCTGATCGCCGCGGCCGGGAGCTTGCGCGACCTGCGCGTGGCCGAGGTGGTCGAGCAGGACATCACGCTCGACGCCAAGGGTGCGCCCGATCTCTTCCGCACCAAGCTGCGTGTCAGTTTCAAGTACGAACTCGGCTGGTCGCGACCCTCGGAGTCGGCGCGAGCTTAGGCGGCCGGCCGAGTCTTGCGGAGCCGGTGTGCGTCCTTCGAGACGCCTGCTGCGCAGGCTCCTCAGGATGACGAGGGCTGTGGGCTGCAATGATCTTCGTCATGGTGAGGAGCGCCCGCCAGGGCGCGTCTCGAACCACGCACGCCGTCGCCGCCGAAGCTACGCCGCTCGCTCCAGATGGCGGCGGGCCGAACGCGCCTCTCGCACCGCGTCGCCGTCTCTGAACCTTGCGCCCTCGTGGCGCAGGAGCCAGCGTTTGCGCTCGAGGCCGCCGCCGAAGCCGATCAGCGAGCCGTCGGCGCCGATCACGCGGTGGCAGGGCACGACGATCGGGATCGGATTGGCGCCGTTGGCGAGACCCACGGCTCGTACCGCCTTCGGCTTGCCGATCGCGGCCGCGAGCGCGCCGTAGGTCCAGGTTTGGCCGACCGGGATCGTCGTCAGCGCTTGCCAGACTGCCTTCTGGAACGGCGTGCCGCCGCAGGTCCAGGGCACCGCCTTCAGCGCGGCGCGGTCGCCGGCGAAATAGCGCTCGAACGCGGTGCGGATCGCCGGCGCGACGGGTCCGTACGCGGCCGCTTTCCCCGCGTGGTGGCGGCCCAGCAGGGCGCGCATTTCGACCTCGTCGTTCCAGAACTCGACCGCACAGAGGCGGCCGCGCTCGTCGGCGGCGACAAGGATGGGGCCGAACGGCGTCGGCAGGCGCTCGAGGGTCAGGGTTTCAGGCGGCGGCGCGGTCTTCATCGGTCTCTTCCTTCGATCGGGTGGGGCCTGCGGCCTCCGAGGACCAGAGGTGCAGCGCGGCATAGGCGCGCCAGGGCCGCCAGGCCTCGGCGCGGGCGAGCAGTTCGGCCGGGCTGGGCCGGCGGCCGCTGGCGTCTGCCAGCGCCCGCATCAGGCCGATGTCGGCGGCGGGGAAGGCGTCGGGCTCCCGCAGCTCGCGCATGGCGATGTACTGCGCGGTCCATTCGCCGATGCCCGGGAGCGCCTTCAGCGCGCCGATCGCGTCGTCGAGCGTGCGCTTGGGGCCGAAGATCTGCGGGTCGGCCGCGACCGCCGCCGTCATCGCCGAGAGCGCCGCGGCCCGGGCCCTCGGCATGCCGAGCGCGGCGAAGTCGGCCCCGGCGAGCTGTTGCGGCGTCGGGAAGACATGGGTCAGGCCCTCCGAGGCCAGCGCCTCAGGCAGCGGCTCGCCGTGGGCGGCGACCAGCTTGGCGGCGAGACCGCGGGCGGCGACCACGGTGATCTGTTGGCCGAGGATCGCCCGGATCGCCAGCTCGAAGCCGTCCCAGGCGCCCGGCACCCGCAGGCCCGGCCGCGCGGCGACCAGCGGCGCGAGCGCCGGGTCCTTGCCGAGGTGCGCTCCGATCGCGACCGGGTCGGCCGCCAGGTCGAACACACGCCGCACCCGCGCGATGATCGCCGGCAGCGCGCTGATCTTCGGGAACCGCACGCTGACGCCGAGCCGGTTCTTGCCCGCCGGCTCGACCCGCACGAGGCCCGCCTGACCGCCGATGCCGAGCGTCCGCTCATAGCGACCGGCCTCGATTCGCTCGACGCGAGGGATCGCCCGCAGGTCGAGGAACCCCAGCATGGCGTCCCAGTCGTACGGCGCGAGGTAGGGCAGGGTGACGCGCACCGCCTCGCCCTCGCTCGCCGCCCGCTCCTCGCCGCCGAGCCGGCGCAGCTCGCCCGGCGGGCGGTCGTAGAGCTGCCGGAACGTCTCGTTGAAGCGGCGCACGCTGCCGAAGCCGGCGGCCATCGCCACCTCCGCCATCGGCAGCCGCGTCTCATGGATCAGCTGCTTGGCGAGGAGCACGCGGCGGGTCTGCGCGACCGCGATCGGCGACGCGCCCAGGTGCTTGCGGAAGAGCCGCCGCAGCTGCCGCTCGCCGACGCCGAGCCGGTCGCCGAGCGCTTCGACGTCCGCGTCGTCGAGCGCGCCCGACTCGATCAGGCTGAGAGCGCGCGCGACCGTGTTTGAGGCGCCGCGCCAGGCGGCGAGGTCGGGCGAGGTCTCCGGCCGGCAGCGCAAGCAGGGGCGAAAGCCCGCGCTCTGGGCCGCCGCAGCGGTGGGGTAGAAGCGCACGTTCTCGCGCTTGGGGGTGCGCGCGGGGCAGATCGGCCGGCAGTAGATGCCAGTCGTCTTGACCCCCACGAAGAGCCGCCCGTCGAAGCGGGCGTCGCGGGTGGAAAGCGCGCGGTAGCAGGCGTCGTCGTCCATATCCATGACGCCAAGATGGAGTGCGCTCCGCCGAAAGTCTCGCGGTTTTCGGACCTCAACCGCGCTTGCGCTGAGCCTCCGCGATCGCGTCGGCCACGGCCTTGCGGGCGCGGACCGCCGCGTCGGGCACATCGGTCGCGACCCCGTCGACCCGGTCGGCGAAGAGTGCGATCAGCAGCTTGTCGACGTCGCCGCGCTGGCCGTCGTAGGCGCTCGAGCGCTTGTCGCCCTTGCGCAGCAGCTGCGGCAGGAATGCGTTCTCCGCGCGGGCGGTGCGAGAGAAGACCTTGAGCCCGGCACTATGCGCGTCGAGCGCCAGCGTGGTCGGCGCCGGGAAGATCGCCGCGGCCGGGTCGAGCAGCAGGTCCTGGTCGGGTGCGATCGCTTCGGCGTAAGTCGCGACGTCGGTGAGTGTCGGGACGGTCGCCGGGCCGCCTCCGGTTGGCCGGTCGATCACCAGCATGCGCCGCACTTTGGAGAGCTGGCCGAAGGTCTTCAGCGCGTCCGGCTCGGACGCCTGGACCCAGACCGCCGCGGCGGGCGAAGCATATCCGAGCGTGGTCAGGTCGCTCGCGAGCCGGGACGCCAAATAGAGCCCCTGGCCCGCGAAGTAGGCCGGCCGCAGCAGCCGCACGCAGACGCCGATCGTGCGGGCGGTGCGCACGCAGCCATCGCGGGCGATCTGCAGAACCTGGGCCAGGTCCAGCACCGGCTCCTTGCCGGCGAGCTTGACGTTCTGGGGGCGGAGCTTCGGCTGAGCCTCGCGACACAGCAGGGTCTTCAGCTCGTCCGCGGTGAAGTCCTCGGCGAACCAGCCCGTGACGTCCGCGCCATCGATCGTCTTGGTGGTCTTGCGGGCCGCGAACTCGGACCGCGCTGCGACGTCGGTGCTCGCCGAGAGCTCGTTGTCGCGACGGGCGACGAGCGCGCCCTCCTTGCTCGGCACGACGTCGACCTGCAGGAAGTCGCAGCCCTGGTTGATGGCGAGATCGAGCGCGCCGTGGGTGTCTTCGATCCGCTCCTCGGCGCTGCCGCCCTCGGCGATGATCGCCGGCGGGATCGGCTCGGCGAGCGCCACGCCCGGCGCGGCGAGGCCCGCCGCGGCCAGCAGGGAGAACGCGCGCCGCGTCAGCCTCACGCCGCCGCCTTCAGGCGTTCCAGCATCACCGGATGCAGCGCCGGATTGGCTGCGCAGATCGAGCCGGCGGTCAGCATGGCCTCGGCGCCATCCGCGTCGGTGACCACGCCGCCGGCCTCGGTGACGAGCAGCAAGCCCGCGGCGACGTCCCAGGCGCTGAGGTCGCGCTCCCAGAACGCATCGAACCGGCCGGCAGCGACCCAGGCGAGGTCGAGCGCCGCGGCGCCGAACCGGCGCACGCCCGCGACGCGTTGGCTCAGCTGATGCAGCTCTTTCAGGAACCGGCCGTGCTGTCCGTGGCCGAGGAACGGGATGCCGGTCGCCAGCACCGCCTCCTCGAGCCGGCTGCGGGCCGAGACCCGGAGGCGCTTGTCGTTCATGAACGCCCCGCGCCCGCGCTCGGC
This sequence comes from Caulobacteraceae bacterium, assembly GCA_035541575.1. GTDB lineage: Bacteria > Pseudomonadota > Alphaproteobacteria > Caulobacterales > Caulobacteraceae > Acaudatibacter. The sequence goes on along the minus strand of DATKMZ010000106.1, from coordinate 16,472 downwards.
CCAGAAGAGGTCGTTCGTGGCCGGATTGTAGGTGACGCCGGCGACGATCTGGCCCTCGCGCTCGAGCGCCACGTTGATCGCGAAGTGCGGGATCGCGTGCAGGAAGTTGGTGGTGCCGTCGAGCGGGTCGACGATCCAGCGATGGGTCCTGTCGGTGCCGGCGATCTCGCCGCGCTCCTCCCCCAGGAAGCCGTAGCCAGGCCGCACCCGCGTCAGTTCCTCGAACAGGGTCTGCTCGGCCTTGAGGTCTGCGGCGCTGACAAAGTCGGCGGCGCCTTTCTTCGAAACCTGCAGCTCCGTCACCTCGCCGAAGTCGCGCGACAGGCCGCGCGCGGTCTTGCGCACCGCATCGATCATGACCTTGAGCAGGGCCGACGGAGTGGTCATTGCGCCTTTCTGATTGCGGGCGGGAACCGGCGGCGGACCCTAAGCCGCGTCCCTGGAAAGTGGAATCGCTTTCGCGAGGCGCGCCGGAACCTGACAGCAGCCTGGCTGAACGAAGCCCAAATTACAGACATTTAACGCCGCGCCCCAGGACGGCTCAGGTAGTGTCCGCCAAAGAACATCGATTTTCATAAGCCTAAGTCATTCAATCTGTTAGGAGGGGTTACATCCTGTGCCGGATCGCGGTCCTCCCTTCGCCGCGTTGCGCGCCCTGGAGGCCGCCTGCCGCCTGAAGAGTTACAGCGCGGCCGGCGAGGAGCTGGGCGTGACGCATAGCGCCATCAGCCAATCGATGCGACGGCTGGAGCAGGCCTACGCCCAGAAGCTATTCCACCGCCAGGGCCTCGGCATGGAGCCGACCCCCGCCGCCGTGGCGCTCTCGATCGCCTACCGCCAGGCGGCCCGCATCGTCGCCGACGCCGCCGAGGCTCTGAGAGGCCAGGACGTCCAGCCGGCGCTGGTGCTCTCCACCGTGCCGAGCGTCGCGCGGCTCTGGCTCGGGCCGCGGCTGAAGCGGCTGCGTGAGAGCCTGCCCGACATCGCCGTCGAGGTGCGCACCTCGCGCGAGCTCGCCAACCTCGAGACCGACGGCGTTGACGTGGCGATGCGGCTCGGCGTTGGCGAGTGGCCGAGGCTCAAGGTCGAGCCGCTGTTCGACGAGACGCTGTTTCCGGTCTGCAGCCCCGAATTCCTGGCCCGCCACGGCCCGATGGACGACGCGGCGATCGCCCGCGCGCCGCTGATCCTCGAGGACACCGACCTGTGGCCCGCGTGGTTCGAGTCGGCTGGCGTCACGCGGCCGCCGCAGGCGCGTGGTCTCGCCTTCGACGACGCGGCGATGGTGATCGAGGCCGCCGCCGCGGGCCTCGGCGTCGCGCTGGTCCGCCCGCTGCACGCCGAGGAGGCGCTCGAGGCGCGTCGGCTCGTCCGCATCTCGGCGACGGAAGTGAAGACCAGGCTGCGCTGCTGTCTGGTCTGGCGCGAGGACAACCCGCGCGTGGCCGCGATCCGCCGCTTCGCCGACTGGATCCTCGCCGAGTTCGGCCGCGGGGGGCTGCTGCAGGCGGCGTAAGGCCCGACCCTACATTCTCGCTCGGCCACCGTCGCAAAGCCGCCGTGCTGCTTCGAGACGCCTGCAGCGCAGGCTCCTCAGGATGGCGAAATAGTTGAGCTGCAAAGTTGTTCGTCGTGGTGAGGAGCGCCCGCCAGGGCGCGTCTCGAACCACGCAGGAATGGCCTCAGGCGCCCGTCTGCCGCGCCTTCAGCCCCGCCGCGATCTCCGTATTGAACGCCGCCACCGCGGCCCTCGGGCCCTTGGGGTGCGACCAGACGGCCGACGAAGCGGCGATGAAGTCGGCGCCTGCGGCGACCAGGGCGCGGCAATTGGCCGGCGTGACGCCGCCGATGGCGACGCAAGGGGTCAGCATCGCCTCCTGCCAGATCTCGAGGATCTCGGGGTCGGCGCGGGTCTTGGCGTCCTTGGTGGAGGTCGGAAAAAAGGCGCCGAACGCCACGTAGTCGGCCCCGGCCTCGGCCGCCTCCATCGCCAGGTGCCGGCTGTCGTGGCAGGTGACGCCGACGATCCGGTCCCGGCCCATCAGGCGGCGCGCCTCGGGGTAGGGCGCGTCGTCCTGGCCGATATGCACGCCGTCGCACCCGAACCGCGCGGCGAGGTCCGGCCGGTCGTTGAGGATCAGCGGGACGTCATGGGTCGCGAGGATCGGCTTCAGCGCCGCCACCGCCGCGCCGACCGTCGCCTCGTCAGCGTCCTTCAGCCGGAGCTGGAACGCGCCGACGTCGCCGCCGGCCAGCGCCTCGCCGAGCGCGACGACGAAGGCGGCGAGGTCGTCGATCACGGGCGGGCTGATCAGGTAGAGGCGGCAGTCCGGCGGGCTCATCGCGCCCATAGAGGCGGCCATCACTATGAAGGCAAGAGCAGCCGCAGAGCCGAGCTCGCGAGCACCGCAGCGAGCGCGCTCGCCGCGGCGATCGCGACGAACCAAGCCAGGCGTCGGCCGAGCGGCCGCCTTCTCGCCTTCGGATCGGGCGGGCCCTCAATGATAGCCGGCATCGGTCGCCGTCTTGCCGCGGAACAGCCAGTAGACCCAGGCGGTGTAGCCCAGAATCACGGGCAGGATGACCACGAGTCCGCCGAAGAGGAGGCCGAGCGCGTTATCGGCATTCGCCGCGTCGCGGAACGTCAGCGCGTAAGGCGCGACGTAGGGGAAGAAACCCGCCGCGAGGCCGAGGTAGCCTGAAAGGAACACGATCGCGGCGCCGGCGAACGGCCAGGCCTGCGCACCGCGGGCCAGGCCGACGAACAGCACCGCCAGCCCGGCCGCGCCCAGCAGCGGGATCGGCGCCAGGCGCGCCAGCCGGCCGAGGTCGAAGCCGTCGCCCGTCCAGCCCCAGCGCGCGGCGACCTGCGGCTCGACGACCAAGGTCGCGACGCTGACGGCCGCCAGCAGCACCGCGACCGCGCTGGCCGAGGTTCGCGCCCAGCGGCGGGCGTCGCCGTGCAGCGCATCGCGCGTCTTGATCAGCAGCCAGGCCGCGCCCAACAGCGCGTATCCGGCGACGAGGCCGAGCGCGGTCAGCAGGGCGTAGGGCGTCAGCCAGTCGAATGGCCCGCCGACGAACGCGCCGTGAGAGACCCGTACGCCGTGCACGAATCCGCCCAGCACCAGGCCCTGCGCCACCGCGGCGACGAGCGAGCCGGCCGAGAAGAGCGCGGTCCAGAGCCGCTTGCCGCGCCGCCGTCCGCGCGCCCGGAACTCGAACGCGACGCCGCGCAGGATCAGCGCCAGCAGCATCAGGATGATCGGCAGGTAGAAGGCGGGCATCAGCACCGCGTAGGCGCCCGGGAACGCAGCGAATAGCCCGCCGCCGCCCAGCACCAGCCAGGTCTCGTCGCCGTCCCAATAGGGCGCGATCGAAGCCATCATCAGGTCGCGGTCGGCGCTGCTGCGGGCGAGCGGGAACAGGATGCCGATGCCGAGATCAAATCCGTCGAGAAGAACGTAGAGCAGCACCGCGAGCGCGATGACGACGGCCCAGATCAGCGGCAGGTCGAGGCTCATGCCGTCGGCTCCGGCGGCGCGGCCGCGAAGGCCGAGCCCGGCGCTCCGGTCGGGGCCGGCGGCTCGGCGACGCCAGCCTCGGGGCCCTGGGCGATCAGGCGCAGGATGTAGAGCACGCCGGCGCTGAAGATCAGGGCGTAGACGGCGAGAAACGCGAGCAGAGAGGCCTGCACCTCGTGGACGCCGACCGGCGAGACCGCATCGCGGGTCCGCATCAGGCCGTAGACGACCCAGGGCTGGCGCCCGACCTCGGCCGTGATCCAGCCCGCCACCACCGCGGCGAAGCCCGCCGGCCCCATCAGCATCGTGGCCGCGAGGAACAGCCGCGAGCGCTCGAGCCCGCGCCGCAGCCAGAGCGCCCCGCCCCAGAGGCCGAGCCCGATCATCGCAAAGCCCAGGCCGACCATCACCCGGAAGCTCCAGAACACGACCGCGACGGGCGGGCGGTCCTGCGGCGGGAAGCTCTTCAGCCCGCGCAGCGTCGCGTTCGCATCGCCGGTGGTGATCCAGCTGCCGAGCTTCGGCAACGAGAGCTCCCAGTCATCGCCGGCGCGGGCGCGGTCGGGCCAGGCGACGATATGGAAGTCCTGCGCGGGCCTCGTATCCCAGAACGCCTCGATCGCGGCGAGCTTGGCCGGCTGCTGGGCGACCAGTTGCTTGCCAGCGTAGTCGCCGACGAAGAGCTGCAGCGGCGCCACGACCACGAACATGCCGATCGCCATCCGAAGCGCGATCCGCGACTCCGCCTGCGCGCGGTCGCGCCAGATCTGGAACGCCGCGGCCGCGGCGACCAGCAGCGCGGTCGAGAGGTAGGCCGCCAGCACCATGTGCGCGAGCCGCTGTGGGAACGATGGGGAGAGGATCACCGCCAGCCAGTCGCGGGCGACGAAGCGACCGTCCGGCAACAGGGCGTAGCCGGTCGGGACCTGCATCCAGCTGTTGGCGGAGATGATCCAGAACGCCGAGACCAGCGTGCCGAACGCGACGAGGCACGTGGCGGTGAAGTGCAGGCAAGGCCCCACGCGCTTCCAGCCGAACAGCATCACGCCGAGGAAGCTCGATTCCAGGAAGAACGCGGTCAGCACCTCGTACGCCAGCAACGGCCCCAGCACGCCGGCCGTCATCTTCGAGAACACCGACCAGTTGGTGCCGAACTGGTAGCTCATGACCACCCCGGTCACGACGCCCATGCCGAACGAGATCGCGAAGATCTTCAGCCAGAAGAGGTAGAGCCGCTGGAACGCCTCGCGCTTGGTGAAAAGCCAGAGCCCCTCGAGCACCGCCAGGAAGCTCGCCAGCCCGATCGAGAGGCTGGGGAAGATGATGTGAAACGCCAACGTGAAGGCGAACTGCAGACGCGACAGCAGGAGGGCGTCGAGCGGCATGGCCCAGAGATAGCCGCCTTGCGCCGGAGTCGCCATTGAACCGAGGCGCCGAACACTTCGCCCCAGCTGGGAGGTCCGCCGCAGCGCGGCTCCCCTGGCGTCAAACCAACGACTTGATCGGGCCCTCGAGCTCGCCCCGAACGAATTGATTGACGTAGGGGTTCCCGGAACGGTCGAGATCGCTTGCGGGGCCGCGCCAGACCACCACGCCGCCGTGCAGCATCGCCACCTCGTCGCCGATCCTCCGCGCCGACGCCAGGTCGTGGGTGATGGTCACGGCGGTGCAGCCGAGGCCCTTCACCTGCTCGCTGATGAGGCTGTTGATCGCCCGGCTGGTGATGGGATCGAGACCCGAGGTCGGTTCGTCGAAGAAGATGATGTCGGGATCGCCGATCACCGCCCGCGCCAGACCCACACGCTTCTTCATGCCGCCGGAGAGCTCCGACGGATATAGTTCGGTGAACTGGCGGCCGATACGCACGCGCTCGAGCGCCGCCAGAGCCCGTTCCCGGGCGGTCTTGCGCGGGAGGCGGTCGGCGTTGATCAGTCGGAACGCGACGTTTTCCCAGACCGACAGGCTGTCGAACAACGCCGAACCCTGGAACAGCATGCCAAAGCGCCGGGCGAGTTTGCGCCGCTCGCGGTCCGTCAGGTCCTGGACCGGCCGTCCGTCCATCAGGATTTCGCCGGCGTCCGGCTCGATCAGGCCAGCGGCGACCTTGACGGCCACCGACTTCCCTTGTCCGGATCCGCCGATGATCACCAGCGACCGGCCGGGATCGACCGACAGGTCGAAGCCGGCGAGCACCGGGGGGCCGCCGAAGGTCTTGCGAACGCCCCGCCACTCCAGCCGCGGCGTCACGGCGCTCACCGGCTGAAGGCCGAGGTCATGAGGTAGTCCGTGGCGAAGATGAGCACGGCGCCGGTAACCACCGCGTGGGTCGTCGCGCGGCCGACCCCGCGAGCTCCGCCGGTGGCGTTGAAGCCATGGTAGCAGCCGGTCAGGGCGACGATGAAGCCGAACACGGCGGCTTTCAGCAGGCCCGAGACCACGTCCCACTGCTCCAGGAAGTCCCAGGTGTTGCGCACATAGACCGTGGCGTTGAAGTTCAAGGTCCGGGTGGCCACCACCCAGCCGCCGGCAATGCCGATGATGTCGGCCACCGCCGTCAGCACCGGCAAGGTCAGCACCGCCGCAAACAGGCGGGGGGCGATGAGGTAGCGGAACGGATCCGTGGACAGGGTTTGCATGGCGTCGATCTGTTCGGTCGCGCGCATGGCCCCGATCTCCGCGGCCATCGCGGCGGAGACGCGGCCGGCCAGCATCAGGGCCGCCAGCACCGGTCCGAGTTCGCGCGTTATGCCGAGGGCCACGATCTGCGGCATGATCTGCTCGGCGTTGAATCGTCCGCCGCCGGTGTAGATGTTGAGCGCCAGCGCTGCGCCGGTGAACACCGCCGTCAGCCCCACCACGGGCAGGGAGAAGTAGCCGACGCTTAGAATCTGCCGCCCCAATTGACCGATGAACCAGGGCGGCGAGGCCGCGACTGCGACGCCGCGCACGCCGAACAGGGTCACTGCGCCGGCTTGGCCCATCGCGCCGAGGACCCAACGGCCGATCGAGCGGACCGGCTGCAGAAGAGCGGGAACGTCGGCCAAGCCTCAGTCTCCAGCAGGCTTGGAGGGTGCGTGGTCTGCCGCGCTCTCGCCGGCGGAGGGCTGCGGCCTGAGGAACTGACTGATCAGGCTGAACACGTCGACCGCGCCTTGGGTGTTCTCGATCTCCCCGCCGGGCTTGAGGGTTTCCGTCGCCCCGCCAGGTTCGATGACCACATGGCTTGCGCCCATCAGCCCGTCGCTGGCGATCCTGGCGGTTGAGTCCGACGGCAGAGGCACGGCGGGATCGAGGTCCAGCGTGGTCGTGGCCAGGTAGGTCTTGGGATCGAGCTTGATGCTGGACACCGTGCCGATCTTCACACCGGCCACGCTGACCACCGCGCCTGGGGCGAGGGATCCGACCTGGCCGAATTTGGCGCGCACCTCGTAGCCGTGGGGATGGACCGAGCCGCCCACCGTCAGGGAATAGGCAAGGAAGCCCGCGGCGGCCAGGATGACCACTGCGCCAACGCCTGTCTCCGCCCACTGTCCTTCGGCCATGCGAGCTCCCCTCCCAGCTAGTGGTCCGCAGCGGGGGCGCTTGTGCGCCGCCGGGCCAGCTCTTGGAGCCGTGAAATCAGCGCGTCGATGCTGCCGCCATGGTCGTCGATGGTCGAGACGAAGTCGTCCTGCTGAGTGACAGCCAGCCAGACGCCCGAGACCCCGACGTCAACCAACTTCCAGTTCGAGGCGGATCCCATCACCCGCCAGACGACTTGCGTCGGCTCCTTGACGTCGGCGCCGGTGATGGTCGTCTTGACCACCACATCGCCGGGCTTGCGCACCACCGAGCCCGTAACCGTCAGGGTGTCGCCGTGGAAGTCGGCCAGATGCTGTTGATAGGCGGTCTGGACATAGTCCTGGAACACCGCGGCGAACCTCCGCATCTGATCCGGCGTGATGGTGCGCGCATACTTGCCGAGGACGAAGCGGGTGATACGGGGCACGTCGGCAACGTCGTCCACGGCGGCGCGGAACGCCAGCATCCTATCGCCCGTGCTCTGGGACTTGTCGGCGAGGATCGAAACCAGCCGCTGGCCTTGAGCCTGGACAAACTGCTCTGCGTCTTGGTCGCGCGGCGCCTCGACGCGTTCAGAGTGGGCTGGCTCCTGGGCCCAGGCGGCGAGCGCAGGCGTTAACGCGATGGCTGTGGCCAGCGCGATCCTGGCGAGGTTCCTTTGGCGGCGACGGTTGTCCATTCTGGCTCGATGCCCCTCAACAAGGTGCGGACCTGGGTCCGGTGACGAACGCAGGCCTGACGGGCGCGGGCCGCCGACGCGCAGAGCTGGAGTCGGGTTGCCGCTCGGCAGGTCTACCGCCAGGCGGCGAGTCCCCTGTTGATCCAGGTTAGCGACGATAGGATGCGCCGAGCGATCGGCGCGCAAGCCTGTCATGCGGCCGCCGCCAACGAGGGAGGCCGCGGCCCTACTCCGCCGCCACCTTCGAGACGCCGAACTTTGGCGAGAGCTCGCCGGCGGCGTAGCGCTTGGCCATGGCGTACATCGGGATCGGCTTGATCTTGTCGGCGGCGCCCGATGTGCCGAACTCCTGGAAGCGCTGGCGGCAGACGGCGCGCATCGCCTCCATCGCCGGCTTCAGGTACTTGCGCGGGTCGAACTCGCCCGGGCTCTCGGCGAACACCTTCCGGATCGCGCCGGTCATCGCCATCCGATTGTCGGTGTCGATGTTGATCTTGCGCACGCCGTGCTTGATGCCGCGCTGGATCTCCTCCACCGGCACGCCCCAGGTCTGGGGCATCTCGCCGCCGTACTTGTTGATGACGTCCTGCAGCTCCTGCGGCACGCTCGAGCTGCCATGCATCACGAGGTGAGTGTTCGGCAGGCGCCGGTGAATCTCCTCGATCACGTGCATCGCCAGCACCGCGCCGTCGGGCTTGCGGCTGAACTTGTAGGCGCCGTGACTGGTGCCCATTGCGATGGCGAGCGCGTCGACCTCGGTCGCGCGCACGAAGTCCACCGCTTGGTCGGGATCGGTCAGCAGCCTGCTGTGATCGAGCTTGCCCTCGAAGCCGTGACCGTCCTCCTTCTCGCCCATGCCGGTCTCGAGGCTGCCCAGCACGCCGAGCTCGCCCTCGACCGAGGCGCCGACCCAGTGCGCCATCTCCACCACCTTGCGGGTGACGGTGATGTTGTAGTCGTAGTCGGCCGGTGTCTTGGCGTCGGCCATCAGACTGCCGTCCATCATCACGCTGGTGAAGCCGTACTGGATCGCCGTGGCGCAGGTGGCTTCGTTGTTGCCGTGGTCCTGGTGCATCACGACTGGAATGTGCGGATAGAGCTCGACTAGGGCGTCGATCAGCTTGGCCAGCACGATGTCGTTGGCATACTGGCGCGCGCCGCGGCTGGCCTGGATGATCACCGGCGCCTTCTCGGCGTCGGCGGCCTCCATGATCGCCAGGCCCTGCTCCATGTTGTTGATGTTGAAGGCGGGCACGCCGTAGCCGTGCTCGGCCGCGTGATCCAACAATTGTCTGAGCGTTACACGAGCCATTCCGGCTCCTCCATCCTGCTGGCCGCCCTAGCTCTTCAGCGCCTCGACGCCGGGCAGGGTCTTGCCTTCCATCCATTCAAGAAACGCGCCGCCGGCGGTCGACACGAACGTGAAGTCTGCGGCCGCCTTCGCCGCGTTGAGGGCGGCCACCGTATCACCGCCGCCCGCCACCGCCACCAGTTTCCCCGCCTTGGCCAGCGCCGCGGCGTGCAGGGCGGCCGCCACTGTCCCCTTATCGAACGGCGGCACTTCGAAGACGCCGAGCGGGCCGTTCCAGATCAGAGTCTCGGCGCTGTCCATCGCCATGCACAGTCGCTCGACGGTCTTCGGACCCGCGTCGAGGATCCGCTCGTGCTCGTCGATCTCTCCCAGACCGCGAACCCGCGCCGCGGCCCCGGGTTCCGGCCGCTCGGCCACCACGATGTCGATCGGCAGCAAGAGCTCGCACTGGCGGCTCTCGGCGAAGGCCATGATGCCGCGTGCGGTGTCGGCGAGGTCCTTCTCGACGTACGACGCCGCCACGTCCCAGCCCTGTGCGAACAGGAAGGTGTTGGCCATGCCGCCGCCGATCGCCAGCTGGTCCAGCTTGACGATCAGGTTGTGCAACAAGTCGAGCTTGGTCGAGACCTTCGAGCCGCCGACGATGCCCAGCACCGGCCGCTTGGGGTTTCCCAGCGCCCGGTCGAGGGCGGTCAGCTCGCGCCGCATCGCCTCGCCCGCATAGGCCGGCAGCAGGTGCGCCAGCGCCTCGGTCGAGGCGTGCGCGCGGTGCGCCGCCGAGAACGCGTCGTCGACGTAAAGGTCGCCGTTGGCGGCGAGCTCCTTCGCGAACGCCGGATCGTTCGCCTCTTCCCCGGCGTGGTAGCGCAGGTTCTGCAACAGCAGCACGTCGCCAGGCGCCATCGCGTCCACGGCGGCTTTCGCGGTCTCGCCGATGCAGTCCTCGGCGAACGCGACCCTGACGCCCAGCAGCTTCTCCAGCGGCGCCACGACCGGCTTCAGGCTCATCGAAGGCACGCGCTTGCCCTTCGGCCGGTCGAAGTGGCTGATCAGGATGGTCTTCGCGCCACCCTTGCGCAGCTGCTCGATCGTCGGCAGCGCCACCTTCAGTCTGGTGTCGTCGCTGACCTCGCCGTCGTGCAGCGGCACGTTGAAGTCCTCTCGGACGAGCACGCGCTTGCCCCGGACATCGACGCCGTCGAGCGTGCGGAAGGCCCCCATCCCCCGCCGCTCAGCCCAGCTTGCCCAGCTCGAGCGCGACGTCGGCCATGCGGGTCGAGAAGCCCCACTCGTTGTCGTACCAGGCCAGCACGCGCACGAGGCCGCCGTCGACCACCTGGGTCAGCGGCAGCGCCGCCGTCGACGAGGCGGCGACGTGATTGAGGTCGACCGAGACCAGCGGCTCCTCGGTCACGTGGAGCACGCCACGCAACGGACCGCTGGCCGCGGCCGCCTTCAGCGCGTCGTTGACCTCTTCCTTGCTGGTGTTGCGGCCCGGCACGACCTTGAGGTCGACCATCGAGACGTTCGGAGTCGGCACCCGGATCGCCCCGCCATCCAGCTTGCCCGAGAGCTCGGGGATCACGAGGCCGATCGCCTTGGCCGCGCCAGTCGAGGTCGGGATCATCGACACCGCCGCCGCTCGCGCCCGGTAAAGGTCGCTGTGCAGCTGGTCCAGCGTGTGCTGGTCGTTGGTGTAGGCGTGCACCGTGGTCATGTAGCCGCGCTCGATGCCGACGGTGTCGAGCAGCACCTTGGCGACCGGCGCCAGACAGTTGGTGGTGCACGACCCGTTGGAGACGACCCGGTCGTCCTTGCTCAGCGTCTGGTGGTTGACGCCGAACACGATGGTCTTGTCGGCGCCGTCGGCCGGGGCCGAGACCAGCACCCGCTTCGCGCCGGCGTCGAGGTGGGCCTTGGCGGTCTCCTTCTTGGTGAAGAAGCCGGTGCACTCGAGCGCGACGTCGACGCCGAGCGCCTTGTGCGGCAGCTCCGCCGGATCGCGGATCGCCGTCCACTTGATCGGGCCCAGCCCTACGTCGATCGTGTCGCCCGAGACGCTGACGGTCCCGGGGAAGCGGCCGTGAACGGAATCGTAGCGCAGCAGGTGGGCGAAGCTGTCGATCGGCCCCAGGTCGTTGATCGACACGACCTCGATGTCGCGTCGGGCGAATTCGACGATCGAACGCAGAACCAGCCGCCCGATCCGGCCAAATCCGTTGATTGCGACGCGCAAGGCCATGCCAGGCGGCTCCTTCGATCCGTTTTTCGTGTGGGCGCGGGTTTTGCGGGCGGAACCCGCGAAGTCAAGCCTCGGCCCGCGCTGGTTGTTCCCTGACGCTGCGGGATATCGCGCCCCGCTGCGTGGTTCGAGACGCGGCCTGCCGGCCGCTCCTCACCATGACGAAGGTGGTGCGGCTTTCCCCAATCGTCGTCATCCTGAGGAGCCCGCGCGAGCGGGCGTCTCGAAGGGCGCACATGACAGAGGAGGCGGGCAGGCGCGGCGCGGCGCTGGCGCTCGGGCTGGTGGTGGCGGCGGGGCTGGTCAACTACGTCGACCGGGTGACGCTGTCGGTCGCCGGGCCGGCGATCGCGGCCGAGCTCAGACTCAGACCCGGCCAGCTCGGCGTGCTGCTGTCGGCGTTCCTCTGGGCCTATGCGGCCGCGCAGGTTCCGGTCGGGGCGCTGATCGACCGATTTCGGCCCAAGCGCCTGTTGGCGGCCGCGCTCGTGCTCTGGTCGGCGGCGCAGGCCGCGACCAGCGCGGCCGCAGGCCTGCCGCAGCTGATCGCCGCGCGGCTCGCGCTGGGCGCGGGCGAGGCGCCGCAGTTCCCCGTCGGCGCGCGGGTGGTCCGCGGCTGGTTCGCGCCCGAGGACCGCGGTCTTGCGACCGGCGTCTTCAACTCCGTCTCGACGCTCGGCCCCGCGCTCGCGCCGCCGCTGGTGGCCGCACTGATCGTGTGGGTCGGATGGCGCGGCGCGTTCGTCGCGACGGGGATCGCGGGACTCGCCGTCGCCGTCGTGTGGCTGGCGCTCTTCCGCGACCCGCCCGCGACGTCGGACTCGCCGTCCAGCCGCGCGTCGTGGGCGGCCCTCGCTCGCTCGCCGACGCTCTGGGCGATGGCGCTCGGCAACGCCGGCTCGGGTTACATGAACTGGTTCTACGCCGCCTGGCTCCCCGGCTACCTGATGACCGAGCGCCACTTGACCCTGCCGCAGACCGGCTGGGCCGCGTCGATCCCCTACCTGTTCGGCTTCGCGGGCAGCCTGGCGGGCGGCCTCGCCTGCGACCGGCTCGCCGCCGCCGGCCTCTCGCCGATCCTGAGCCGCAAGGCGCCGATCGTGGCGGGCCTCGTCGTCGGCGCGGCGTTCACCGGCCTTGTGATCCTCGCGCCCACCAGCGGCTGGGCGGTGGCCGAGATCGCCGTCGCGCTCTTCTTCGCCAACGCGGCGGGCGCCGCGATCTGGGCGCTGGCGGTGGCCGCCGCGCCGCCGGACGGGGTCGCCAGCGTCGGCGCGGCGCAGAACGTCGGCGGCCTGATGGGCGGCGCGCTGGCCCCCATCGTCACCGGCTTCTCGGTCGAGGTGACCCACTCGTTCGCGGCGGCGCTCGCGACCACCGCGCTGGCGGCGCTGGCGGGTGCGGCGATCTACGCCCTCGGCGTCAGGCGGCCGATCCGGGTCTAGCCATGTCCCCCCAGGGTCGCCGAGGCGCGCCTAAAGGGCCGCCACCTTCGGCCGGTACGCGTCGCGGGCGGCTTTGAAGCTCTCGAACGGGAACTTGATCGGCACGCCCTCGAGCGCGGCCTGCAGCATCTCCAGGTGCGCCTCCCAGCCGGCGCAGGCGCGGCCGGGGTCCTCAGCAACCGGGGTCTTCTGGATCAGCGTCAGGCGCGCGCCGTCTCCCTCGGGCGCGATCTCCCAGCGCACCGGCCTGAGCGGCTCGGCGCCCGAGCTCCAGGAGTACTCCAGCACGCGCCCCGGCTCGCAGGCGCTGACCTTGCTGTCGATCACTGTGCCGCTGTCGGTGAAGTCGAGCCGCGCGACCCCGCCCACCTTCAGCTCGATGCGGCCGGGCGCCAGCCACTGCGCCAGCACGTCCGGCTGGGTCAGCGCCCGCCAGACCACGTCCGGCGCGTGGTCGATCGCCCGCGTCATCGTCGCCGTGACGTAGTCGCCGTCGCGGCGCAGTTCCGCCAATTCCTGATCCGCCATCGTCGCTTCCTCCTCGCTCGCGGCCAGCCTAGCGCCCGGCCGCCGCCCCCGCCGTTGATCCGGATCAACCGCCCGCGAGTCCGGCGTTGACGAGCCCGGTCCACCTTGCGAGGCGCGAGCCGCGGTTCACTAAAGTATAACCGCAGAGTACGCGGAGAGGACGCTGAGGACGCGGCGGAACGAGCCCCTCTGCGGCCTCAGCGCTCTCTCTGCGACCTCCGCGGTTACCCTTACAGGCGCCGGCGGCGAGCGCGGGCCTCGCAAAACGGCCGCGACATCACGCGGCGAACCGCTACCGCCCGGCCGCCAGCGCGTCGATTTGCTCGGGCGCGAAGCCGGCTTCCGCCAGCACCTCGCGGGTGTGCTCGCCGAGGTCGGGCGCCGGGCGGCGAGGCCCGATCTCAAGGCCGGGGAAGCGGATCGGCGTCGCCGGCGCCTCGAACGCGCCGCCGAACCGGTCGGGGCTCACGACGAAGCAGCCGGCGTCCCTGGCCTGCGGGTCGACCGTCAGGTCGTCGAGCGTCGACATCGGCGCCGAGATCACGTCGGCCTTCGCGAGCCGTTCCTTCACGTCCGCCAGTTCAAGACCCCCGATCGCGGCCTCGACCTTGCCGCGCAGCTCGCGGATGATCTCCATGTTGCCCATGAAGTTCTGATAGCGCGGGTTCTGCAGCAGCTCGCCGAGGCCGATCGCGTTCATCACCGCCGGGAAGCAGGTCGGCCCGCGAGGGGCGATGCAGATGTAGCGCTCGTCGGCGGTGCGGAAGTAGCCGCTGATCGCGCTCGGGCGCTGGCTGCGGGGGAGCGCAGTGGTGGCCTCGCCGTAGCGGAGGTGGATCGAGGCGTCCCAGCCCAGCGCATAGACGCCGGCGCGGATCAGCGAGGCTTCGACCAGCCGACCCTTGCCGGTGCTCCGCCGTTCGTACAGCGCCGCCAGCACGCCCGACAGCGTCGCCAGCGCGGTCACGTGGTCGCCGAACCCAGGCCGGCAGGTGAAGGGCTCGACGTCCGGCGGGATGGTCGAGGCGGCGATGCCGCTGCGGGTCCAGAAGCCGGTGAGGTCGAACGCCGGCATGTCGATCTCGTCGCCCACCAGGCCGAAGCCGGTGACGGACGCGTAGATCAGGTGCGGCAGCTCGTCCTTCACGCTCTCGTAGTCGAGCCGCGCACGCTTCAGGCCCCCGGGGCGCAGGTTGGTGACAAAAACGTCGGCGGTCTTCAGGAGCTGGATCAGCGCCGCGCGGCCCTCGGCCGTTCCGGTGTCGAGCACGATGCCGCGCTTGTTGCGGTTCTCCATCGAGAAGATCGGGTTGCCGGGGATCTCGGGGGTGTCGGGATAGAAGCGGCGGATCGCGTCGCCCTCGGCGCTCTCGACCTTGATCACGTCGGCGCCCCACTCGCCCATGATCATCGCGCACCCCGGCGCGGCGACCCAGGTCGACATCTCCACCACCTTCAACCCTTCGAGCAGCATCCCGCCTCGTCTCCTCAATTCTGTGCGGGGCGGTTCTAACGCAGCGTGTGAGAGGAGTCAGGGGTGACCACGAGACACCCCGACCCCCGCTCATCCCGGCGACAGCCGGGACCCAGGCAGGAAGCGGTTGGCGGGGCCAGGTCTATCGGAGCTTGCGCGAGGCGCCGCCCACCAATGCACGACCGCAGAGAACGCTGAGAAGCGCGGAGGACGCGGAGCAACGAGCACTTCGGCGACCTCCGCGCTGGCTCTGCGACCTCCGCGGTTACCCTTACCGCCGCCTCCGCACGGCCTGACTTCGTCAACGCCTGCCTGCCTGGGTCCCGGCTTCCGCCGGGATGAGCGGGATCGAGGGTTCGCACATGACCGCGATTTAAGTTCACGCCCGGCCCACGCCGCGCCACAAAGCCGGGGCATTCCAGCGCCTCGCCCCCGCGCCGCCCGGAGCCTCTGACGCGTGATCGGTCTTGTCGCCGCCCTGTCGCTGGCGCTGCCCCAGGTCGACATTCCCCAGCTGCCGCCGATCACCCGCGATCCCCAGGTCACCTTCGTCGACCGCAGTGGGACCGTGATCGGCGTGCGCGGCGGGCGCTACGAGCCGCCGGTCGATATCGCCAAGCTGCCGCCCTACGTGCCCGCCGCGTTCGTGGCGATCGAGGACAAGCGGTTCTACGAGCACCAGGGCTTCGACCTCGCCGGCATCGCGCGGGCGGTGCTGACCGACATCGGCGAGGGCCACCCGACGCAGGGCGCCTCGACCATCACCCAGCAGCTGGCGAAGAATCTGTTCCTGACGTCCGACCGCACGATCGAGCGCAAGGGGACCGAGCTGATCTACGCGGTCGAGCTCGAGCAGACCTACACCAAGCCGCAGATCCTCGGGCTCTATCTGAGCCGGGTCTACTTCGGCGCCGGCGCCTACGGCATCGACGCGGCCGCGGGGCGCTACTTCAACACCACCCCCGCGAAGCTGACGATCCGCGAGGCGGCGATGCTGGCGGCGCTGATGAAGTCGCCCACCGACTACAACCCGATCGAGAACCCGGAGCGTTCGGCCGAGCGCACCAGGCTGGTGCTGGACGCGATGGTCGAGACCAGCGCGATCACGCCCGCCCAGCGCGCCAAGGCGCTGGCCAGCGAACCGCGGGTCTGGAAGAGCGCGCCGGACGCGGCGTCGCAGTACTTCGTCGACTGGGTCGACGCGCAGTTCAAGGCGATGGGGCCGCCGAAGGTCGACCTGGTGGTCGAGACGACGCTCGACGCGCGCGACGAGGCCACGGCCGACGCGGCGGCGAAGGCGACGATCGACCGCTTCGCCCACGACGACGTCGAGCAGGCGGCGCTGGTGTCGCTGGATCCGGTCGGCCGCGTGCGGGCGATGGTCGGCGGCGCCGACTACGCCCGGAGCAGCTACAACCGCGCGGTCGACGCGCACCGCCAGGCCGGTTCGTCGTGGAAGCCGTTCGTCTACCTGACCGCGCTGGAGTCCGGCCTGACCCCAGACAGCCCGGTGGTCGACCAGCCGGTGACGATCGACGGCTGGTCGCCGCACGACTTCGAGCCGGAGTTCCTGGGACCGATCACGCTGCAGGAGGCGCTGGCGAAGTCGATCAACACGGTGGCCGCCAGCGTCGCCGACGAGGTCGGCCGGCCGAAGGTGGCCGCCACCGCCCGCCGGCTCGGCATCGCGACCCAGATCAGCACCGA
>DATKMZ010000105.1:0-8624 GCA_035541575.1 Caulobacteraceae bacterium | reverse complement strand
TGCGGGTCGGCGGTGATGTTGCGGATGTCGTTGCCGCTGGTCTGGATCGCGTGCATCCCGACCTCGGCCAGGTGGTCGAGGATGTCGGGCGCGTCCTTCAGCTTGATCCAGTGCAGCTGCAGGTTCGTGCGCGTCGTGAAGTGGCCGTAGCCCTTGTCATAGGTGCGGGCGATGAAGGCGAGCTTGCGCAGCTGCTTCGAGGTCAGCGCGCCGTAAGGCACCGCGATCCGCAGCATGTAGGCATGCAGCTGCAGATAGAGGCCGTTCATCAGCCGGATGCGCTTGAACTGGTCCTCGGTCAGCTCGCCGGCCAGGCGCCGCGCGCATTGCTCGCGGAACTCCTGGACCCGGTCAGCCAGCATCTCTCGGTCGATGGTGTCGTAGCGGTACATGCCGGCGCGCCTCCTCTACTTGGCCTTACTTGCGCCTGATGAGTTCGATGCGGCCCTTGGAGCGGGCCGCGCCGTGGGCGTGCAGCAGCGCGTCGATCGCCTCGCCGCCTTCGGTCTTCTTGCCGTGCTCGGGCTTGTTGGTCGGGCCGAGCGCGCGGACGCGCTCGCGGAAGCTGAGCGGCGCCCAGCCGTTGTCGGACGGGATGACGTCGATCAGGTAAGGGTCGACCACGATGGTCAGCTGGGTCTTGGCGTGCGCCTCGGCGGCCAGCGCCGCCGCGTCGTCGTCGAACAGCTCGGCGTCGCCGAACCGGGCCACCCAGTCGCCCTCGTGGCCGAGAAACACCGCCTCGCCGTCGTCGAGCCTGTTGCCGGTCAGAGCTTTCATCGGCGTGATCCTACGCCCCTCCCCCTTGAAGGGAGGGGCTGGGGGTGAGCGTTCGCCACCGCCGGAACGGACAGTCGCGGACCATCCGGAAGCGGACCGCGCGTCTCGTCCAGACCCCCACCCCGAACGCCTCCCCTCAAGGGGGAGGGGTGCGCGAGCGCCATCGCTTCGCCGACGATCAGCAGCGCCGGGCCTGTCAAGCCGTCGGCTGCGACCGGCAGCTCGGCCAGCGTGGTCACGATCCGGCGTTCGGTCGGCAGGCTGGCGTCCTCGACGACCAGCGCGGGGGTCGAGCCGGCGCGGCCGGCGCCGATCAGGCGCGCCGCGATCGACGCGGCGGTCGAGACGCCCATGTAGATCACGACGGTCTGGTTGGGCCGGGCGAGGCTCGCCCAGTTGAGGTCCGGCTCGCCGCCGGCCGCCGCGTGGCCGGTGACGAAGGTGACCGCCTGCGCTGCGCCGCGGTGGGTCAGCGGCGCGCCGGCCGACGCGCCCGCCGCCAGCGCCGCGGTGACGCCTGGAACCACGTGGCAGACGACGCCCGCCGCGCGGCAGGCTTCCAGCTCCTCGCCGCCGCGGCCGAAGATGAAGGGATCGCCGCCCTTCAGCCGCACCACCGTCAGGCCTTCGAGCGCGAAGGCGACCAGCAGGCGGTTGATCTCGTCCTGAGCATACGAGTGCCGCGACTTGCGCTTGGCGACCGACAGCCGCCGCGCCGCGGCCGGCGCCAGATCGAGGATCGCCTCGCTGACGAGGCCGTCGTGGACCACCACGTCGGCCCCCTGGAGCGCCTTCAGAGCCTTCAGCGTCAGCAGCTCCGGATCGCCTGGGCCGGCGCCGACCAGCCACACCTCGCCGGCGCGGCGCTGGGCGCCCTGGCCGCTCAGCGGCACCAGCCGGTTGGGGGACTTCGAAGCGGACATCGTGGCCTCTTAACTCTACGCCGCCTTATTAGTTGTTCTAAAAGCTCTCGTGAATGGCATTGCGGGGCGAACCTTTCGGTCCGCCCCGCTGACACCCGTCAGCGAAAGGGCCGATGCGCTTTCGGGTGATTGCAAAGTGGCGGTCCGGCGCCCATTTCGCAATCGAAGTCTTCTGCCGGGGGTATCAGTAAATCTCATGGAAACACGGCGGCGCCTTCCACCGCTCAACGCCTTGCGCGCCTTCGAGGCTGCGGCGCGCCATTTGAACTTCAGCCGGGCCGCCGACGAACTCTCGGTGACGCCGGGCGCGGTCTCCCAGCAGATCCAGAACCTCGAGGACTACGTCGGGGTTGCGCTCTTCAAGCGCACGCCGAAGGGGTTGCTGCTGACCGACGCCGCCCAGACCGCCCTGCCCGCTCTGCGCGAGGCGTTCGACCGGCTGGCCGAGGCCGCCTCGCTGCTGACCGCCGCAGTCGACGGCCGGCGCCTCACGCTGACCGCCCCGCCATCGTTCGCCGCCAAGTGGCTGATGCCGCGCCTGAAGCGGTTCGAGGAGGCCTACCCGCAGATCGACGTCTGGCTCTCGGCCGACATGGACATCGTCGACTTCGCCGCCGGCGAGATCGACATGGCGATCCGCTACGGCTCCGGCCGCTACCCGGCGCTCGAGATCCAGCGGCTGATGAGCGAGACGGTGATCCCGGTCGCGGCGCCCGGGCTGATGAACGAGAACCCGCTCGTGACGCCTGAGGACCTGGCTCACCACACCTTGCTGCACGACGGCTCGCCCAACGCCGACGAGAGCTGCCCCGATTGGTCGATGTGGCTGGCGGCGCGCGGCGTCAAGGGCGTCGACGGCACGCGGGGACCGCGCTTCAACCAGTCGAGCCTGGTGATCGAGGCGGCCGTCGGCGGCCGCGGCGTCGCGCTCGCCAAGCGCACGCTGGCGCAGGACGACCTCGAATCGGGCCGCCTCGTCGCGCCTCTGCAGATCGCGACCGCGGTCGACTTCGCCTACTACCTCGTCCACCCGAAGGCGAAGGGCCGCCTGCCACAGGTGAAGGCGTTCACGGGCTGGATCACCACCGAGGCGGCGGCGCACGAGTCGGCGCTGGCGGCGATCGACAACGGCGCCGGAATCTAGGGCGCGCGGGCTAAGCCCTGGCGCCAGCCGGGCGGAAGCGTCGGCGGCCGGCGAGCTCCGGCGCGGGGTCGGACAGATCGGCCTTCCAGGCCCCCGCCCTGCGACCGCTGGCGACCGCGGCGACGGTCGGGGTCCAGACCTCATCGACATCGGGCGCCGACCCAGGGCCGCCAAGGTTGGCGACGAAGCCCGGCCCGATCACGCCGTTGAACTCCGACCACGTCGCCGCGTAGATCGCCACCACGGGCGCGCCGACCGCCGACGCGAGGTGGGTGAGCCCGGTGTCGACGCCGACCACGGCCGCAGCGCCGGCGAAGAGCGCGGCGAGCTCGCCGAATTCCAGCCTCGGCGGGACGACGCCGGTGCGCGACGCCTCGGCGATCCGCGCCGAGCGCTCGCGCTCGCGCGCGCCGCCCCAGGGCAGGACCACCGCCAGGCCCTTCGCCTCGGCGCGACGGGCGAGCTCGTGCCAGTTGGGCTCGGCCCAGGCCTTGTCCGGCCGCGCGGTCGCGTGCAGGCCGACGAGGTAGGGCCGCTGGCCCAGCCAGTCCGGACGCGCGCCAGACACGCGGACGCCGTAGTCGAGCTCGGCGGGAACCTCGTAGCCCATCGCCTGGGCCGCGAGGCGGCGCATCCGCTCGACCGCGTGCAGGGTGACGCCGGCGGGGTACCTGCGATCGTAGAAGAGGCTCGCCGGCGGCTCGCGGACGCTGCGACGGTCGTAGCCGCAATGGACGCCGGCGGCGAGGCGCGCCAGCAGCGCGCTGCGGATCAGACCCTGCGCGTCAATGATCCTGTCGTAGGGCGCCTCGGCGATCCGCGACCGGAATGCGCCGAACTCGCGCCAGGTCTCGGTCGCGAACAGGCGCCGGCGCCAATGACGCAGCTTCACCGGCACGGTGCGCGTCACCGCCGGGTGCAGCGTGGCGATGCCTGCAAGGCTCTCCTCGATCACCCAGTCGAGCTCCAGCTCCGGCACGTTGCGCGCAAGGTCGGAGACGGCCGGCAGGCAATGGATCACGTCGCCGAGGGACGACGACTTGATCAGGAGGATGCGCGTCACCCCGCTCGTCCCGGCGATTTCAGCGAGCTCAGCGCCCGCTCGTGGGCGTAGGCGGCGATGTCGTGCAGCGCCGCGTCGAGCGCGTCGCGCACGGACGGAAGATCGGCAGGGCCTGCCGCCTCGCAGGCCTCGCAGACGTCGCCCAGCTGGAACGCGCCGACGCCGCGCGCCGCGCCCTTGATCGTGTGCACCGCGTCGCGCCAGCCCTCGTGCTCCGGCGCCAGCATCGCGCCCCAGATCGTCGACTGTTCGCGAAACAGCGCCAGCACCTCGTCGACCACCGTCTCGTCGCCGGCCGCGAAGCCCTCCAGGTAGGCGAAGTCGACCACGCCCTTGATGTCACGCCGCGCCAACGGGGCTTCCTTGCTTGACCTGCCGTGCATCTGCTTAGACGAAGCCGGATCGGGAGGCGAGACGATGACCGAGCACCGCTACGAGGTCTACGGAGCGCTGGGCTCGCCCTATTCGTTGAAGATGCGCGCCGTGATGCGCTACCGGCGCCTGCCGCACGTCTGGTGCGGCGTGCCGCTGGAGTCGGAGGTGCGCGCCAAGGTCAAGGTCCCGGTGATCCCGGTGATCCGCTTCGGCGAGGACGACTGGCGCAACGACTCCACGCCGATGATCCAGGCGCTCGAGGCGCTGCATCCCGACCGGCGCCTGATCCCGGACGACCCTGGCGATGCGTTCCTCGCCTGGCTGATCGAGGACATGGCCGACGAGTGGGGCACGAAGATGATGTTCCACTACCGCTGGGCCTACCCTGAGGACCAGATGCCGAACGCCTTCACGCTGGCCCAGCAGGCGCTGCTCGGCAAACCGCGCGAGCTGGTCGACCGCGCCGCGCGCAACATGTGCGAGCGACAGGTCGGTCGCATGCCGCTGGTGGGCTGCACGCCGCAGAATGCGCCCCTGATCGAGGAGACCGCGCGTCGCGTGCTGGCGCTCATCGACCGCCACGTCGGCGAGGGTCTCTGGCTCTTCGGCGCGCGGCCGTCGCTGGCCGACTTCGGCTGGTACGGCCAGTTCTCGCAGCTCGCGCGCGATCCCACCCCGCGCAGGATGATCCGCCGCGACTTTCCGGCGGCGTTCACCTGGATCGAGACGCTCGACGACGCCTCGGGCCTGGCGCCCGGCGCCTGGCGCGACCCGACCGCGCCGCCCAGCGCGGCGCTCGCCGGGCTTCTGGCCCTGGCGAGCGCGGTTTACCTGCCGTTCCTGGCCGAGAACGCCAAGGCGCAGGCCGAGGGGCGCGAGGTGCGGCTGACCCTGCTCGGCCACCCCTACGCGCAGGCGCCGTTCGGCTATCAGGCCAAGTGCTTCAGCCAGTTGAAGCAGGCTTTCGCCGCGCTGAGCGATGAGCCCCGTGCGCGCGTCGAGGCGGCGCTCGTGGCCGGTCCGGGCGCGGCGATCCTGGCCGCCTGAGGCCGCCTTGCGCCGGGGCGGATTTTCAGTATGTTCCGCGCCCTCGCGAGCGGCCCCGGCCGTCCCGCGCGGCGGGTGTATAGCTCAGTAGGTAGAGCAGCTGACTCTTAATCAGCGGGTCGCAGGTTCGAGCCCTGCTACACCCACCAAAATCGCCGAAAATACAATTACTTCTGGAATGAAGGCGGGGCCGTCGGCCCGATGTCCGCTCAGTGTCCGAATGCGGCCTAGGGAGAGAGCCTCTCACCGCAATCGCATAGAAGCCTCAACCCATCGTTCCCCATTAACGGCGCTTTGGCCCCGATCGTCGATCGGAACATCCGCCGTGCGCCCCCCTAAGCTGCCGTCGGCTGAGTCCCTTCTACGCAGCCTGCCGCCGGCACTCGGCCTTGAAGTCGTACGGCAACACGCTCGCGTCGGCGCAGTCGGGCCAGCGCCCGGACTTCACCCAGTAGTCGCAGAGACCCAGTTTCGCGCAAAAATCCACGAAGCGCCGGTCGCGCCTCATGGGCTCGTACAAGGCAAGCCACATGGCGGCCGGCGTGAAGCTTCCTCCCAGGGGTGGAGGACCGTCCGGGTCGAACATGTGAGCAAAGGAGGCTCGGTCCACCAGGTCGAAGGTCTCGTCTACCGCGCCCAGCGAATGCAGCTCGAGGAGCTGGCCGATCAGCACCGTTCCCGTGCGCTCCAACTCGAGCGAAGCGGCGCGGAGGGTGCGCTCCACATAGGACGGATCGGGACAGCGAAGATGTTCGAAGTACTCGATGAGCGCGAGCAGTCGTGGGCTGTCGAAACCGCGTTCGCGGGCCCTCGCGACCAAAGCATCGAAGCGACTCCAGTCCTGATCCTCGGCGGTATGGACGATGGCGTCGTTCACAATCCCCGGCGTATCGGGCCAGCGCGCGAGGCACTCGTCCTCCGCTCGTAGCGCCTCCTGCCGGCGGCCGACGTCATGAAGCGCGTCCGCGCGGGACATAGCCGCGGGCCAGTACAGTGGGTCGAGATCGCTCGCCCGTTCGAAGATGGAGAGCGCCTCACGCGTACGGCCGACCACCCGCAGCAGATGTGCGACTTCGTTTAGGATGCCGGGGTCGTTCGGCGACGCCGCCAGAGCCTTCTTGAAAAGGGTCTCGCGTTCCTCGTAGCCGCCGAATGGCGCCAGATGGCCAAGTGCGACGTACGCAACGCCTGCGCCAGGGTCGAGCGCGAGAGCGGTCTGTGCAGCCTCCCTGACCTTGGCCGCCGTCAGTTCCGGAAAGCTGGCCGGCGCTCTGCGCAGCAGCACCGCCCGCGCTAGCGCTAGTTCCGCCCAAGCCCGGGCGAAGGCAGGCGCCAGCACGACGGCCTGCTCCAGCATCTCCGCTCCGGAGGCGGTGCGCCCAATGCGGTCTTGCTCTCGCCCCCCCAGGGAGAGCGCCCCGGCCCGAAGGAATAGGTCGTAGGCCTTCGGGTCGGTCGGCCTCGCTTCCGCCGATGGCGCGAACCTCCTCCTTAGCGCCAGCGCCACGGCTGCGGCGATTTCGTCTTGCAGGGCGAAGGCGTCGGTCAGATCTCCGTCGAAGCGGTCTGACCACAGCGTCGTCGCCTTGGCGCACTCGATCAGCTGCGCCGAGATGCGCACGCGCGAGCCGCTCCGCCGGACCGACCCATCCAGAACGTGTGTGGCGCCCAGTTTGGCGCCCACGTGGGCCGCCGCCTTGTCGGCCCCGCGGAACTGGAAGCTCGAGGTTCGGCCGATAACCTTCAGGTCGGCGCCTCTCGCCACGGTCTGCTGAATCTCCTCCGAGACGCCGTCCGAGAAATAGACCATCTCCGGATCGCCGGAGAGGTTGTCGAACGCCAGCACCGCTAGCAGCGGCTCGGCTGGCTGAGCGACGGGACGGTTTGCCGGAGCGCTTGGCGCGGCTGGCGACGCCACGCCCGTCAGGTCGGAGATGCTGCTTATGATTTGCCGCCAACCCGTGGCCTCCGCGCCGCCGGACCACCCCGCAAGGTCCGCGCACTGGATCCGGCCGAACGGCATTGGCAAGCGCGTCTTGTCGAGGCTGGCTTGGACGAGCTTGTGCTGCTCGCGCCCACGCTCAGCTTCGTCCATCACCCAGTCGGACTTGGCCGCCTCGGCCGACCACAGCACCAGCACCGCCCGCGCTTGGTTCAACTCGTCCTCGATGACGTGGGAGTAGTTGCCGTGGGCGGGGAGCTGTTCATCGATCCAGATGCTGTAGCCAAGCGCCTTCAGGGCCTCGGTCACCTGCCGGGCCTGCTGGGCCGCCGTGCGGGCATATGAGACGAAGACGTCAGCCATGCGGACACCCGACCCCACCCCTGGTCGCGGCTGAAACCCTAGCGACGCGATGAAGTGGGCGGCAAGGGAAACGTCGGCGGCGTCCGGAGGATGGACCCGGGGGCCATCGTCGGGCGCGTTCGGCGCTGAGCTACCGGCCGGTGTCGACCCATCGCCGCCCCGGCGGGCCTGCGAACGCCCAGACGTTGCGCCCCGGAGGCCGCCGGGGGCTCAGGTCACCTGCAATGGCAGGCTGGCCAAGCCGCGCAGGGTATTGTTGAGCCGGCGGCGTGGTTCTCCAGCCAGCTCGATACGCTCGATCCGCGCGGCGAGGGCCTTGAGCACGATCTCCGCCTCCATGCGCGCGACCATCTGGCCGACGCAGCTATGAATGCCGTAGCCGAAGGCTACGTGGCCGGAAGCTTTCCGCATGATGTCAAACCGGTCGGGATCCTCCCACCGGCGCGGATCGCGGTTGGCGGCGCCGAGGAAGAGCAGGATCTTCTCCCCCTTGGGCAGCCGGACGCCGCCGAGTTCGGTCTCGCAGGTCGTAGTCCGGAAGAACGTCTGCACCGAAGACTCGAACCGTAGCACTTCCTCGAAGGCCGATCGGGCGAGGCTCGGGTCCGCTCGCAACAGGTCCCAGGCATCTGGATGCGTAGCGAAGGCGAAGAGAGCGTTCCCCAGACCATAGACGGTGGTGTCGAGGCCGGCCGTGAGCAGCGAGCGTACTAGCTTGTGGGCTTCCTCCTCCGACGCCTCCCCTCGATCCGCCGCCTCAAAGACCCGTGCGCCGATGCTTCCAGACCGCAGCTCGGCGCGGTGGCACTGAGCCACGACCCAGTCGCGAACGGCATCGGCGCCTCGTCTGGTCTCTTCGAAAAGGTGGTTGCGAGGCCCGAAGTCATTGAAGACCGCCGCGGCATACGGGAGCAGGTTCTCGCGCCCGTCAGCCCGGAGCCCAAGGGCGTCTGCGAACACCCGGATCGGGTAGACCTCCGACAACTC
>DATKMZ010000104.1:0-39354 GCA_035541575.1 Caulobacteraceae bacterium | reverse complement strand
GCGGCACCGGCCCCGCCGGGGATGTGTCCGAACGGCGCGGCGGCGAACGTGATCGCGCCGGCGATGAAGCCGACGACAACGACGATGCCGAACGCGCACATCACGCTGATCACCGCCACCAGGATCGGCAGCAGGATCAGCACGTCGATCGCGCCCAGCCCCAGCACGGCGAACACCGCGGCCGCGGCTGACTCGGGATTGCGCTGGGCTTCCCACCGCTTCAGGCCGGTCTCGGCCTTCAGCTCCCGCGCGAGGCGGTCTGGATCGCCGAGCGCGGCGGCGATGTCGCCCTCGCTGCGGCCGGCCGCGAGGCCGTCGGTGAAGTGCGCCTCGTAGTCGGCGACGATCTCGTTTCTCGCCGCCTCGGGCAGACTGGTAAGGCCCGTCCGCAGGCGCTGGATGAACTCCTGCCGCGTCATGTCACAGCTCCCCCAGGATGGATTCGACCGACCCGGCGAAGGCGCGCCAGGCGTCCCTCTGGGCGGCCATGCTGCGGCGACCGGCTTCGGTCAGGCGGTAGTACTTGCGCGAAGGCCCGGCGGAGGACTCGACGAGGTAGGTCTCGACCAGCCCGTCCGACTGCATGCGCCGCATCAGCGGATAGATCGTGCCCTCGCCCATGCCGATCGCGTCCGCGAGGCGGCTGGCGATCTCGTAAGCGTAGCTGTCGCCGCGCGAGAGCAGGGCCAGGACGCACAGGTCGAGCGCGCCCTTCTTCAGCTGGATGTCGATGCTCTCGGGCATGCGGCCTCTCGCGCTTTCCAGGTGCCTGATATAGCCAGCTACCTTTCAACGCAAGGTACCTTGCGCTACATGTCAGAGAATTAATGTTCGCGGGGCGCCTGGCCCGCGTCGTCGCTGCAACGCAGCAAAAGCTTGGCGGCGGCGCGGCAATACGTGTTAGAAAGCCGTCACAAGAAGCGGCGCCCGAGGGGGAGCGCGGCTCGAGAACGCGCCAGAGGCATGGGAATGGCGACAATCAAGCGCGTCGGGGTCATCGGCGCGGGCCAGATGGGCGGCGGCATCGCCCACGTCTGCGCGCTCGCCGGCTACGACGTCCTGATCAACGACATCGAAGCGCAGAAGATCGACGAGAGCCTGAAGGTGATCGACCGCAACATGTCGCGGCAGGTCAGCCGCGGCATCGTCGGCGAAATCGACAAGCGCGAGGCGTTCGCGCGGATCAGGCCGGCGCTCGCGCTCGCCGACCTCGGCGACGTCGACATCGCCATCGAGGCGGCGACCGAGGACGAAGAGACCAAGAAGGCGATCTTCAAGGCGCTGAAGCCGCACCTGAACCCGAAAGCGCTGCTCGCCTCCAACACCTCGTCGATCTCGATCACCCGGCTCGCGTCGACCACCGACCGTCCCGAACATTTCATCGGCCTGCACTTCATGAACCCGGTGCCGGTGATGAAGCTGGTCGAGGTTATTCGCGGCATCGCCACCGACGCCGGCACCTACGAGGCCGCGGTCGAATTCGCCCGCTCGCTCGGCAAGGCGACGACGAACGCCGAGGATTTCCCGGCCTTCATCGTCAACCGCATCCTGGTGCCGATGATCAACGAGGCGATCTACACGCTTTACGAAGGCGTCGGCACGGTCGAGGCGATCGATACGGCGATGCGCCTCGGCGCCAACCACCCGATGGGTCCGCTCGAGCTCGGCGACTTCATCGGCCTCGACACCGTGCTGGCGATCATGAACGTGCTGCACGAAGGGCTCGCCGATTCCAAGTACCGGCCCTGCCCACTGCTGGTGAAATACGTCGAGGCCGGGTGGCTCGGCCGCAAGTCGGGCCGTGGTTTCTACGACTATCGCGGCGAAAAGCCGGTCCCGACCCGCTAGTCCGAACGGACACTGCCCGGTGCGGCGCGGGGTGCGCGCTTTATGCGTTCGACTTGGAACCGGGCCCGGCGCGATACTCGCTGGCAGCGATTCGCTGAGGGGCTCATGCGTAGGCTCACCCTGGCGCTGCTCTCGGGCGCCTACATCTGTGTCGCGCTCATGGTGGCGTTGCTGGTCTGGCGCGTCGGCGGCGGCGCTGGGGCCGGCGCGGCCTCGCTGATCGGAACGCTCGGCCTCTGCTACGCCGTTCAAGGCCTGTTCGCCCGCGCTTCCCAGGCGGCCGAGCTCGCCGCCGAGATCGACCAGGTGCGCGACGCCCATCTGATCCTCGCCGGCGAGCTCGAGAAGATCCAGGTCCGGCTCACCGAGGTGGTCGAGACCGTCGCCGAGGATGCGCTGCGCCGCTCGGAGGAGATCGCCAGCGAAGTCCACCAGCTCGAGGACATCATCCAGCAGATGGGCGAGCGCCTGGAGGCGCAGATCAGCGTTCAGGTCGACCGGGCGGAAGCCCAGGCGCCTTCGCCGCAAGCCGCGGCCCTGCTGCAGACCGTGCGCGGGGCGCTCGAGGCCGGCCGCGTCGACCTCTACCTGCAGGCCGTCGTCAGCCTGCCGCAACGCCGCACCCAGTACTACGAGAGCTTCTCGCGGCTGCGCGACGAGACCGGCCGCGTGCTGATGCCGGCCGAGTTCCTCAGCGTCGCCGAGCCCGGCGGCCTGGTGGCGGCGATCGACAACCTGCTGCTGTTCCGGTGCGTTCAGATCGTTCGGCGGCTGGCCAGTCAGGACCGCAAGGTCGGGATCTTCTGCAACATCTCGCTCGCGAGCCTGGGCGACGACGAGTTCTTCCCGCCGTTCCTGGAGTTCCTGGGCGCCAATCGCGACCTGGCGGATTCGCTGATCTTCGAGCTCGGCCAGGCGGCGTTCGACGCACGCGGGGCGACGGAGGCCCGCAGCATGGCCAAGCTCGCCGACCTCGGCTTCCGCTTCTCGATCGACAAGGTGACGCGGCTCGACATCAACTTCCTGGACCTCGCCCGCGCCGATGTGGCCTTCGTCAAGATCGCCGCCCCGTTCCTGATCGAGGAGCTGCGGGAGGACGACGGGCGCCTGACGCTGCGGTCGATCCCCGAGCTCGAGGCGGCCGACTACGCCGCGCTCGCCCGCCGCCACGCCGTCGAGCTGGTGGTCGAGAAGGTCGAGAGCGAGCGCCAGGTGGTCGATATCCTCGACCTCGACATTGCGCTCGGCCAGGGCCACCTCTTCGGCGAGCCCCGCCCGATCCGCGACGCTGTCCTCGCCGACGCCCAGCCCCCGGCCGACCTCATCCAGGCCGCGCTGCGGCGGCGCGCGGGGTAATTCGTGCGTGGTTCGAGACGCGCCTGACGACGCTCCTCACCATGACGAACTGAGCGCCGTACCCGCCCCCTCGTCATCCTGAAGGGCCCGCGCAGCGGGCGTCTCGAGGGACGCTCGGCGAATCTGCGAGCCGCGGGCCAACATTGACGCCCTCCGCCCGTCCCGCTACCCGCCGCGGATGCTTCACCGCATCGAGGGACTTTCGGCGCTCGCCCAGCGCTACGACGTGTTGCTGAGCGACGTCTGGGGCGTGATCCACAACGGCGCGGTCAGCTTCCCCGCCCCCTGCGCGGCGCTGGCGACGTGGCGCGAGCGCGTGGGGCCGGTGATCCTGGTCTCCAACTCGCCCCGCCCCTGCGCGGAAGTCGTGCTCCAGCTCGACGGTCTCGGGGTGGCGCGCGGGGCCTATTCGGCGCTGATCACCTCCGGCGACCTGACCCGCCGCCTGCTCGCCGAGCGCGCGCCCGGTCCCGCCTACCGCATCGGGCCAGAGCGCGACCGGCCGCTCTACGAGGGCGTCGATCTCGCGTTCGCCGACCTCGAGCACGCGGCCTTCATCTCCTGCACCGGCCCGGTCGACGACGACGTGGAGACGCCGGAAGATTACCGTCCTCTGCTCACCCGCGCCGCCGCCCGACGCCTGCCGATGATCTGCGCCAACCCGGACAAGGTGGTGCAGCGAGGCTCGCGGCTGATCTACTGCGGCGGGGCGCTCGCCGAGCTCTACGAGACCCTGGGCGGCGAGGTGATCATGGCCGGCAAGCCGCACGCGCCGATCTACGAGGCGGCCTATGCGCGGGCCGCCGAGCTTGCTGGCCGCCCGGTCGACCGCGCCCGCATCCTGGTGATCGGCGACGGGCTCGCCACCGACATCGCCGGGGCGAACGCTCAGGCGCTCGACGCGGTCTTCATCGCCGCGGGCATCCACGAGGCCGAGACCCGCGACCTGGCCGGCGGGGCCGACAAGCTGGCGATGGAGCGCCTGCTGGCCGAAGGCGGCGTCCACGCTGCCTACGGCATGGACGCGCTGGCCTGGTGATCGCTACAAGCGGCGCGCAAGTGGGGATGGAGCGGATGCAAGGGTCTTATCTCGAAGACCTGGACGTCGGTCAGACGGCCGAGCTGGCGCGCACCGTGTCGGCGTCCGACATCGACGCGTTCGCGGCCGTGACCGGCGATACGAACCCCGTCCACCTCGACGAGGCCTACGCCGCCGCCACGCCATTCAAAGGACGCATCGCGCACGGCATGCTGAGCGCAGGCTACATCTCGGCCGTGCTGGGCACTCAGCTGCCGGGTCCCGGCGCGATCTACGTCTCCCAGACCCTGAACTTTCGCCGGCCGGTGCGGATCGGCGACGCCGTCACCGCGGAGGTGAAGGTCACGGCCATCGACCACGCCCGCGGCCGGGTCACCTTCGCCACCCAGTGCGTCGTCGCCGGCAAGACGGTGGTCGAGGGCGAGGCGGTGGTGATGGTCCCCAAGCGCGCCCCCGCCGCCTGATGTCGTTGCGCGTCTATCACAGCTGGCGGGACCTGGCGCCCGAGGCGAAGGGCGCGGCCGTCGCCTTCGGGAACTTCGACGGCGTGCACGTCGGCCATCAGCACGTCATCGCCGACGCAGCCGACGCGGCCTATCGCCTGGGCGCGCCGATCGGCGTCGTGAGCCTGGAGCCGCATCCGCTCGCCCTGTTCAATCCGGGCGGTCCGCCGTTCCGGCTCACCAACCCGCACCAGCTCGCTCGCGCGGTCGAGGCCGCCGGCGCCGAGCGGCTCTATCTGCTGCCATTCGGGCACGAGATGGCGAACCTCTCCGACCGCGACTTCGTCGAGCAGATCCTGGTCGGCGGACTGGGAGTCCGTCATGTGGCGGTCGGTTTCGACGTCACGTACGGCAAGAACCGCTCGGGCGATCCGGCGGCGATGCAGCGCTACGGCGAAGCGTGCGGCTTCTCGGTCTCCGTGGCGCCGGAGGTCGACGCGGACGACGGCTCGAAGATCTCGTCGACGGCGATCCGCGAGGCGATAAGAGCTGGTGACCCGGCGCACGCCGCGCGTCTGCTCGGCCGCCCGTTCGCGATCGAGGGGCTTGTCCAGAAGGGCCAGCAGCTCGGCCGCAAGCTCGGCATTCCCACCGCGAACGTGCCGCTGGGCGAATACGTCGTGCCGAAGCTCGGCGTCTATGCGACGTTGACGACGCTGAAGGACGGCCGCCGACTGCCCGGCGTCGCCAACATCGGCGTCAATCCCACCACCGGAGAGGTGGAGCCGCGCCTCGAGGTCTGGCTGTTCGACTTCGACGAGGACATCTACGGCGAGACGATCGAGACCGCGCTGATCGCCTTCATCCGCCCGGAGGAGAAGTTCGCCAGCGTCGAAGCGATGCTGAAGGTGATCGCCGACGACGCGGCCAAGGCGCGCGAGATCCTCAAGGACTGACCTTCCCCCTGAGGGGAAGGGGTTGAACAAGAGAAGAGCCCCGGCGGTCGCTCGCCGGGGCTCCTATTCGGCCTCTCCCGTTGCGCTCAGCGGCGCGCGCCGCCCATGAAGTAGAGCAGGAAGCGGAACAGGTTGATGAAGTCGAGGTAGAGGCTGAGCGCGCCGTAGCTGGTCGCCACGCTCATCGCCGCCTCGTTTCCGCCCAGCTGATAGTAGGTCATCTTCATCCGCTGGGTGTCGAAGGCGATCAGGCCCGCGAAGATCCCGACGCCGATCAGGTTGATCGCGAAATAGAGCGCCGAGGAGTGGAAGAAGAAGCTCGCCAGCGAGGCGAAGATCAGGCCCCAGAGGCCCATGATCAGGAAGCTGCCCATGCCGGTGAGGTCGCGCTTGGTGGTGTAGCCGACCAGACTGAGGCCGCCGAACGCCGCCGCCGTCACCAGGAAGGTCTGGGCTATGGTGACTTGGCTGTAGGCGATGAAGAGCACGCCGAACGAAATGCCAATCAGCGAGACGATCGCCCAGTATGTGATCGCTGCGGACCTCGGCGACGTCTTGCGGAGAAACATCTGGCCGAGAAGGATGACCAGCGGCGCGAACGCCACGACCACGCCGAGCAGCGTGAGACCGGTGCGTCCGTAGGCGTCAGTGCTGAAGAACAGCTGCCGGACAGGCGGGTAGTTGCCGCTCACCCACGCGAGGGCGGCCGATAGCACCAGGCCCAGGCCGACCTTGTTGTAGACGCCGAGCATGAAGCTGCGCAGGCCCGCGTCGACGCCCATGTCGGCCACGGCCGGCGTGGGACGCGAGAGCCCGCGATTGAAGTCGCTCATAGAAGATAGCCCTTCTGAATACGCCGCCGAGGCGACGCGTTGAGGGAAATATCGGCCTGCTCGGGTTGCTGCGCAAGGCGCCACCGAGTGACGGTTCGGTTAGGTGCGTGGTTCGAGACGCCGGCTTCGCCGTCTCCACACCATGACGAGAACCGGGGTCACCCCTCCGCGTCATGCTGAGGAGCCCTGAAGCGGCGCCTCGAAGCACGCACCCTATTCCGCCCGCAGCACCGGCGCTGGTCGCCGAGCCAAGGCGTGAAGCGCCGCGACAAGCCCGCCGGCGGCGGTCACGGCGGCCGCGCCGGCGATCAGGCCGAGCGCGCCGGTCCAGTCGACCGCCCAGGTCGCCTCGAACACCTTCACCACCACCGGCCAGGCCGCGGCGAAGCCGAGCGCGACGCCCGCCAGTCCCGCGATCGCGCCGACCGCGCCGTACTCGATCGCGTAGGCGGCCAGGATCTGCCAGCGCGCCGCGCCCAGCACCTTAAGCGTCGCCGCCTCGCGGGCCCTCGCCCTGGCGCCGGCGGCGATGGCGCCCGCCAGAACCAGCAGGCCCGCCAGGCCTGCGACACCCGCGGCCGCCCGCACCGCCAGCGACAGCCGGTCGAACAGCTGCTCGGCGGCCTGCAACTGCTCGCGCACGCTGACCACGTCGACCGTCGGGAACGCCGCGCCGAGCGTGCGAGTCACCTTCGCCTCCTCGACCGGCGTCGCCCTGGCGATCGCGACCTGCCGGGGATTGGCGCCGGCCAGCGCCGACGCGTTCAGAACCATCGTGAAATCCGGGCCGAAGCCGCCGAAGTCGACCTTGCGGGTCGCCGCGAGCCTCGCCTGGAACTCGCGGCCGAGCGTGGTGATCGTGAGCAGGTCGCCGATCTTGAGGCCCGCCGCCTTCGCCGCCTGGTCGTCGAGCGCCACCAGCGGCGGCCCGGCGTAGCTCGCCGGCCACCAGCGGCCGGCGGTCACGTCCGCGCCCTCGGGCTCGGCGCCGATGGCCGAGAGTGAGGTGTCGGCGTCGAACGCCCACTGACCGCCCTGGCCGATCTTCGCCTTGTCGATCAGCCGCCCGTTGATCGCGGTGATCCGACCCGTCGTGAAGGGAAAGCGCATGTAGTCCTTCGGCGTCAGCGGCCGGCCGAACGCGGCGGCGACGGCGGCGTCGAACGCAGGCCCCTTGTCGGCGGGGATCTCGATGAAGACGAGCGCCGGCGCGGCTTTCGGCGCGGTCACCGTCACCTCCGCGATCAGGCTCGACTGGATCAGCACCACGGCCGCCAGCAGGCCCACGCCGAGCCCGATCGCCGGCGCGGCGGTGCGGGCGGCCGAGTGCGGTCCGGCGAGGTTGGCGAGGCCGATCCGCGCCGGACCGCCCGTCAGGCCGCGCAGTCGTCCGGCGATCCAGGCGGCGCCGAGACCGATCAGGAACAGCGCCACGAACGCCACGGCGACGCCGCCGATCATGATCGCCGCCGCGAGCCGGGTTGGCGCGGTCCAGATCGCCAGCGCCGCCAGCGCGGCGGCGGCGGCCAGCGCGCCGATAAGCTCAGGTCCCAGCCGCAGCCGACCGGCCAGCTCCTGGCGGAAGAGCGCGGCCGGGGGCGTCGCACGCGCCCGGCCGAGCGGCGCCAGCGAGAACGCCGCGGCCGCGAGCAGGCCGAACAGCGCGGCGCGGATCAGCGGGGCCGGATAGAGGGCGAACAGGGCGGGAACCGGCAGGTCCTTCTTCACCAGGGCGCCGAGCAGCGGCGGTGCGGCCCCGCCGACCGCGAGCCCGATCGCGACGCCAAGTCCCGCCAGCACCGCGATCTGAATCAGGTAGACGTTGCGCGCCAGCGCCCCGTCGGCGCCTAGCGCCTTGAGCGCCGCGATCGAGGGCTTGCGCGCCTCGAGGTAGGCGCCGACCGCGCCTGACACCCCGAGCCCGCCGGCGATCAGCGACGAGAGCCCGATGAAGCCCAGGAAATACTCCAGCTGGTCGATCAGCCGCGAGAAACCCGGCGCGGCGTCGTTGCGGTCGCGCGCCCGGTAGCCGCCCTTCGGCAACGCTCTTGCGATCGCCGTCTTCGCCGCCGCGAGGCTGACACCGGGCTTCAGCGCGATCCGCGCCGTCTCGCCGAACGGCAGGCCCGGGCCGAGAAAGCCGCCGGCGCGCACCATGTCGAGCCGTCCGAGCACCCTGGGGCCGAGCGCGAAGCCGCGCGAGAGCCGGTCGGGCTCGCTCAGCAGCACCGCGCGCGCCACCACCGGCACGTTGCCGACCAGGAAGCGGTCGCCGAGCTTCAGCCCCAGCCGATCGAGCAGCGGCTGCTCCACGGCCACGCCCGCCGCGCCGCCGACCGGCGCCAGCGCGTCCGCCAGCCGCGCGCCGCCGCCGAGGCTCACTTCGCCGACCAGCGGATAGGCCTCGCTGACGCCGCGCAGCTCGACCAGCCGCCGCTCGCCCGACGGCGCCTCGGCCATCGCCCGGCTTGCGACCGCGTACGAGACGCGGCCCAGCTTCGCCAGCGCCGCGCGCTCGGCCGGCGCGAACTCGCGCTGCTCGATGCTGACCGCCAGGTCGCCGCCGAGGACCTCGGCCGCCTGCGAAGCGAGCCCATGCCGGAACGCCTCGGCTGTCGACCCAGCCGCCGCGATCGCCGCGACGCCCAGCGCCAGGCAGGCGAGAAAGATCCGAAATCCCCGAACCCCCGCGCGCAGCTCGCGCAGGGCGAAGCGCAGGCTCAAGGGCATCGGGCGCCCCTGCCGAGAGACGCCGCAGCCCGCTCCTCACCCGCGCAGCGGGGGAGGGGGAGCGCCCGCCGCATGCGGGGGGTGGAGGGGGCGCAAAGCCGCGAGCGGCTGCTCGGCGAGCTATCGTCGACGCCGCCTTGCGCCCCCTCCGTCAGCCCGCTGCGCGGTCTGCCACCTCCCCCGCCTCTGCGGGCGGGTGAGGAGCGGCGCGCGTCCGCCACACCGCCCTTCACGCCTCGATCCTGCCGGCGGCCATGCGAGCGATGCGGTCGGCGCGGGCGGCGAGGGCCTCGTCGTGGGTCACGAGCACGAGCGCGGCGCGGGTCTCGGCCGCGAGCTCGAAGATCAGGTCGGCGACGTGGCGGGCGTTGTCGTGGTCGAGGTTGCCGGTCGGTTCGTCGGCGAAGAGCAATGTGGGCGAGGTCGCCAGCGCTCGCGCCAGCGCCACGCGCTGCTGCTCGCCGCCGGAGAGCTGGTGAGGATAGTGGCGCAGCCGCGGGGAGAGGCCGACGCGGTCCAGCCACTCGCGCGCCGTCTTCCCCGCGCCCTTCGCGCCGGCGATCTCCAGCGGCGCGGCGACGTTCTCCTCGGCGGTCATGTTGGGCAAGAGGTGAAAGGACTGGAACACCAACGAGACGCGACCGCGCCGCAGCCGCGCCCTGCTGTCCTCGTCGAGCCGCGAGAGCTCCTGGCCCAACAGGCGCACCCGGCCTCGGGTCGGCCGCTCGAGCCCCGCGGCGATCGCGATCAGCGTCGACTTGCCCGAGCCCGAGGGCCCGACCACGGCCACGCGCTCGCCCGGCTGGACGCTGAAGTCGAGACCGCGCAGGATCTCCACCGGCCCCGCGGCCGAGGGGAGGGTCAGCCAGACGCCGTCGAGGGCCAGCGGGGCGCCCGGCTGGGCGGCGTCGTACATCCAGGTCCTCTCTGCCGATGAAGCTCCAGGCCCTACATAGTGGCCGGCGATGCGCCCAGCACCTGATCGATTCGTCATCCGCCGCGTCCTGCTGGCCGGATTGGCGGCCGGCGCGGCGAGTCTCGGCCTCGGCGCCCGCGGGAAAGTCGTCACGATCCTCGGCGACTCGATCACCGCCGGCCTCGGCCTGCCCGCCGCCGCCGCCCTGCCGGCCCAGCTCGGCGCGGCGCTGGCGCGGCTCGGCGCGCCGGCGTTCGTCCGCGGCGCCGGGGTCTCGGGCGACACGACCGCCGACGGCCTGGCGCGGCTCGACTTCTCCGTCCAGGGCGACACCGACGTCTGTCTCGTCGCGCTCGGCGGCAACGACCTGCTGCAGGGGCTCGACCCGAAGGCCGTGCGCGCCAACCTGACCGCGATCGTCAGGCGGCTGAAGGCGCGACGGATTGCGGTGGTGCTGGCCGGTCAGACCGCGCCCCGGGCGGTGGGCGCCGGCTACGCCCGCGACTTCGGCGCGGTGTTCCCGGCGGTGGCGCGCTCGACCGGCGTCGCGCTCTACCCGGACCTGCTCGCCGGCGTCGGGACGCCGCTGCGCCAGGGCGACGGCATCCATCCGAACGCCGCCGGCGTGAAGGTGATGGCCGCGGGCCTTGCGCCGCTCGTCGCCCGGGCGCTGAGGGCGCGGCGATGATCCGGCTCTTCGCCGCGATCGCGATCCCGCCCGAGATCGGCGAGGGTCTGACGCGCCGCCAGCAGGGTCTTCCGGGCGCGCGGTGGCGGCCGATCGAGGCGTTCCACCTCACGTTGCGCTTCGTCGGCGAGGTGGCCGAGAGCGTCGCCGACGACCTCGACGCAGAGCTCTCTGCGATCTCCGGCGAGCCGATGGCGCTGGCGCTGGCGGGCGTCGGCTCGTTCCAGGACGGGGACGACGTCCACGCAGTCTGGGCCGGCGTCGCGGAAAACCCGGCGCTGCGCCGCCTCGCCGCCCGCTGCGAGACCGCCGCCCGTCGCGCCGGCCTCGCCGCCGACAGACGCGCCTGGAAGCCGCACGTGACGCTGGCCTACCTCCGCCGCGCCGATCCGGCCCGAGTCGCGGCCTGGATCCAGGGCCACAACCTCCTGAAGTCGCCGCCGTTCGAGGTCCGCAGCTTCGGCCTCTACTCCAGCTGGCTCGGCGACGAAGGCGCGAGCTACCGGCTCGAGCGGGACTATCCGCTGGGGTGACGTTGCGTCCTTCGAGACGCCCCCTGCGCGGGCTGCTCAGGATGACGATGAGTTAGGGTCGCCTCCCTTCGTCATGGTGAGGAGCCGCAAGGCGCGTCTCGAACCACGCACGATCACGCGTCCACCGCGTAGTCCTTCAGCACCCCTAGCGATACGATCGCCAGCGTCTCCTCGTGCGTGGCTTCCAGCACCACAGCCGGGGCGGCGCCGGCGTCGAGCGCCTCCTTCCAGCGCGGGGCGCAGAGGCACCAGCGGTCGCCGGGCTTCAGGCCGGGAAACTGGTACTCCGGAACCGGCGTCGAGAGGTCGTTGCCGACCGCCTTCGAGAACGCCAGGAACTCGGCCGTCATCACCGCGCAGACGGTGTGCAGGCCCAGGTCATCCGGGCCGGTCTCGCAGCAGCCGTTGCGGAAATATCCGGTCAGCGGCCGGTTGGAGCAGGGGACGAGTTCGCCGCCGAGAACGTTTCTCGCGTCGGGGTCGTGGCGGGTGGTCATGGCGGTCATTTTAGGGCTTGTTGACCGCCGTTCGCCAGGGGAGCCCTCGATGACCGCCGCCCGACCGCGCCGCAGCGCGCTCTACATGCCGGCTTCGAACGCCCGGGCGGTCGAGAAGGCGCGCAGCCTGCCGTGCGACGTCGTGATCCTCGACCTCGAGGACGCCGTCGCGCCGGAGATGAAGCCCGACGCGCGGGCGGCGGCGGTCGCGGCGGTCAGGGCGGGCGGCTTCGGCCGGCGCGAGTTGGTGATCCGTGTCAATGGCCTCTCGACCCCCTGGGGTGTCGACGATCTCGCGGCGGCGGCGGCGGCCGGTCCCGACGCGATCCTGGTCCCGAAGATCGGCTCGGCGGCCGACGTCGCGACCTACGACGCCGCCGTCACTGGCGCGCCGCTGAAGACGCGGCTCTGGGCTATGATCGAGACCTGCCCGGCGGTGTTCGATCTCCTGGGCATCGCGGCGGCGTCGCGGACGAGTCGGCTCACCGCATTCGTGATGGGGATCAACGACCTCGCCAAGGAGATGAAGGCGCGCCAGACGCCTGGCCGCGAGGCGTTCGCGCCATTCCTCTCGATGGCGGTGGCGGCGGCCAGAACTCACGGCCTGATCGCGCTCGACGGCGTGCACAACGAGATCGACGACCTCGCGCTGCTGGAGGCCAGCTGCCGGCAGGGCGCGGCGTTCGGGTTCGACGGCCGATCGCTGATCCACCCCAGCCACCTGGAGATCTGCAACCGTGTCTACGCGCCGCCGCCGGAGGAAGTGGCGTGGGCCGGCGCGGTGGTCGAAGCGTTCGCGAAGCCCGAGAACGAGGGCCGCGGCGCGCTGCGGGTCGAAGGCCGGCTCGCCGAGCGGCTGCACCTGGCCGAAGCGCGGCGGCTGCTCGAAGTCGCCGCCGCCATCGAAGCGGCGGACGCCGCTGCTTGAGGCGCGGGCTGCTCGTCCTGACGCTCGCCGCGCTGGCGCCCCTCGCCGGCCGGGCCCAGCCCACCGGCGACTCCGTCGGCGACCGCATCCGGGCCTCCGAACAGGCCGCCGAGAGCTACCAGGGTCCGCTCGACGGCCCCTGGACACTGGTCTCGGCGACGGGACAGCCGATCTTCGCGTTCCAGCTGGTCGACAGGGTCGGCGGCGCCGAGCCGCTCGAGGGCGTCTGGCGCGACCTCAGGAAGCCGACGACGCCCGGCGACATCCACTTCATCGACGCCATCGTTCGCCGACCGACCGGGCTGGTGATCACCCTGAACGCTGCGCCCGGGTCTCCGCTCGTCACCATCACGCTGCAGAGCGAAGCCGGAGGCTGGCGCGGCGTGATGCGCGAGAACGGCGTCGACGCGCCCGTCAGGCTGCGGCGGAGCTGAGTCCGCGCGGTCACGGCGTCAGCGCGCCGGGCTCGCCGGCGAGATCACCTCGGGAAAGTCGGCGCGGACCGCAGCTCCGTCGAGCGCCCCCGCGACGAGCTCGATCGCCTGGAACCCCGGTCCGCGCGAGCGGTGCGGCGCCTCGATCCGCGCCGCCAGCTCGGGCGAGAAGCCGAACCTCCCGTAGTAGGCCGGATCTCCAAGGAGGCTGGCCACAGCGTATCCCATCTCCCGAAGGCGCCTGAGCCCACTGCGAACCAGGCTCGAGCCGACGCCGCGCGCCTGCAGGGAAGGCTCCGCGGAAAGGCAGGCCAGATAGGCGCCCTTCACCGCGCGCCCGTCGACGCGCAGCGACGCGACGCACCATTGGGCGTGGCCGACGATCGCGCCGCCGGCCACCGCGACTTCCGCCAGGCAGACCTCGGCTCGTTTCCGCACCGCTTCGACGAAGTCGGCCGTGTCGCCACCGTCCGCGAACGCCGCCGACACCAGCGCGCGAACCGCGGCGTCGTCGTCGGTCCGTTCCGGACGGATATCAACGTCGGGCATCGATCGACGTCAGGGCGGCTGGCCTGTTCAGGGCGCGATCCCCCTCAGGTCTTCGCCTTCTTCGAAGGTCTCGACTTGGCGGCGCTGTTGAGAGCGATCGCGGCGCGCACGAGCGCCTTGAAGGCCGTCGCGTCAACATCTTCGCCTTCGCGGATGTCGATCGCGCGGCGGACGTTGCCGTCGAGGCTCGAGTTGAACAGGCGGGCCGGGTCGGGCAGCGACGCGCCCTTGGCGAAGGTCAGCTTCACGACCTTCTTGTAGGACTCGCCCGTACAGATGATGCCGTCGTGCGACCACACCGGCGTGCCCATCCACTTCCATTCCTCGATGACGTCGGGGTCGGCTTCCCGGATGAGCTGGCGCATTCTGCCGAGCGTTGCGCCGCGCCAGTCCCCGAGCTCGGTGATCCTGTGCGAGATGAGCTCCGACGCCGACTGGCCCTGGTTCGCGGCCGAAGGTTTCATGGCCCCATCCTAGGGTTCCGCCTCCGGCCTGTCATCGGCTGCCGGCGCAGTCCGGCCCGCTTCCGCGTCTACTTGATCCGCTTCGCGCCCGGCCCGGGGGCGATGTCGACGTCGTGCAGCGTCAGCCGGCGGGCGTAAGGGTCGGCGGTCAGTATCGCCTCGACCGGCTCGCCGCGGCCGCGCGCGGTCACCAGCGCGACGGGTCCCTCCGGCGGCGGCGACCAGCGCTCGCTCCATTGCGAGAGCGCCAGCAGGGCGGGGAAGAGGTCGCGGCCCTTGTCAGTCAGCACGTACTCCGGCCTCGGCCGTTGGCCGTGGCGGACGTACGCGCGCCGCTCGAGCACGCCCGCCTCGGTAAGCCGCTTCAGGCGGTCGCTCAGCACGCCACGGCCGCAGGCCAGCGCTCTGGCGAAATCGTCGAACCGGCGTACGCCGTAGATCGCCTCGCGGACGACGAGCAGAGTCCACCGCTCACCCAGAAGATCGAGCGCGCGGCCGATCGGGCAGTGGGTCAGATCGTATTGGAATCGCGCTGGCTGCATTCTCGAATCAGACCCAGGACCAGGTCACAATGCTAAATACGTACTCAGATCGCAAGTAGCGCCTTTGATGCGACCCGGAGCGCTGTCGCGAGCTGATCCGGCGCATAGGGCGGCGCCTCCCCCTGGCCCCAGACCGGGCCGGGCCAGCAGGGATCGTCCGCGCGGCGGCCGACGACGTGCACGTGGAGCTGTCGAGTGACGTTGCCGAGCTGGCCGACGTTGAGCTTCTCGACCGGCCGTCCAAGCGCCCCGCCGATCGCGCGCACGGCGTCGCCCGCCGCCAGGATCTCGCCGACCAGCAGCGCTCGCTCCTCCGCGCCGAGGTCCTCGAGCTCGACCGCGCCGGCGATGCGGGGGATCAGCACCAGCCACGGAAACCGAGCGTCTCGCTGCAGCCGCGCCTCGCTCAGCGGCAGCGACGCGAGCGGCTCGGAGGCGGCTTCAAACGCGGGGTCGAGGGCGAACATGGCCGAGCCTTGCAGGCGTCGGGCCTCCGGTCTAGACCGCGCCGGCTTTCAGACAGCGAGGTGGAGAGAATGGCGCGCGCGAAGATCGCCCTCATCGGTTCGGGCATGATCGGGGGCACGCTGGCCCACGTCTGCGCTCGCGAGGAACTGGGCGACGTGGTCCTGTTCGACATCGTCGAGGGCCTGCCGCAGGGCAAGGGCCTGGACATCGCCGAGGCGACCACGGTGTTCGGCCGAGACACCGCGCTGAAGGGAGCGCAGGACTACGCCGATATCGCCGGCGCCGACGTCTGCATCGTGACTTCGGGCGTGCCGCGCAAGCCGGGCATGAGCCGCGACGACCTGCTCGGCATCAACCTCAAGGTCATGAAGTCGGTCGGCGACGGCATCAGGGCGCACGCTCCCGACGCGTTTGTCATCTGCATCACCAACCCGCTCGACGCGATGGTCTGGGCGCTGCGCGAGTTCTCCGGCCTGCCGACGCACATGGTGGTGGGCATGGCCGGCGTGCTCGATTCGGCCCGGTTCGGCTACTTCCTCGCCGACAAGCTGGGCGTCTCTGTCGAGGACGTGCGCGCCTGGACCCTCGGCGGCCACGGCGACGACATGGTGCCCATGACGCGCTATTCGACGGTCGGCGGCCTGCCGCTGCCGGTGCTGGTCGAGCAGGGCCTGATCTCGCAGGAAGACCTCGACGGCATCGTCCAGCGCACGCGCGGCGGCGGCGGCGAGATCGTCGCGCTGCTGAAGACCGGCTCGGCCTTCTACGCCCCGGCCGAAAGCGCGATCGCGATGGCCAAGTCGTACCTGAAGGACAAGAAGCGCGTGCTGCCCTGCGCCGCGCACCTCTCGGGCCAGTATGGCCTCAAGGACCTCTATGTCGGCGTCCCGGCGGTGATCGGCGCCGGCGGAGTCGAGAAGGTGATCGAGTTCCCGATGGATGACGCCGAGAAGGCGATGTTCGCCAAGTCGGTCGCGTCGGTGCAGGGCCTGATCAAAGCCTGCAAGGAGATCGAGCCGGCGCTGGTCTAGCCCGGCCGATCGGGGCGATGGACGGACCCGTCATCGAGACCGAACGCCTGATCCTGCGGCCGCTCGAGCCGCCGGACTTCGAGCCCTGGGCGGCGTTCATGACCGACGAGGAGGCGACCCGCTACATCGGCGGCGTCCAGTCCCGCTCGCAGGCCTGGCGCGGGTTCATGAGCGTCGCCGGCGCCTGGGCGATGGACGGCTTTGCGATGTTCTCGGTGATCGAGAAGTCCAGCGGCCGCTGGGTGGGCCGGCTCGGACCCTGGATGCCCGCCGAGTGGCCCGGAACCGAGGTCGGCTGGGGCGTCATCCGCGACTGTTGGGGCCGGGGCTACGCCACCGAGGGCGCGGCGGCGGCGATCGACTGGGCGTTCGACCAGCTCGGCTGGACCGAGGTGATCCACTGCATCGACCCGATGAACGCCGCCTCGCAGAGAGTGGCGCGACGGCTCGGGTCGCAGATCCTGCGACGTGGCCGACTGCCGCCGCCGTTCGACGAGGTCGAGATCGACGTCTGGGGCCAGAGCCGCGAGGTCTGGCGGGCGCGACGCGCGGGCGGCGTCTCCTGAGAGCCTAACCCCGAAGTAACTGGGCGCTGCCGCCGCGCGGGGCTAGCCTCGCTGCGCGGGGTGACATGAAGCTCTCCAGACTCTGGCTATGGATCGTGGCTGTGCTGGCGGTCGGCGTCGGGCTGGCCTCCTATCGCTATCTGCTCCCAGGCATGCCGGGCGGCGCGCCGGGGCCGATGGCCAACAGCTTCGCGCGCCTCGGGGTGCTCGTGCTCCACGCCGGCGTGGCGTCGGTCGCGCTGATCCTCGGCGCGTTTCAGTTCTTCCCCAAGCTGCGGGGGCGCTGGCCGGCCTGGCATCGGCGCGCCGGGACGACCTACGTCGCCGCCTGCCTCGTCGGCGGCGCCGCCGGCCTGATCCTGGCGCTGGGGACCACCGCCGGGCCGATCGCGACCGCCGGCTTCGGCCTGCTCGCGATCGTCTGGATCGCCTGCACGGCGCAGGCGTGGCGGTACGCCAGGGCGCGCGACTTCGCCTCGCACCGCCGATGGATGAGCCGCAGCTACGCGCTCACGCTGGCGGCGGTGACGCTGCGGCTCTACCTGCCCGTGGCCGCCATCGCACACGTCGACTTCGCCGCCGCCTACCGGGCGATCTCGTTCCTCTGCTGGGTCCCGAACCTCATCGTGGTCGAGATCTGGCTGCGCCGCGGAGTCGTGGTCAGAACCAGCCCGCCGCGCGCAGCGGCTTCGCAAAGCCCCGGCTGACGGGAACCTCCGAGCCGTCCGTCAGCGTCAGGGTCGCGCGGCCGTCGCTG
This sequence comes from Caulobacteraceae bacterium, assembly GCA_035541575.1. Taxonomy (GTDB): domain Bacteria; phylum Pseudomonadota; class Alphaproteobacteria; order Caulobacterales; family Caulobacteraceae; genus Acaudatibacter. The sequence goes on along the minus strand of DATKMZ010000104.1, from coordinate 21,776 downwards.
CGCTCGGCGGCCGTGACCGCGTCTTTCGCCACCCACCACGACCGGTGCGTCTGCGCGCCCTCGACGCCCTCGAGCTCGCCGATCGCGTCGCTCAATCGCATCAGGATCAGGTCCTGCCCGAGGCTGGTGTGGATTCTGAGGTAGTGGTCCTCCGCCTCGACCGCGTAAATCTCGGCGCCGCGCAGCCGCGGGGGTAGCCGGGCGAGGAACTTGGGCGGCGACGCGGCCGCCGGCGCCGCATGGGTCCGAGTCGGCGTCCGGCGCACCAGGAACGCCAGCGCCGTCATGGTCAGCGAGCTGCCGAACACGGATGGCAGCACCTGGCCGATCAGGCCAAGGGTCAGCATCTGATGCTGAAGCAGAGCCAGGCGCGCGAGCACCATCGCGGCCACCGGCAGGGTGACCGAGCCGGCGATCAGCAGGGCCGCGGCCCACAGCCTGTCGTCGAACCACCGTGCGGGCGTCAGCCAGCGCGCGACCGCGAGTCCGACCGCGGCGCCGAAGAGCGACTGGACGGCCCACTCGGCGGCGACCTCGAGGTTGGCCGAGGACGACGACGCGCCGATCACCAGGGCCACCGCCAGGCAAGCCAGGACGATCCGGACCGCGTTCGTCCTGAACGAAGTCAGCCGATATTCATCGCGGGTCTCGGATACTGGAGCCAAGGTTGGGTCTCGCGCCGGTCCGGCGCGCGAAGAAAGAAAGAGCGGTCTTGTCTCTGTCAATCGGTCGAACCGGCGTGAGTCGTCCTCGCCACCGCGTCGCGGCCTCTTGCATCCGGACGCCCTTCAGCCATCTTCCGCGCCACAATCAGTCGGATCTGTAGCAACAAGAGCATCTGGGCCTGAATGGCCGACTTCGTATTCCATGATCCGACCGGGCGGCGCGACCGGCGCGCCAGGCTCGGCGTCGGCCTGATGGTCTCGCTGGCCGCGCTGATCGTCGCCGGCTTCTTCGCCACGCTCGCGTTCGCGCCGCGGCTGCCGTCGCTGTCGCTGAAGGACCCGCGCGTGCTGCAGGCGTTGCACGTGGAGACCGCGCACCGGCTGCGGGGCAAGCCGCAGTGGACCAAGGTGCCCCGTCGGCCGCACGCCGGGGAGCCCGGCGGCCCGACGCGGCCGCTGGCGGTCGGCTTCTACGTCTCCTGGGACGAGAGCTCGCGGCCCTCGCTGGCGCGCCACGTCGACCAGCTCGACGTCGTCTCGCCGCAGTGGATCTTCCTGAACGGTTCGAACGGCCCCGTCACCGTCACGTCCGACCCACAGGCCGAGGCGATCATCGCCAGCGCGAAGAACCCGCCGTCGGTGCTGCCCTCGATCACCAACGCCCACGACGGCATGTTCGACGGGCCGCTCGCCAACAATCTGCTGCTGAACCCAGCGGCGCGGACGGCGCTGGTGACCAATCTCGTCAACCTCGCCAAGGCGCACGGCTACGGCGGCTATGTCCTCGACCTCGAGAACATCTCGCCGGAGGCGCTGGCGCAGTATCCGGCGCTGGTGGCCCAGCTGCACGACGCGATGAAGCCCCTTGGCCGCGAAGTCTGGGTCACCGTGCCGTTCGCCAACCCGGACTACGACCTGAGGAAATTCCAGGCCTTGTCGGACACGGTCGTGCTGATGGCCTACGACGAGCACTGGGGCGGCGCGGGCGGCCAGCCCGGACCGCCGGCCGGCGAGGACTGGTTCGAGAAGAACCTCGAGAAGGACGCCGCGCAGCTCGACCCGGCCCGGATGGTCGTGGCGCTCGGCGACTACGGCTACGACTGGAAGGTCGACCAGAGCGGTCGCGCGGTGAACGGCGAGACCGAGGTCTTCTACGACGCGACCCAGACCGCCCGCGACTCGGACGCCCACGTCAGCCTCGACGACAACGCGCTCAATCCCACCTACGGCTACATCGACGACGACGGCTCCAAGCACATCGTCTGGTTCCTCGACGCGGCCACCGTCTACAACGAGATCAAGGTCGGCGACGACTATCGCCCGCGCGGCTACGCGCTCTGGCGGATGGGGGCCGAAGATCCGGCCGTCTGGAACTTCTTCCGCCAGCCCTACGGCAGCCTCAAGCCCGTCGGCCTGGAGACGATCGCGCCTGGCACCGGCGTCAACTTCGACGGCCAGGGCGAGGTGCTGCACGTCAGCGCGACGCCGACGCCGGGCGCCCGCTCGATCGAGATCGACCCCGACAACGGGCTGATCTCGACCGAGGAATACAACGTCATGCCCACCAGCTACGAGATCCAGCGCTACGGCTTCCATCCGGGCTGGGTGGCGCTGACGTTCGACGACGGGCCCGACGGGCGCTGGACGCCGAAGATCCTCGACATCCTCAAGGCCAAGCACGCCGATGCGACCTTCTTCGTCATCGGCGAGAACATGCAAGGCCGACCCGACCTCGTGCAGCGCGAGGTTCGCGAGGGCAACATCGTCGGCGGCCACACCTGGACGCATCCGAACATCGGCGTGACGCCGGTCGCTCAGACCGATCTCGAGATGAACACCACGCAGCGCCTTTTCGAGGTGCTGACCGGCAGGTCGATGCGCCTCTTCCGGCCGCCCTACTTCGGCGACGCCGAGCCGTCGACGCCGAACGAGGTCGAGCCGCTGCTGCTCGCCCAGAAGCTCGGCTACATGACTGTCGGGCTGCGGATCGACCCGGACGACTGGCAGCGCCAGCCGAACGGCCAGATGCCGGACCCGGACACGATCGTGCAGCGGGTGATGGACCGGCTGGACGACACCGGTCCGCACGAGGGCCAGGTGGTGTTGCTGCACGACGCCGGCGGCGATCGCAGCCAGACCGTCGCGGCCTTGCCGAAGCTGATCGACGCGATCCGCGCCCGGGGCCTGAAGCTGGTCACCGTCGACCAACTCGCCGGCATGACGCCGGCGCAGGCGATGCCGCCAACCTCGCGCAGCTCGTTCGAGCTGCTGCTCGATGCGCTGGGCTTCGGCTTCTTCCGCTACGTCGACTTCCTGCTGACGACGCTCTTCATCACCGCGATCGTGCTCGGCGTGGCGCGTCTGGTCTTCCTGGCCTCGCTGGCGCTCTATCATCGCCTGACCGCGCCGGGCCGGGCGCCGCCGATGCTCGACCCGGCCACCGGGCCGATGGTCTCGGTGCTGATCCCCTGCTTCAACGAGGAGAAGGTGATCGTGGCGTCGGTCGCGCGGATCCTGCACTCGAACTGGCTAAAGCTCGAAGTGCTCGTGCTGGACGACGGCTCGACAGACGGCACCGCCGCCAAGGTCCGCGAAGCCTTTGCGGATGAGCCGCGCGTGACGCTGATGAGCTTCGACAACGGCGGCAAGGCGCGGGCGCTCAACCGGGGCCTGGCTGAGGCGACAGGCGAGATCATCGTCGCACTCGACGCCGACACGTTGTTCCCGCCGGACACGATCGGTCAGCTGGTGCGCTGGTTCGCCGACCCCCGCGTCGGCGCGGTCGCCGGCAACGCGGTGGTCGGCAACCGGCTCAACCTCGTCACCCGCTGGCAGGCGCTGGAATACGTCACCGCTCAGAACCTCGAGCGGCGGGCGCTGGCGGCGCTGGGGGCGGTGACCGTCGTGCCGGGCGCGGTCGGCGCCTGGCGCAAGGCTGCGCTTGAGGGGCTGGGCGGCTATCCGCACGACACGCTGGCCGAAGACCAGGACCTGACCATGGCCTGCCAGCGCGCCGGCTGGCGGGTCGAATTCGACTCCGAGGCGCGCGCCTACACCGAGGCGCCGGACACCGTCTCGGGCCTGCTCAAGCAGCGTTTCCGCTGGTCGTTCGGTACCCTGCAGTGCCTCTGGAAGCACCGCGCGGCGCTCTTCAATCCGAAGCAGCCGGTGCTCGGCTTCGTGGCCCTGCCGCAGATCTGGCTGTTCCAGATCTTCCTGACCGCCGCCTCGCCGCTGGTCGACCTGGCGATCGTCTGGAGCCTCGCATGGGCGCTCTACGCGCGGGCCTTCCATCCGGTCGAATGGTCGCCCGACGACATGCTGCGCTCGGTGTTCTACTGGGCCGCTTTCATCTTCCTGGACCTTTCGGCCGGGGCGCTCGGCATGGCGCTCGAGCGCCGCGCGCCGTGGAAGGACCTCGTCTGGCTGCCTGTCCAGCGCTTCGGCTACCGCCAGCTGATGTACTACGTCGTGGTCAAGTCGATCGTCACCGCGATCCGCGGTGGGCGGGTTAGCTGGGGCAGGCTGGAACGGCGCGCCACCGCCACCGTGGACGGCGACCGTCGCAGGGCCCGGCCGGTCGGGGCGCTGAGCCGCGTCCTCCCCTGGCGCTGGCGGTCCCGCCACGCCAGCTGAGGTCCGGGCCGGTCCGGGGCTCGATTGCTAAGCCGCAGGCCGGTTCCTATAAGGCCGGCCATTCCACAGCAGAGGCCCCGGCATGAACATCCACGAGCACCAGGCCAAGACCGTTCTCGCGGAGTTCGGCGTCCCTGTGCCCCGTGGTTATCCCGCGTTCAGCGTCGACGAGGCGGTGGCCGCTGCGCAGAAGCTCGGCGGGTCGGTCTGGGTGGTGAAGGCCCAGATTCACGCCGGCGGTCGCGGCAAGGGCGGCGGCGTCAAGGTGGCGAGGTCGCTCGACGAGGTCCGCGCCGAGGCCCAGCGCATGCTTGGCATGACCCTCGTCACCCATCAGACCGGGCCGAAGGGGAAGGTCGTACGCCGGCTGTACATCGAGGAAGGCGCCTCGATCGCCAAGGAGTACTACCTCTCGCTGCTGGTCGACCGCGAGACGAGCCGCGTGGCGGTGGTGGCCTCGACCGAAGGCGGCATGGACATCGAGGAGGTGGCGCATTCGACGCCGGACAAGATCCACACCTTCACGATCGACCCCGCGACCGGCGTCTGGCCCCACCACGGCCTCCTGCTGGCGCAGGCGCTGGGGCTGAAGGGCGAGACGGCCAAGCAGGCGCGCGCGCTGCTGCCGGCGCTCTACAAGGCCTTCACCGAGAAGGACATGAGCCTGCTCGAGATCAATCCGCTGATCGCCACGTCGGACGGCGCGCTGAAGGTGCTCGACGCCAAGGTGGGCTTCGACGACAACGCGCTCTTCCGCCATCCTGACGTCGTCGCCTTGCGCGATCCGACCGAGGAGGACGAGAAGGAGATCGAGGCCTCGAAATACGAGCTCTCCTACATCGCCCTCGACGGCGACATCGGCTGCATGGTCAACGGCGCGGGCTTGGCCATGGCGACGATGGACATCATCAAGCTCTACGGCGCCGAGCCGGCCAACTTCCTCGATGTCGGTGGGGGGGCTACGCGCGAGAAGGTGACGGCGGCGTTCAAGATCATCATGGCCGACCCCAACGTGAAGGGTATCCTTGTCAACATCTTCGGCGGCATCGCCCGCTGCGACACGCTGGCTGACGGCGTCGTCGCTGCGGTGAAGGAGGTCGGGCTGAAGGTGCCGCTGGTGGTCCGGCTCGAAGGCACCAACGCAGAGCTCGGCAAGCAGATCCTGCGCGACAGCGGTCTCAACGTGATCCCGGCGAACGATCTGGCCGACGGCGCCGAGAAGATCGTCGCGGCCGTGAAGGCGGCGGCGTGACGCCGCCGTCACGATGTTCGCCTTGCGTTGGCCATGCAGGGCCCGCAAAGGTGATTTCAAACAATCCGTCCCGACTGAAGGATAACTAGACCGGTGATGATACGTTCTCTTGCTCTCGCCGCCGCGGTCAGCGCGCTGGCGATTCCAATGTCCGCCGCGGCCGCCGACGCGGCTTTCGACGCGTTCCAGACCGTCTGCTGGGCCCCCGCCGGCGACTACGTGGCCGTGGTCAAGGCCGCCGACGCCGACGGCTGGAAAGACACCGACGTCGTAACCGACAACGACACGACGATCTCGGTCACCGACAAGGCGGCGCGCGAGAAGGTGACCGACGCCGGTCGCCTGACCCTGCTCGTCACGCGCGGCCTGCGCCATACCTCCACGGGGGACCTGAAGGTCAACACCTGCAAGGTCAGCGTCAACAAGGCCGACACCGCCCTGATCAGCGACGCCTCCAACTGGATCGGCGCTCCGCAGGACGGCGGCGATGCGACGCTCGCGGCCTTCTACGTCAAGCTTGGCGCCGGCAAGCCGCAGCACCTCAACAAGGCCGACCTCAACGCCGCGATGGCGGCCGGCGGGTTCACGATCCTGAAGTTCCAGCAGGACCCGAGCTCAGGCATCCTGGTCTACCAGAGCTACGCGAAATAGCGGCCGCCCGCTCCGGGGGGCTCGCCGGAGGCCGACGATGACCAGGCTGCCGAGCCGCCGACTTCCTGCGCTCGTTCTGGCGGTCGCTGCGGCGGCCGGCGCGGCGCAGGCCGACGCGCCGGCGCTGCTGAGCGACAGCCAGACGGCCGCGCGCGGCCTCTTCGACCTCTGCCGCGAGGACGCGCCGGACGCGGCCCGCGTCGCCGAGCATGGCGAGGTCTGGGGCTGGCCGAGGTTCATGGGCTACCTGGAGCATCCCGACGGTTACCGCCGGCTCGCGGGCGGCGAGAGCCGGCGGGCCTTCCAGGACGGCGACCAGAGGGCCTTCGTGGAAGCGACCGTGCAGAGCGGGATCGTCGACTCCGCTGCGCCGGTCGACGTTCGCTACTTCCGCTGCAACGCCGCCTCCGACCAGCCCGTGAACGGCGATCTCGAGGCCTATTTCACGGCCCACTACGGCGCGCCGTCGACGAAGACGGACGCCATCACCGTGTGGCTCGACGGCGCGGCCAAGGGCGCAGACCCCGGCGACGACGCCGCGGCGCTGAAGGCGGTCGCGGCCGCGAGCCCAGGAGCAGAGGGAACGCGGATCGAGTTGACGCGCGAGCACGGCCTCGACCGCGCCAAGCTGACGCTGTTCTTGAACGGCCCGCCCGCCGATCCGTGACAAAGAAGGCCCGGCGAGAGAACTCGCCGGGCCTTGGGCCTGTCCGCCGCATCCTTGGGGAGGTTGAACGGCGGACGATAGACAACCACGCCTGGCCCGTCGGCGACCTTCGGGCGTGCGCTCGTCGCTGGCAACGGGAGATTGTGTCGCAGCTTGGCTGTTTCCGCCGGCCGCCAGCAAAAGCGACGAAGGGACGCTGCGGCAGGGTTTGCTTGGGCGGACGCATCGCCTATGGGAAGGCCGCCGCTGGCGCTTCAACCGGCGACGCGGCCTCAAAGCCAAGCCCCTATAAAGAGAGAGCCGCGAAGCAGCCCATGTCCATTCTTGTCGGCGCGGAGACCCGCGTGATCTGCCAGGGGTTCACCGGCGCGCAGGGCACCTTCCACTCCGAGCAGGCGATCGCCTACGGCACCAAGATGGTCGGCGGCGTCTCGCCTGGGAAGGGTGGCTCGAGCCACCTCGCTCTGCCGGTTTTCGACACCGTCGTCGAGGCGGTGGCCCAGACCGGTGCGACGGCCAGCGCCATCTACGTGCCGCCGGCGTTCGCGGCCGACGCGATCCTCGAGGCGATCGACGCCGAGGTCGAGCTGATCGTCTGCATCACCGAGGGCATCCCGGTGGAGGACATGATCAAGGTCAAGCGCGCGCTCTCGGGCTCGAAGTCGCGCCTGATCGGCCCCAACTGCCCGGGCGTCCTCACCCCGAACGCGTGCAAGATCGGCATCATGCCGGGGAACATCTTCCGCAAGGGCTCGGTGGGCGTCGTCTCGCGCTCGGGGACGCTGACCTACGAGGCGGTGTTCCAGACCACCCAGGTGGGGCTTGGACAGACAACGGCGGTCGGGATTGGCGGCGATCCGGTCAAGGGGACCGAATTCATCGATATCCTCGAGATGTTCCTTGCCGATCTGGAAACCGAATCGATCATCATGATCGGCGAGATCGGTGGTTCGGGCGAGGAGGACGCGGCCGAGTTCATCAAGTCTTCAAAGATCAAGAAGCCAATGGTCGGGTTCATCGCCGGAAGGACCGCGCCGCCCGGGCGGCGCATGGGCCACGCCGGCGCGATCATCTCGGGCGGCAAGGGGGGCGCCGAGGACAAGATCGCCGCCATGGAGTCCGCGGGCATCCGTGTCTCGCCGTCGCCGGCGGCGCTTGGCACGACCCTGGTCGAGGTCCTGAAACGGGCCTAGCGATCCGAAGAGCGGATCGCGCGCTTGGCTTGGAACGCCCGATCGCTGCGGCGATCGGGCGGCGTAACTATCTTATCGGGCCCCGCCCGGACCTCCGGCCCAGGCGGCGTCGAGGTTGAGAAGGGCAGATGGCGGACGACGCTGGACGGCTGAACGAGGTTCTGGCCGAGACTTCATTCCTCTACGGCGGCAACGCCGGGTTCGTGGAGGACCTGCAGGCCCGCTGGGCCAACGATCCGAGCTCGGTCGAGCCGTCATGGCGCGCGTTCTTCGAGACCCTTCGCGACAAGGCCAGCGACGTCGCGCAGAACATCGCGCCGCCGGCGTGGACGCCAGAGCCGGTCGCCGAGCCCCGGCCGGAATGGATGTCGGCGATCGACGGCCTCTGGCCGGCGATGGACGCCAAGCTCGAGGCCAGGATCAGCGCCGCCGCGCCGGCGGCCACCGCCGACGAGATCCGCGCCCGCACGCTCGATTCGCTGCGCGCGATCATGATGATCCGCGCCTACCGCATGCGCGGTCACCTGCGCGCCAACCTCGATCCGCTGGGTCTGGCGGTGACGCAGGGCGACGCTTCCGAGCTCGACCCGGCCCGCTACGGCTTCGCCGAGAGCGACTACGACCGGCCGATCTTCCTCGACTACGTGCTGGGGCTCGAGACGGCGACGCTGCACGAGATCCTCAGCATCCTGCGGCGCACCTACTGCGGCAGCGTCGGCGTGCAGTACATGCACATCTCCGACCCCGCGGAGAAGGCTTGGCTGCAGCAGCGGATCGAGGGCCGCGACAAGGAGATCGCGTTCACCCGTCCGGGCAAGATCGCGATCCTCAAGAAGCTGATCGAGACCGAGGGCTTCGAGCGCTTCCTGCACAAGCGCTTCCCCGGCACCAAGCGCTTCGGCCTCGACGGCGGCGAGTCGACGGTGCCGGCGCTGGAGCAGATCATCAAGCGCGGCGGCGCGCTCGGCGTGCGCGACATCGTCATCGGCATGCCGCACCGCGGCCGCCTCAACGTGCTCGCCGCAGTCATGGGCAAGCCCTACCACGTGATCTTCCACGAGTTTCAGGGCGGCTCGTCGCTGCCGTCCGACGTCGAGGGCTCGGGCGACGTGAAGTACCACCTGGGCGCCTCGTCGGACCGCACGTTCGACGACAACTCGGTCCACCTGTCGTTGACCGCGAACCCGAGCCACCTCGAGATCGTCAACCCCGTGGTGCTCGGCAAGACGCGGGCGAAGCAGGCGTTCACGCTGCGCGACAACCCGACAACGGGCCGAGGCCACGTGCTGCCGCTGCTGCTGCACGGCGACGCAGCGTTCGCCGGCCAAGGCGTCATCGCCGAGTGCTTCAACCTGATGGGCGTGAAAGGCTACCGCACCGGCGGGGCGGTGCACTTCATCGTCAACAACCAGATCGGCTTCACCACCAGCCCGCGCTACTCGCGCACCAGCCCCTACCCGTCGGACACCGCGCTGATGGTCGAGGCGCCGATCTTCCACGCCAACGGCGACGACCCGGAAGCGGTGGTCTACGCCGCCAAGGTCGCCACCGAGTACCGCCAGCAGTTCGGCAAGGACGTGGTGGTCGACATGTTCTGCTACCGCCGGTTCGGCCACAACGAAGGCGACGATCCGACGATGACGCAGCCCCTGATGTACCTCGCCATCAAGCACCACCCGAGCGTCCGCGAGATCTACGCGCAGCGGCTGATCGACGAGGGCGTGGTGACCGCGCAGGAAGTCGAAGGCTTCATCGCCGAGTTCGACGCCTACCTCGACAAGGAGTTCGAGGCCGGAAAGGCCTATCACGCCGACAAGGCCGACTGGCTCGACGGCAAGTGGTCGGGCCTCACGCCCGAGCATGAAGAACTGCGTGGCAACACCGCGGTGCAGAGGCAGAAGCTGCGGGACCTCGGCCTGAAGTTCACCACCATCCCCGGCCGGCTCGACGTCCACAAGACCGTCCGCCGCGTGATCGAGAACCGCCGCGCTTCGATCGAGGCGGGCGAGAACATCGACTGGGCCACCGGCGAACACCTCGCGTTCGCCACCCTGCTCGACCAGGGCTATCCGGTGCGGCTCTCCGGCCAGGATTCGGTGCGCGGCACCTTCAGCCAGCGCCACTGCGACATCGTCGACCAGACCACCGAAGAGCACTACACGCCGCTCTCGAACCTCAGGCCTGGCCAGGCGCACTTCGAGGTGCTGGATTCGGCGCTCTCGGAAGAGGCGGTGCTCGGCTTCGAGTACGGCTTCTCGCTGGCCGACCCCAACACGCTCACGCTCTGGGAGGCGCAGTTCGGCGACTTCGCCAACGGTGCGCAGGTGGTGATCGATCAGTTCATCTCGTCCGGCGAGCGCAAGTGGCTGCGCATGAGCGGTCTCGTGATGCTGCTGCCGCACGGCTACGAGGGGCAAGGGCCGGAGCACTCGTCGGCCCGGCTCGAGCGCTACCTGCAGCTCTGCGCCGAGGACAACCTGCAGGTCTGCTACTGCTCGACGCCGGCGAACTACTTCCACGTCCTGCGCCGCCAGTTGCTGCGCGAGTACCGCAAGCCGCTGGTGCTGATGACGCCGAAGTCGCTGCTGCGGCACAAGAAGGCGATCTCGGCGCTCGAGGACTTCGCCGAGGGCTCGGCCTTCCACCGCGTGCTGCACGACGACGCCGAGCACGAGCGCCACACCGAGATCCGGCTGGTCGCCGACGCCAACGTCCGCCGCGTCGTGCTCTGCGCGGGCAAGGTCTACTACGACCTGCTGGACGAGCGCGAGAAGCGCGGCGTCGACGACGTCTACCTGATGCGGCTCGAGCAGTTCTATCCGTGGCCGGTGAAGTCGCTGACGACCGAGCTCTCGCGGTTCGCCAACGCCGAGCTGGTCTGGTGCCAGGAGGAGCCCAAGAACATGGGCGGCTGGACCTTCGTCGACCCCTGGCTGGAGCTGACGCTCGACCGGATGAAGATCAAGGCCAAGCGCGCCCGCTACGTGGGCCGCCCGGCCTCGGCCTCGACCGCCGCCGGCCTGATGAGCCGGCACATGAAGGAACTCCAGACGCTGCTCGGCCAGGCGTTCGCCTGAGACGCGAAAAGAAGGTATGAGACCGCGCGAAGGCCCCCTTCGGCCCTTCGGGCCACTTCCCCCTGAGGGAGAAGAGACCGGACTCTCCTCCTCAGGGGGAGGGGGACCGCGAAGCGGTGGAGGGGGCCTCGCCGTGTTCGAGATTTCAGGAATGTGTCCTCGATGACCGACATCATGACCCCGACGCTCGGCGAATCCGTCACCGAGGCCACCGTCGCGCGCTGGGCCAAGAGACCGGGCGATCCGGTCGTCAAGGACGAGGTGCTGGTCGAGCTCGAGACCGACAAGGTCAACCTCGAGGTGGCCGCGCCCGAAGACGGGGTGCTGGCCGACATCCTGGCCGAGGAAGGCGCGACGATCGAACCCGGTCAGGTGCTGGGCCACATCACCGCCGCCGGCGCCGCGTCCGCCAAGACCAAGGCGCCGGTCAGGGAGGTCGAAGTCGCCGCCGCTGCGGTTGCGCCCGCCGCCGCCGCCGCGGCATCGCCGGTCGCCGAACGCGCGCCAGCCGAACCGCCGCCCACCCCGCCCGCGGCCGAGGCCAGGCCGCTCGCGCCTTCCGTCCAGCGCATCGTGGCGGAAAATGCGCTCGATGCGTCCGCGATCGCCGGTACTGGCAAGGACGGGCGCATCACCAAGGGCGATGCGCTCGCCGCGCTCGAGGCCAGAGCCGAGCGGCCGCCGCCTGCGCCTGCGCCGGTCCAGCCGCCCGCTGCGCCGCGTCCGCCGCGTGAGCGCGAAGAACGCGTGCGGATGACCCGCCTGCGCCAGACCATAGCCCGGCGCCTGAAGGAGGCGCAGGAAACCGCGGCCATGCTGACGACCTTCAACGAGGTCGACATGACCGCCGTGATGGCGATGCGCAGCCGCTACAAGGACGTGTTCGAGAAGCGCCACGGCGTGCGCCTGGGCTTCATGAGCTTCTTCGTGAAGGCCTGTGTCGCGGCGCTGAAGGAGGTCCCAGCCGTCAACGCCGAGATCGACGGCCAGGACCTGATCTACAAGAACCACTACGACATCGGCGTCGCCGTCGGCACGGAGCGCGGCCTCGTGGTGCCGGTGGTCCGCGACGCCGACGCCAAGAGCCTGGCCGAGATCGAAAAGTCGATCAACGAGTTGGGGGCCAAGGCGCGCGACGGCTCGCTGGCGCTCGACGACCTGCAGGGCGGCACGTTCACGATCTCGAACGGCGGCGTCTACGGCTCGCTGATGTCGACGCCGATCCTCAACCAGCCGCAGTCGGGCATCCTCGGCATGCACAAGATCCAGGACCGTCCGATGGCCATGAACGGCCAGGTGGTGATCCGGCCTATGATGTACCTCGCGCTCTCGTACGACCACCGCGTGGTGGACGGGCAGGGCGCGGTGACCTTCCTGGTGAAGGTGAAGGAGTTCATCGAAGATCCGCAGCGGCTGCTGCTGGACGTCTGAGGACAACAGGTGATGGGCCTCGCCCTCGTCACCCGTATCCCGAACCTGATGGAAGCGCACATCGCCGCTGGCGCGCTGCGCTCGGCGGGCATCGCCGCCGAGGTGTTCGACGCGAGCTTCGGCGCGATGGAGGCGCCGGTGATCGAGGGCCTCGGCGGCTATCGCGTGATGGCGCCCGAGGAGGACGTCGCGGCGGCGCGCGAGACGCTGAAGGCGATAAGGTCCATGCCGAGACTCTCCACCGGCGACGACGAACAGCCGTGGGGCCAAGCGCCCGCCTCCACATCGTCCGGCGCCCGCCGCACCGGCATGCGGGTGATCGCCCTGCTCTACCTCGCGACGCCGCTGCTAATCTGGCTCGTGCTGCGCGCGCTGAGCTGAGCGGCAGAGGCTCCGTGATCACTCCCGGTATGTCCCGCGGCGGCGGAAAGCGCCTGACCTTCGCGGGGCGAGCGATTATATCCCGCGCCACGCGAGCGGAGGCACGAGGAGCGCATGGCCGAATACGACGTGGTGGTGATTGGCGGCGGGCCGGGCGGCTACAACGCGGCGATCCGCGCCGGCCAGCTGGGACTGAAAGTCGTCTGCGTCGAGAAGCGCGAGACGCTGGGCGGGACCTGCCTCAACGTCGGATGCATCCCTTCCAAGGCGCTGCTCCACGCCTCTGAGCTCTACGAGATGGCGGACAAGGACTTCGCCGAGCTCGGCATCGACGTCACGCCCAAGCTGAACCTGCCGGCGATGATGAAGCAGAAGGACGGCTCGGTCGGCCAGCTGACCAAGGGCATCGAGTTCCTGTTCAAGAAGAACAAGGTCGATTGGATCAAAGGCGCCGGGAAGATCGCCGGTCCCGGCAAGGTCGAGGTCACCGGACCTGACGGCGCCGCCGCCACGCTCGATGCAAAGAACATCGTCATCGCCACCGGCTCCGAGCCTGCGCCGCTCGCCGGTGTGGACATCGACCAGAAACGCATCGTCGACTCCACCGGCGCGCTCGCGCTGCCCGAGGTCCCCGACAGCCTGATCGTGATCGGCGCCGGCGTGATCGGGCTCGAGCTCGGCTCGGTGTGGCGCCGGCTCGGGTCGAAGGTGACGGTGGTCGAGTTCCTCGACCGGATCGTTCCGGGCGTCGACGAGGAGACCGCCAAGACCTTCCAGCGCGCGCTCACCCGCCAAGGGATCGCCTTCAAGCTCGGCTCGAAGGTGACTGCGGCGAGGGCCGGCGCGAAGAGCGTCGAGCTGACGGTCGAACCGGTGGCGGGCGGCGCGGCCGAGACACTGAGCGCCGACTACGTGCTGGTATGCATCGGTCGCCGTCCGTACACGGAAGGTCTTGGACTGGAGAGCGTCGGCGTGACGCCGGATCGCCGCGGCTTCATCGACACCGATCACTTCCGCACCTCGGCGGCCGGTGTCTGGGCGATCGGCGACGTCACCCACGGGCCGATGCTCGCGCACAAGGCCGAGGACGAGGCGGTGGCCTGCATCGAGATCATCGCGGGGAAAGCCGGGCACGTGAACTACGACGTGATCCCGAGCGTGATCTACACCTATCCGGAGGTCGCGACGGTGGGGAAGACCGAGGAGGAGTTGAAGGCCGAGGGCGTCGCCTACAAGGTCGGCAAGTTCCCGTTCACGGCCAACGCGCGCGCCAAGGTCAACCACGAGGCCGAGGGCTTCGTGAAGGTGCTGGCCGACGCCGCGACCGACCGGGTGCTCGGTGTCCACATGATCGGCCCCGACGTCGGCGAGATGATCGGCGAATATTGCGTCGCGATGGAGTTCTCCGCTGCGTCGGAGGACGTCGCGCGCACCTGTCACCCTCACCCGACGCGGTCCGAGGCGCTGCGGCAGGCGGCGATGGGCGTCGAAGGTTGGACGATGCAGGCTTGACCGCCCCTGCGTGAGCCTGACCTCCTGCGCGCCACAGAGAGCCGCAGGGAGGACACGATGGCCGAGTGGAGAGATCCGGAGGTCGCGGCGCTGCGCGAGGCGTTCGTGTCGCTGCAGCCGCCCGAGGGCGCGCCGCAGCCGACCTGGCCCGAGCGTCGCGCGATGATCGACGGCCTGGGCGCGATCGCCCCACCGCCTGAGAACTGTCACATCGAGCCGCTCAAGCTCGGCGGCGTCGCAGCCGAGAAGATCACGCCGAAGGGCGCGGACGCCTCGCGGACGATCTTCTACCTGCACGGCGGCGGCTACTGCATCGGCGGCTGCGTCAGCCACCGCACCATGGTGGCCAAGATGGCGGAGGCGGCGGGCGCGACCGCCTATACGATCGACTATCGCCTTGCGCCCGAGCATCGGTTCCCGGCCGCCGTCGACGATGCGCTCGCCGCGTGGCGCGCCTTCATCAGCGCTGGCGGGAACGCGGCGCGCACCGTGATCGCGGGCGACAGCGCCGGCGGGGGCCTCACCGTCGCACTGGCGGTCGCCGCGCGTGACGCGGGCCTGCCCGCGGCCGCCGGCCTGCATTGCATCAGCCCGTGGGCCAACCTCACCAACACCGGCCCGGCCTATCAGGCCAAGGCGGAGACCGACTTCATCATCACCCAGGCCGGGATCGACGACTTCAAGGTCAACTACCTCGCCCCGGGCCAGGATCCGAAGGCGCCCTTGGCCTCGCCGGTGTTCGCCAACCTCGCCGGCCTGCCGCCGATGCTGATCCAGGTCGGCTCCGAGGAGGTGCTGATGTCGGACGCGACGCTGCTGGCCGAGCGGGCTGGCATCGCGCGCGTCGACGTCACGCTCCGCATCTGGCCGGACATGATCCACATCTGGCCGTTCTTCCCGCAGCTCAGCGCCGGCGCCCGCGCCATGGCCGAGTCCACGGCCTGGATCAAGACGCGGGTTCCATAGGGCTCCCTGCGTCACGTCCTTCGAGACGCCGCCCCGGATCAAGTCCGGGACGGCTCCTCAGGATAACGAGGTTGGTGCGGCTTCCCATCCTTGGTCATGGCGAGGAGCGCACGCAGGGCGCGTCTCGAACCACGCAGGGCGTGGCCGTCAGCCTTTCGGATGTGCTTTCGAGTAGGCCGCCAGCAGCCCCGCGGCGTCGACGGCGGTGTAGCGCTGGGTGGTCGAGAGCGAGGCGTGGCCCAGCAGCTCCTGGATCGAGCGCAGGTCGGCGCCGGCGCCCAGCAAGTGGGTCGCGAACGAGTGGCGCAGGGCATGCGGCGTCGCCCGCTCGGAGAGGCCCAGCCGTCCGCGCAGCTTCGCCATCAGCTCCTGCACACGCCTTGGCGGCAACGGCCCGCCGCGCGCGGCGCGGAACAGCGGCTCGTCGGGCGCCAGCTCGAACGGCAGCGCGGCGAGGTAGGCGTCGACCGCTTGCCGCACCTGCGGCAACACCGGCGCGATCCGGGTCTTCGAGCCCTTGCCGAGAATCCGTAGCGACGGCCCGAGCGGCGCGTCGCTCCGCTTCACCCCAAGCGCCTCCGAGATCCGCAGGCCGCAACCGTAGAGCAGGGCGAGCACCGCCTCGTCGCGCAGGTTCTCCCAGTGCTCGCGGTCAGGGTCGTCGCCGGCTTCGGCGATGAGGCCGAGCGCCTGGTCCTCGGTCACGGGCCGCGGCGGCGGCGGGACCACCTTGGGCCCCCGCACCAGCGCCAGAGCCGGGCAGGGGACGCCGAGCCGGCGGTCGAGGAAGCGGTGGAAGCTGCGGATCGCCGACAGCGTCTGCGAGAGCGACCGCGCCGAGAGCGGGTGCGGCCCGCTGCGGCGATGCGCCAGGAACGCGCGGACGTCGCCGGCGCTCAGGGTCCCGAGGTCCGCCAGGCCGAGCTGGCCGCCGAAATGTTGCTCGAGGAAGGCGAGATAGGTGAGCCCGGCGGCCTGGTAGGCCTCGACGGTGCGCGGGCTCGCCCGCCGTTCGTGCGCCAGGTGCTCCAGGAACGCCGCCAGGGCCTCCGGGGGCGACATCACGGCAGCGGCCATCGCTCCGCCATCCGCTCGACCACATGGGCGAGGAAGTCGATCAGTTCGTGGCCCATGTCGGGCGCGAACGTCGTCTCGTCGGCGGAGGCGAAGGCGAGCATGCCGGTCCGCGCAGGCTCCCAGATCGAAAGCCGGATCAGCGCCACGCTGCCGACCTCGACGCCGGCGGCGAAAAGACCGCGTGCGGTGGGCAGCGCGCCGAGGCGGGCGGGTTTTTGCAGCCCGAGCGCGAGGTCGCACTGGCCCTCGGCCAGCGCGCGCCAGCCGGCGGGCGCGCGTTCGGGCCCTTCCAGCGCGATGACCGCCGCGGCGAGGCCGAAGTGGGCCTTGGCGAGCGCGTCGAGGCGCGCGGCCAAGTCGGTGTGGCTGCGTGATCCCAGAAGCTCGATCACCGCCTCGTGGGTGCGCGCCTGGGCGTCGAAATTGGCCTGCGCGACCGCCTCGAGTCGACGCCGCACGCTCGTCTCCTTGCGGTGCGCGCTCGCCGCCCGCGAAAGCGCGGCTGGGCCGAAGTCGATCACGTTGGCGGCGTCGGTCCGGACGCCCAGCGCCTGCATCAGCTCGGGGTCGTCGCGCAGGAACTCAGGACGGCTCTTCAGGAAGGCGCGGATCGCCTCGTCTCTCGCCCATTCATGCGCCCCGGCGCGCAGCACGTCCGACAATTCCGTCCCCCCACGATTCCGTCATTCCGGCCGCCCGTCCCGGCGCTGCCGCTTCGAGGAACAGATCAAGACCGCCTTTGGTTAACGCCGGCTTGAGAATCGTCGGCTTGGCCTTCAGGCAAGGCCGCGCTCGACCCAGTCCCGGAAGCGGGCGACGCCGGCCTCCAGAGGCGAGAGCGGTCCGAGGACCGCGTCCGGTGATCTCAGACCGGCCTGCACCCGCTCGCAGACGACGATGTCCTCCTGATGCACGGCCCAGATCTCGGCCCTGGCTCGCGCCATCTCGCCTTCGTCGGCGGCCGCCTCGGGCGGGTAGAGTCCCACGATCTCGAGCTCGATCCGCTCGGGGGCGATCGGTATCAGCCGATACCAGACCGCGCCGCCGCTCGCCGGCGTCGTCGCCA
Organism: Caulobacteraceae bacterium; assembly: GCA_035541575.1. Lineage (GTDB taxonomy): Bacteria > Pseudomonadota > Alphaproteobacteria > Caulobacterales > Caulobacteraceae > Acaudatibacter. Next base: position 4,202 of record DATKMZ010000104.1, on the reverse strand, counting down.
GCAGGAAGACGGGAAAGACGACGAACACGCCCAGTTCCCCTGCCGCGGGGTGGGTTGGGTGGCGGATGTCGATCCAATCTGGCGTGCTCGGGGAGGCGTCGGTCTCGCCGCCGGGCCAGAGCGGCTGCAGCGTGCCGGCGTGGGCGCCGATGTGGTGGTAGGACTCGCCGAAGTTCTCGACCATCACCTTCCAGTTCCAGTCGTGCGTCAGCGCGATACGGAATCCCGCCTTGAGGCTCGCCAGGCGCGCCGGCTCCAGCCTCTCGGCGAGCGGCCCGAGCAGGGCCGGCAGCGGCGGCGCGGACCGGCTCAGATCGACGAACGCCCAGCCGCCCCACTCGGCGACGCCGTAGCTGGGCAGCGCGCAGCCCTCGAGCGGGACGCCGTCCATGAACGGTGCGGCCAGCAGCGCGCCGTCGAGGCCGTAGGTCCAGAGGTGGTAGGGGCAGCGGATCACGTCGGCGCGGGTGTCGGCGTCGATCAGCGTCATCGCGCGGTGGCGGCAGACGTTCGAGAGCGCGCGCAGGCCGCCGTCACGGCCGCGGGCGACAATCACCGGCGTGCGGCCCACGAGCGCGGGTTTCTGAGCTCCTGGCTCGGCGACGTCCTCGGAGCGGCAGACCGGGGTCCAGCTGCGGCCGAAGAGTGCGACGCACTCGCGCTCGAACGTGTCGGCCGAGACGAAATCCTGCGGCGAGAGGCTCATGCGCCGATGCTCAGGTCGCCGCCGTCGCGGCAGGCAAGGGCAAAAGCCTACTCCGGGCCGTCGCGCAGCTCGCGGTACCAGGCCAGCTGTTCGCTGGTCGCCAGGAGCTTGCCGTCGCGCCGCCAATAGCTCGAGCGCTCGTCGGAGGCGCCGCCGCCGCCGACCCGGCCCTCGCATTCGACCAGGATGAAGTCGTCGCCCACCTCGGCGATATCCTCCGCGGTGGCGTGCAGGTAGGCGGTCAGCGACAGCGTCGTCGTCATCACCCGCGGACCCAGCGCATACATCGCCCGCGGCGCAGAGTTGTCGGTGACCATGCCCAGCAGCGCCTTGTCGAACGGCCCGCGCCGCGAGCGCACCCAGGCGAGCGAGCGCGAGCTGTCTCCTGGCGTCGGCGGAAAGCCCTCCAGCGTGCGCCGCTCGAACGAAGCCGCGCCATAGTGATGCGCCGCGCCGGCCGGAACCTCCGGGCTCGGCAGGCTCTCCGGGTCAGGCGCGTCGGGCATGGTCGCGAACGCGAACTCAGGGGTCCGGGGCCGGCGCGCCATTGTGACGATCGCGTGGACGCCGACCTGGTCTGAGCCGGCGGCCAGCAGTTCCACCTCCCAGACCCCGACCGAGCCGCCCTGGCGCAGCCGCCGGGTGCGGACGTCGAGGGCGCCCGCGGGCAGACCCGCGGCATATGTCAGGGTCAGCGACAGCGCCTCGCCGACGGCCTCGGGCTCGGCCTCCAGCACCTGAATCGCCAGCCCGATCGCATAGCCGCCCCAGAGTCCGCCTCCCGGGTTGCTCCACTCCGGGCCGGCGATCGTGGTCCACCGTCCCGGTCCCTGGGACGTGAGCGGCATGGCGTGCGTTGCGGTCAAGATCATGTGCGCTCTCTACCCAGCCACCGCCGTGTTACGGAAGAGCTTGTTGGTCGCAGCGGCCGAGCTGATCGAGCTTCCGCAGCATCACGGCGCGCGACGGCCGCGATGCGCGCAGATCGCCCCTCGCGCGTGTGACCGGCTCGCGGGTCAGCGGACCGCGGACGGCTGCTCCAGCGACTCGCGAACGTCGATGTCGAGCTTGGCCACCATCCGCATCAGGATCTCGTTCCGCTGCTCCATGTAGTGGAGGATGGTCTCGATCTCCTCGGCGGCCTTGAGGTTGACCTCCAGGTCGTGCTCGGCGCGCGCCTCGATGCGCATGCCGTGGACGTTCTGGCCCACCATGATCAGCGGCATCAGCAGCAACTGAATGACGTTGCAGAGGAAGAGGTAGAGCACGAAACCGGTGGGCGGATCGAAGCGCCAGCGCGCCGGGGCGAGAGTGTTCCAGCCGAGCCAGGCGATGGTCCAGCCCAGCATGGTCAGGAAGAAGCCCATGGAGCCGACCTTGTCGGTGACGACCGTAGCGAGCCGGGTCATGGGCGAGAGCCGCTGATGAACCTCCTGGTGCGTGTTCCGCAGCACCAGGCGCCCCCGCATCTGGGCCAGCAAGACCTTGCCCGTCGTTGGGCGCGGTTCGTCGTCCACCCGCGAGTCCCTCTTCGCGACGAGCGCATGCGTAGCATGGACGCGGCGCAAGGCCATACGTCGCGGAACAAGCGATGAACATCCCCCTCGACGGCCGGGCGAAACTCGGCGATGACCGGGCGATGACGTGGCTCTCGTCAGCGCGGGATCGCGGCCGGTGAGGATCGCCTCAGTGCTGATCCCGCTGCCGCTGCCGGAGGCGTTCGACTACGCCGAGCCGGAAGGGCTGGAGCTCGCGCCTGGCGAGGTGGTGGCGGTGCCGCTGGGGCCAAGGCTCGTGCGAGGCGTGGTGACCGCGCTCAGGGACGGCGCCGGCGGGAACCGCGCGCTGAAGCCGGTCGCGGGCCTGATGGAGGCGCCGCCGCTGCCGCCCGAAAGCCTCGCCTTTGTCGACTGGGCCGCCAAATACGCTGTCGACCAGCCCGGCCAGCCGCTGGCGATCGCCCTGCGTGGGTCCAGCGCTCCGAAGGCGAAGGCCGACCGGATCATCGTCGCCACCGGCAAGGCGCCGACGCGGATGACCTCCTCGCGGCTGCGGGTGATCGAGACGGCGCAGACGACGCCGCTCACCCGCGCGGCGCTGGCGCGGGCCGCCGACGTCGGCAGCGGCGTCGTCTCGGCTCTGCTCGCCGACGGCGTCCTCGCCGAACAGGTGCGCGAGGCGCCGATCGACTATCCGGCGCCCGATCCGGAGCGGCCGGGCCCGACGCTGAACGCGAGCCAGGCCGCCGCGCTCCGGGGCATAGAGGCGATGGTTGGCGAGAGCCGCTTCGGAGTCGCCCTGATCGATGGGGTGACGGGTTCCGGCAAGACCGAGGTCTATCTCGAGGCCGCCGCCGCCGTCCTGCGGCGCGATCCCGAGGCGCAGGTTCTGATCCTGCTGCCCGAGATCGCGCTCACGCAGGCGGTGATCGCGCGGATCGCCGAGCGGTTCGGGGCCGAGCCGGCGGCGTGGCACTCTGGTCTCTCCGGTCCGACCCGTCGCCGGGTCTGGGAGGCGACCGCGCTCGGCAAATGCCGGATCGTCGTCGGCGCCCGCTCGGCGCTGTTCCTGCCGTTCCGGCGGCTTCGCCTCATCGTCGTCGATGAAGAGCACGACGCCTCCTACAAGCAGGAGGACGGCTTCATATACCAGGCGCGCGACCTGGCCGTGGCGCGCGGGAAGCTCGGCGACGCGCCGGTGATCCTCGCCTCGGCGACCCCCTCGCTGGAGACTCTCTGGAACGCCGAGACCGGCCGTTATCGTTGGTTCAAGCTCGCCGCCCGCCACGGCGGCGCGGTGCTTCCCAAGGTCACGCTGGTCGACCTGCGCGCGGCGCCGCCTGACCAGGGCAGGTGGCTCTCGCCGCCCCTTGTCGAGGCGATGAAGGAGACGCTGACCCGCGGCGAGCAGGTGCTGCTGTTCCTCAACCGCCGCGGCTACGCGCCGCTCGTGCTCTGCCGCGCCTGCGGCGAGCGGCTGAAGGCGCCCGACACCGAGTCGTGGCTGGTGGAGCACCGGTATTCGGGCCGGCTCGTCTGCCACCTCACCGGCTTCTCGATGCCGAAGCCCGAGCGGTGTCCCTACTGCACCGCCAAGGACAGCCTCGTCTCCGTCGGTCCGGGCGTCGAGCGGGTCGAGGAAGAGGCGCGCGAACGGTTCCCCGACGCCAGGATCTCCGTCTTTTCGTCCGACACCGTCGTCAGCGCCGAGGGCGCGCGGGCGATGATCGAGGCGATGACGGAAGGCGAGATCGACATCCTGATCGCGACACAGGGCGCGGCCAAGGGGCACAACTTCCCCAACCTGACCCTCGTCGGCGTGGTCGACGCCGACCTCGGCCTGCGCGGCGGCGACCTCAGGGCGGCCGAGCGGACTTTCCAGCTGCTCGCCCAGGTCGCGGGCCGGGCCGGGAGGAAGTTGCGGCCTGGCCGGGCGCTGCTGCAGACCTGGGCGCCCGAGCATGCGGTGATGCAGGCGCTGGCGGCGCAGGACCGCG
>DATKMZ010000103.1:0-2752 GCA_035541575.1 Caulobacteraceae bacterium | reverse complement strand
CGATCATCTTCTTCGCCTTCTACGGCTTCGACGCCCTCTCCACCGCCGCCGAGGAGACCAGGAATCCCGGCCGCGACCTGCCGATCGGCATCGTCGGTTCGATGATCGTCTGCGCCGCGCTCTACGTGGCGGTGGCCGCCGCGGCGCTGGGCGCCATGCCCGCCGCCCGCTTCGCCGCCAGCGCCGAGCCGCTGGCGCTCATTCTGCGCGACACCGGCCACGGCGGCCTCGCGCTCGCCATCGGCGCGGCGGCGGTGATCGCGCTGCCGACGGTGATCCTCGCCTTCCTGTTCGGCCAGAGCCGGATCTTCTTCGTCATGGCCCGCGACGGGCTGTTGCCGCGCGGCCTGGGGACCGTGAACGCCAGGATCACGGTCGGCAGCGCGATGACGGCGGCCGCCCCAACCACGATCGCCACCCCGCCGTGGCCGAGGCTGCGCAGGATCAGCGCCAGCGGCTCGGGGCTCTTGGCGAAGCTGACTGTCGGCGCCGCCCCGATCGCGGCAGCGGCGACGACGACGTAGATCAGCGCGCAAGCGGCCATGCTGCCCACGATGCCGATCGGCAGGTCGCGGCCGGGCTTCTTGGTCTCCTCGGCGGCGGTGGAGAGCGCGTCGAAGCCGTAGAAGGCGAAGAAGATGATCGCCGCGGCGGCCATCACGCCCCTGCGGGTCCCGTCCGGGGCGGTGCTGGCGAAGCCGTCGGGCAGGAACGGCTGGAAGTTGTCGGCGTGGAAGTGCGGCGCGGCGACGGCGACGAAGAGGCCGAGCGCGGCGATCTTGAAGACCACGAGCACGGCGTTGACGGTGGCGCTCTCGCGCGCGCCGAGCATCAGGAGGCCCGCGACCAGTCCGATGATGACGATGGCTGGCAGGTTGACGAGACCGCCGGCCCAGAGCCCCGCGCTGAGCTGCGCCGGCAGATGGGCGCCGATGGCCGCGAGGAACCCGGTCGCATAGCCCGACCAGCCCACAGCGACCGCGCTGACGACCAGAGAGTACTCGAGGATCAGGCTCCAGCCGACCACCCAGGCGACGATCTCGCCGAGCGCCACGTAGGAATAGGTGTAGGCGCTGCCGGAGACCGGGATCATCGTCGCGACCTCGGCGTAGGCCAGCGCCGCGGCCGCGCAGACCGCGCCCGCGATCAGGAACGAGAGCATCACCCCCGGCCCCGCCAGGTTCGCGCCGACCCCGATCAGCGTGTAGATCCCGGTGCCGACGATCGCGCCAACCCCCAGCGGGATCAGGTGCGCCCAGGTGAGCGTCGGTTTCAGCCGGTGATGCGGCGCGAGGTCGCCGAGCGAGACGGACTTGCGGTGAAGGAGACCTGTCATTCGACGGGCAGACTGCGTGGTTCGAGATGCGCCTTGCAAGGCGCTCCTCACCATGACGAAGACCGGGGCGGCGCTCCCGTCTTCGTCATCCTGAGGAGCCCGCCCAGCGGGAGTCTCGAAGGACGCAGATCAGCCGCCGGGCCTGGCCACGATGCACTGCACCGCGCCGGTGACGCAGGGCTCGGCGGCCCTGGGGCCGGGAACCTTGTGGCTGACCGGCGGGAGCGATTGCAGGTAGGCCGCGATCGCCGCGGCGTCGTCCTTGGTGAGGTTCGAGAAGTCGGTCCAGGGCATGGCTGGCGAGAGCACGCGGCCGTCGGGCCGGGCCCCGGCGGTGAAGGCGGTGATGATCTGCTGCGTCGTCCAGCTCCCGAGCCCGGTCGCCTTGTCGGGTGTCAGGTTCGGCGGACCGAAGCGGCCGAGGCCCGGCAGGTCGAAGTCGGAGTCGGAGCCGCCGAGGTAGCGGGTCGTGTCGGGCTTGGGCGTGAAGCCGCCCGGCGTGTGGCAGTCGGAGCAGCCGAGGATGCTGACCAGGTACTTGCCGCGTTCGACGGGCGAGGCCGCCTCGCCGCCCTGCTTGGCGCATCCGACCAGCGCCAGCGCCAGCGCCACGGCGCCGATGGTCTTGAGAAGCGGCATCGATGTTCCCCCGCACTGCGACGCGCCAGAGTGCGGCCACGGCGAAGCCTGTTTCAAGCCTGAATTCCGTGCGGCGCGGCGCGGCCCCTCGAAAGCGCCGGCCAGCGCCGCTATAACGCCGCATGAACGCCAAGACCCGGGCCCGGGCCGTCGTCGCCCAGCTCGACGCCGAATATCGCCGCGCCACCGGCGCGCTCAGGTCCGCGCTGAAGGACTTCATGCGCGGCGGCGTTTCCCCCGACCCGGCGCTGCGGGCCGAGCGCGCCTTCACCTACCCGGAGCTGCGGCTCACCTACCTGCCGACCGTCGCGCCCCCCAAGCTCGCCCGCTCCTACGCCCGCTTCAGCCAGCCCGGCGTCTACGCCGTGACGGTGACCCGGCCGGACCTATTCGCCGACTACCTGACCGAGCAGCTGTCGCTGATCCTGGAGGACTTCGAGACCGAGGTCGCTGTGGGCCGCTCGGACCAGGAGATCCCGTTCCCCTACGTGCTCGACGCCGACGACGCGGCGCAGGCCGACGTCGGCGCGGCCGAGATCGCCCGTCACTTCCCGACCACCGAACTGGCGCACATCGGCGACGAGGTGACGGACGGGTTCTGGAGCGGACCGCACGGCGGCGTACGGCCGCTGGCCTTGTTCGACGCGCTGCGCACCGACTTCTCGCTGGCGCGGATCGCCCACTACACCGGCGCGCCGCCCGAGCACGTGCAGTCCTACCTGCTGTTCACCAACTACCATCGCTACGTCGACGAGTTCGTGCGGATCGCCTGCGCCG
>DATKMZ010000102.1:0-33759 GCA_035541575.1 Caulobacteraceae bacterium | reverse complement strand
CCAACGGCATCGTCACCTGGCTCACCGAGGGCTTCAACCAGCGCGGCGAGCAAGTGATCGACTTCGAACGCTCGAACCTCGTCCGGCTGCGCCATCCGCCGAAGCGGGAGGCCGCGCAATGACCCCGAAGCTCTCCGACCTCACCGGCAGGACCAACTACTTCGAGGACTTCAAAGTCGGCGACGTTATCCGCCACGCCCGCGGCAAGACCGTCGAGGGTCTGGAGAACGTGCTGATCACCAACCTCGTCATGAACACCGCCCAGTCGCATTTCAACGAGCATGCGATGAAGAACAGCCCGTACGGCGGCCGGCTCTCGTTCGGCGGGGTCAACTTCTCTCTCTGCATGGGGCTCGCCATGCAGGACTGCGGCGAGAACGCGCTCGCCGAGCTCGGCATGGACAACATCCGCCTGCAGAACCCCGTGGTGCACGGCGATACGCTCTACGCCTACTCCGAGGTGTTGGAGACGACGGACAGCGACCGCGAGGACGCCGGGATCGTCACGTTCCGCCACTACGGCGTGAACCAGGACGACAAGCAGGTGTTCCAGGGCGAGCGGCGCATGCTGATCAAGCGTCGCAGCCACTGGGGCGACAAGTGAGCGGGGCCGACACGTGAGCGCCGGCGGGCCGCTCGAGGGGCTGAAGGTCCTGGACTTCACCCAGGCGCTCGCAGGCCCGTTCTGCACCCAGCAGCTCAGCGACCTCGGCGCGGAGGTGGTGAAGGTCGAGGCGCTCGACGGCGGTGACCTGACCCGCGGCTCTGGCCCGTTTCACGAGGCGGACACGCATCACCGCTACTCCGGATACTTCCAGTCGATCAACCGCGGCAAGCAGAGCATCGCCGTCGACCTGAAGCAGGCGGAAGGCGTCGAGCTGATCAAGCGGCTGGTCCCCCGTTTCGACGTCGTGGTCGAGAATTTCCGCGTCGGCGTCATGGACCGGCTCGGACTCTCATACGAGACGCTGGCGGGGCTCAATCCGAGGCTGGTCTACGCCGCGATCCGCGGCTTCGGCGATCCGCGCACGGGGGCCAGCCCCTATGTCGACTGGCCGGCCTACGACGTCGTCGCGCAGGCGATGGGCGGGATGATGGGGATCACCGGGCTGGCAGGCGGGACGCCGATCAAGATCGGACCCGGCGTCGGCGACACCATCCCGGCGCTCTACGCCGCGCTCGGGATCGTCAGCGCCGTGCTGCACGCGCGCGAGACCGGCGAGGGCCAGTTCCTCGATGTCGGCATGATCGACGCCGTCCTGGGGGTCTGCGAGCGGATCGTCCACCAGCATTCGTTCGGCCATCAGGTCCCAGGCCCTGAAGGCAACCACCACCCGTTCCTGTTGCCGTTCGGGGTCTATCCGGCCGCTGACGGGTTCGTGGCGCTGGCGTGCCCAGGCGATGCGTTCTTCCGCGGCCTCCTCGCAGCGCTCGGCGCGCCCCAGTTGCTGGAGGATGATCGGTTCGCGACTCCAAAGGCCCGCGCCGCCAACCGCGCGCTGGTGATCGAGCAGCTGAGCGGGCTCACGAGCCGGCTTACGAAGGCCGAATTGCAGGCCAGGCTCGGCGGCGTCGTGCCGTTCGGACCGGTGATGGACATCGCCGAGATCGCCCGCGATCCGCACTTCCAGGCGCGCGGCATGCTGGCCGAGATCGAGCTGCCGGGCTTCCCCGAGCCGATGCGGATCGCCGGCCAGCCGATAAAGTTCGCCAAGACGCCCGCCGGCGTGCGCAGCCGAGGCCCCGACCTCGGCGAGGACACCGAGGCGGTGTTGCGCGCGCACGGCGCTTCGGACGACGAAATGACGCGCTGGCGCGCCGCCGGCGCGATCCCGGAGACGACCCGCATGCCGGAGAGGACCCCATGACCCAGCGCCCGATGCGGCTGCGCCGCTCCCAGCTCTCTGTGCCGGGCGTCAGCGAAAAGATGATCGCCAAGGCCTGCATGTCGGACGCCGACCACGTGTTCCTCGACCTCGAGGACGCCGTCGCGCCCTCGGCCAAGCGCGGCGCCCGCACCACCATCGTCGAGGCGCTGAACGGCCTCGACTGGGGAAAGAAGACCCGCTGCGTGCGCGTCAACGACGTCACCACCGAGTGGTGCTTCGAGGACGTGATCGAGGTGGTGACCGGCGCCGGCAAGAACCTCGACACGATCATGTTGACCAAGGCGATGCGCGCCGCCGACGTACAGTTCATCGACCTGCTGCTGACTCAGCTCGAGGCCAAGCTGAAGCTTGAGCGGCGGATCGGCATCGAGGTCCTGATCGAAGAGGCGGCTGGCCTGCAGCACGTCGAGGAGATCGCCGCCGCCTCGCCTCGCATGGAAGCGCTGATCTTCGGCATGGGCGACTACTCGGCCAGCCAGCAGATGAACCTGCGCGGCTGGGGCGGCGACGGCTATCCGGGCGACGTGTTCCACTATCCGCGCTTCCGGATCGCGATGGCGGCCAGAGCCGCCGGCCTCGACCCGGTCGACGGGCCCTACGCCAACTTCCGCAACGAGGACGGCTACCGGCGCGAGGCGCGCTACGCGCACATGCTGGGCTTCGTCGGCAAGTGGGCGATCCACCCGGCCCAGATCGCGCCGGCGCTCGACGTCTTCACGCCGCCGAAGGACGAGGTGGACCGCGCCCGCGAACTCGCCTCCGCCTACGACAAGGCGCTGGCCGAGGGCCTGGGATCGGTCAACGTCAATGGCACCATGGTCGATGCGGCCTCGATCCGGATCGTCATGAACACGGTCAGGAAGGCCGAGCTGATCGGGATGTGATGGCCGCCCCGCACTCATTATCCCCGTCACCCCGGGCGAAGCGCGTCGCGCGAAGGCGCGGCGCCGGACGCGCCGGCGATAAGGATCTCCGCCATGGCCAATGACGCCCCCGGCCCACCCACCCAGGGCTACCTGACGCCCGAACGGATCATGATGCGCGACGTGGCGCGGCAGTTCGTGCGCGACGAGGTGCTGCCGGCGGCCAACCGCCTCGATCCGGTCAAGGGCGACATGCCGCGCGAGCTGATCGACAAGATGGGCGAGCTCGGCTTCTTCGGCATCCTCATCCCCGAGGAGCTCGGCGGCCTGGGGCTCGGCGCGTTCGAGTACTGCCTGGTCGCCGAGGAACTGGCGCGGGGCTGGATGAGCGTCGCCAGCATCATCGCCCGCGGCAACTCGTTCTACCGCTCGGTGCCGGGAGAAGGCGAGGAGCGGCGGCGCAAGATCGAGATGATGGCCAAGGGCCAGTACCTCGGCGCCGCGGCGCTCTCGGAGCCCGGAACAGGCTCGGACCTTTCCGGCGTCACCTGCCGCGCCCGCCGCGACGGCGACGAGTGGGTGATCACGGGCGCCAAGTACTGGTGCACGTTCGCTGACGGCGCCGACTATATCAGCGTGCTCTGCCGCATCGACGACCCGGCCGCCCCGCCAGGCCGCGGCGGCACGATCTCGGTCTCGGTCGAGAAGCCGAAGGGCGAGCTGCCGGCGAACTGCTCGGGCGCGCCGATCCCCAAGATCGGTTACTTCGGCTGGAAGACCTGGGAGCTCAGCTTCGACGGGACCCGCACGCCGGTCCGCCGCGAGGCCGACGGCCACGGCGAGACCGGCGGCAGCGCCCACCGGGCGGTCGCCTTCGGCCTAGGGCTCGCCCGCGCCCACACGGCGGCCCGCTCGATCGGCCTGGCGCAGGGCGCGCTCGAGGACGCGATCGCCTACGCCAGGCAGCGCGTCCAGTTCGGCCAGCCGATCTCGGACTTCCAGGCGATCCGCTTCAAGATCGCCACGATGGCCACCGAGGTCGAGGCGGCCCGGCAGCTGATGTACTACGTGTGCAGCGAGATCGACGCCGGGCGCGCCGGCCGGGTCGAGACCTCGATGGTCAAGCTCTTCGCCTCCGAGATGGCCGAGAAGGTGACATCCGAGGCGCTGCAGATCTTCGGCGGCGCCGGCTACACGACGCTGCACCCGATCGAGCGCTACTGGCGCGACGCTCGGCTGACCAAGATCTTCGAGGGCACATCCGAGATCCAGCAGCGCATCATCGCCGACAACCTGCTCGGCAAGCCGACGATCCGGGGCTCGAACTAGCGCTCCCTCGCGTCCCCTCCGCCTCGCCCGTTCGAACTGCGACACTCGCCCTCGCCGACATTAACCAATCAGAACCCTCGGCCCCTCTAAAACGGGGCGTTTTTGGGGCTTTGGAGGGCGCGTTGGCGCTCAGTCCGCGTCTAGAGCTACGGCAGGGCCAGGGGCTGGTCATCACGCCGCAGCTGCAGCAGGCGATCAAGCTGCTGCAGCTGAGCAACCTCGAGCTGGAGGCCTATGTCGAGGCCGAGCTCGAGCGCAATCCGCTATTGCAGCGCGACGATCGCGAGAGCGAGGCCGACGGCGAGGCCGAAGCGCCCGCCGCCGAGCGCGAAGCCGACGGCGACGAGATCGCCGCCGACCGCGTCGCCGACAGCGCCGCAGCCGAGGCGCTCGACGTTCGCCACGACGACATCTACGACGGCTCGCCTGGCGACCACGCCACCGGCGACGCCATCGCCGGCTCGGGCGCCGAAGCCGGCGGCTCGGTCGACTGGTCCAAGGCCGGCCGCGGCGGCGGGTTCGAGGACGAGGGCGGGGAGCGCGAGGGCGGCGGCCACCGCGAGCTCACGCTGTCCGAGCACCTGCACGCGCAGCTTGCGGTGGCCGGCCTTACCGACGCCGAGCGCGCGATCGCCGTCACCCTGATCGACGCCGTTGACGAAGGCGGCTACCTGCGAGCCGAGCTAGTGGAGCTGGCCGACCGTCTGGGCTGCGAGATCGTCCGCATCGAGGCGGTGCTCGCGCGCCTGCAGGGCTTCGAGCCGACCGGGGTGTTCGCCCGCGACGTCGCCGAATGCCTGACGCTGCAGCTGACCGAGAAGGATCGGTTCGACCCGGCGATGGCGGCGCTGGTCGGCAATCTCGAGCTGCTCGCGCGCCGGGACATGGCGGCGCTCAAGCGGGTCTGCGGCGTCGACGACGAGGACCTCAAGGAGATGATCGCCGAGCTGCGGGCGTTGACGCCCCGGCCCGGCGCGGCGTTCGGCGGCGAGCCGGCGCAAGCCGTGGTGCCGGACGTGTTCGTGCGCGAGAGCGCCGGCGGCCTCTGGCACGTCGAGCTCAATACCGACACGCTGCCGAAGCTGCTGGTCGACCACCGCTATCACGCCCGCGTCTCGGCCGGCGCGCGCAGCGACCAGGAGAAGACCTTCGTCTCCGACTGCCTGGCGAGCGCCAACTGGCTCGTGAAGAGCCTCGACCAGCGCGCCAAGACGATCCTGAAGGTCGCCAGCGAGATCGTCCGCCAGCAGGATGGGTTCCTCGCCTTCGGCGTCGAGCACCTGCGGCCGCTGAATCTGAAGACCGTCGCCGATGCGATCGGGATGCACGAGTCGACCGTCAGCCGCGTCACCTCGAACAAGTACCTCTCCACTCCCCGCGGCGTGTTCGAGATGAAATTCTTCTTCACCTCGGCGATCGCCTCCAGCGCCGGCGGCGAGGCGCACTCGGCCGAGGCCGTCCGCCACAAGATCCGTCAACTGATCGACGCCGAACGCGGCGAGGGCGACGTCCATTCCGACGATTCGATCGTCGACATCCTCAAGGAAGCCGGGGTCGACATCGCCCGGCGCACGGTCGCGAAGTACCGCGAAGCCATGCGCATCCCTTCGTCCGTGGAGCGCAAGAGGCTGCTGCGCGAGGCGTCCTGAGCACGGCGCCGGCTCAGCTTGACACCACCGCAGGTCCGGCGCGTTGATGCCGTCATGCAGGTCCAGGTCTCCGGCAAACATGTGGATGTCGGCGAGGCGCTACGCGCGCGGATATCCGACGAGCTTCTCTCCAGCATCGGCAAGTACTTCGGACGCGGCGGCGACGCCGATGTCGTGCTGTCGCGCGATCGCTACGGCTTCCGGATCGACTGCGTCGTCACCCTCGCCTCTGGGCAGCGGCTGCAGAGCCACGGCCTCGGCGGCGACGCCCATGGCGCTTTCGGCCAGGCGCTGGCGAAGATCGAGACGCGCATCCGGCGCTACAAACGGCGGCTGAAGAGCCACGCGGAGGCCGCCGAAGCGCGCGCCGCCGACGTAGCGGCATCTTATGTGCTGCGCATGCCGGAAGATGCGCAGGATGTCGAAGAATGGGACGGGGCCGACTCAGGCCAGCATCCGCCGGCGGCGATGGTCATCGCCGAGTCGCAGGAGGTGCTGAAGACGATGACTGTTTCGATGGCGGTCATGGACCTCGACTTGACCGAACAGCCGGCAATCGTGTTTAGGAACGCCGCCCACGGCGGGCTGTCGGTTGTCTACCGCCGGCCCGACGGCAACATCGGGTGGATCGATCCGCAACGGACCAAGCCGGTCAACGGCGGCGAAGGCCGTCACTAAAGTGTGCGCGTGGGAGCCTCTGGTCACTCCCGCACGTTGAAGCCGGCGCCCCGGCGGGCGGGCGCGTCAGGTGAAGGCGTCAGACTTGAATGAACATCGGTGATCTTCTCGATCGCGGCGCCATCGCGCCGCGGGCCAGCGCCCAGGCCAAGCGCCAGGCCCTGTGCGTGGTGGCCGAGCTGGCGGCCCGCTCGTTCGGACTCAAGGTGGCCGACGTGCTGGACGCTCTGCTGGAGCGCGAGGCCGCCGGCTCGACCGGCGTCGGCTACGGCGTCGCCGTGCCGCACGCGCGGCTGAAGGGTCTCGACCGCCTGCGGGGCGTCTTCGTGCGGCTGGAACAGCCGGTGGAGTTCCAGGCTGTCGACGACAGGCCGGTCGATTTGCTGTTCGCGCTCTTCGCGCCTCCGGACGCCCGCGGCGAGCACCTCAGGGCGCTCGCGAGAGTGTCGCGTATCCTGCGTCAGGCAGAGCTGCGCGAGGCGCTGCGCCAGGCCAGAAGCGCCGACGCGATCCATGCGCTGCTTGTCCAGGAAGCCCGCCCGACCGCGGCGTAGGGGCCCCGCCAGGGTCCCGGACTGAAATTAGCGCCCTACCCTCGAATGTTATCCCGGCCGGAGCGCGTGAGCGCGGAGAGCTGGGATCTACCCTGCGCCGGCTTAGACAGCAGATCCCGGACGAGTCCGCTGCGCGGCGCTCCGGGACGACAGCCTTATGTTATTGATAAAGCGGGATGCTCCGGTCTTGAGTACGGGCGCTAGTGCAGCGAGACCACCGCAAGTTCGTGCTCGCGCGCGGCGGCGATGGCGGAGTCGCGGTCGGACATCACGGCGAGCCTGGCGCCGTCGGCGCCGTGCAGCGCGTAAAGGTCCTGGTCGGGATCGATGTGGAAGCCCCGCATGTACTCGACCGGGGTGTCGGCCAGGATTTCGGCGCCCTTGACGCGGCGCACATAGACCAGTCCCGGCGCGCCCAGCGCCGCGAAGTCCTCGTTGGAAAGATGTCGGGGTGTCATGACGACCACCTCCTCTTGCAATGACTAACGCCCGGAGCGTCGGCCGGTTCAGCCCGCCGTCCGGATCGGGATCTGCTTCACCTTCTTCTCAGGCTCGGGACGGAACAGATCGATGTGGAGCAGGCCGTGCTCCAACGTCGCGCCGTCCACTTCCATGCCGTCCGCCAGGACGAAGCTGCGAACGAACCCGCGCGCGGCGATGCCGCGGTGCAGGTAGGCCCGTTCGACCTCGCCGCCGTCCCGCTTGCCGACGACGTTCAGCTGGTTGTCCTCGAGCGTCACATCCAGCTGCGTCGGCGTGAAGCCGGCGACGGCCAGGGTGATGCGCACGCGGCCATCGCCCAACTCTTCGACGTTGTAAGGCGGGTACCCCTCGCCTGCCGCCTTGGCGGCCCGCTCGATCAGGGCGCGGGTATGGTCGAAGCCGAGAAGGAACGGGCTGTCGAACAGCAGCGGACGGTTCATGGGCGAGCCCTCGAGTGAAGCGACTCCGCCGCCCCAGGCCCTCGAACGAGCGACCCGAACCGGCGCCCCTATTAGGTGGCGATTGGAAACGCAGAGCGCAATGCGCGCTACCGCGCGAACGCCCCCGCGCTCTCGCCGGCGATCCTGCCGAAGACCGCGCCGGCCATCAGACCGGAGCCGCCGGGGTAGTTGTTGTAGAAGAGCCCGCCGACCAGCTCGCCGGCGGCGTAGAGCCCCGCGATCGCCGCGCCGTCGACGTCGATCACGCGGGCCTCTTGGTCGATCTTCAGCCCGCCGAAGGTGAAGGTGACGCCGCAGGTGACGGCGAAGGCTTCATAAGGCGGCTCATCGAGCGGATTGGCCCAGTTCGACTTCGGCACTGCGAGCCCCACCGTGCCGCGCCCGTCTTTCACGTTCGGATCGAACGGGACGTTGGTGATGACCGCGGCGTTGAAGGCCCTGAGCGTCGCCAGCGCCCGCTCGGCGTTCACGTCCTCAAGTCGGGCGCAGAGATCTTCGAGCGTATCGGCGCGGACCTTGGTCGCGCGCTTGATCCGGTACTCGTCGCGCAGCAGCGGCGCGACCCTGGCGTCGAATACCTGCCAGGCGAACTGGCCGGGCTGCGCCAGGATCGCGCGGCCGTACTTGGCGTAGGTGTAGTTGCGGAAGTCGGCGCCCTCATCGACGAACCGCTCGCCGTTGGCGTTGATCATGACGCCGAGCGGATAAGAGTGCTTCTGGAAGCCGTCGCCGACCGAAAGGTCGCCGAAGTCCGGCGCGTTGCGGTCCCAGCCGACCGCGTGGCAGCCGGACCAGTTGCCGGCGCTGGCTGCGCCGATCGCGAGCGCCATGCGGATGCCCTCGCCGGTGTTGAAGCGCGTGCCGCGCACCTTGGCGAGGTCCCAGCCTGGCCCGAGGTAGCGCGTGCGCCACTCGGTGTTGCTCTCGAACCCGCCGCAGGCGAGCACCACCGCCCTCGCCCGCGCCTCGCCGGTCTTGCCGGCGCGCCGGACCGTCACGCCGTGGACGCCATCGTCGTCCGCGACGAGCCCCGTGGCCGCCGCGCCGAACGCGATCTCGACGCCCTTGGCGCGCGCCAGCCGATAGAGCGTGTCCACGAGCCCCGGCCCGCCGCCCCAGGCTTCAACCGTGAGCCCGCCCCAGAACCGGAACCGGCCGCCGACGCGGTAGGCCTGCCGGCCCCAGATCGGCATGAACCGCACGCCCTGCCGCTGCATCCAGAGCATCGTGCCGCGGCTGCGGGTCACGAGCAGTTCGCAGAGCTCGGGATCGGTGCGGTACTCGGTGATCCGGCCCATGTCGTCGAAGAACTGGGCTTCGGTGTAGGTCCCGAAGTCGGCGCTCTCGACCTCCGCGTCGGTCAGGTCGGGCATGAGGGCGCGAAGATCCTCCACGCCATCGTAGACGCACCGGAATGCTCCGGCGGTGAAGCGGCTGTTGCCCCCGCTCTCGGCCTCGGGCGCGCGCTCCAGCACCACCACCTTCGCGCCCGCATCGGCGGCCGCCAGCGCTGCGCAGAGCGCCGCATTGCCGGCCCCGACCACGATCACGTCAGCATGATCAACCAATTCCGGCACCCCGCTCATCCGGCGTACGCCACGACCGGGGAAGGAAGATGTTGAAAGGGCGCCGGCCGAGCAAGCCACCTCCGACGCCGATGGGCTCGATCGGCCCAGACCTAAGCGACTCCCCTTAGGTGAAAGTCCCGAATTTGGCGCTCCACGCGGGCGGGCTACCTAGAACGCATGCCGCCCGCATCTCATGGAGGTGAGCATGGCCCATCATCCGGCGCCGCCCTCCCTCTCCGCGGCCGACAGACGTGCGCCGCCAGAGTACTGGAGCGAGGTCGAGAGCCTCGGGATCCACGATCTGACGAGAATGGCCGATGGGCCTGACTTCGTGGGCAGGATGCGCGACGGCGAATACATCCGCGTGCCGAACCCGCCGCGCCACTGCGAGCGCGAGCTGCAGTGGGCGCTCTTCAGCCTGACCGCCCGCTGCAAGAAATGGAGCAACTAGCTTGGAGCCTGATGGGTTCGGACCGAACCCCAGGCTCTACACTTTTGATTCCAGAGCACGATTCAGCGGTCAGGCGATGCCGCCTCACCCCATCGTGCTCTAGGCGGCCGCGGCTTCGTCAGCGCGCTCAACCGCCCGCTGCAGCGCGGCGAAGAGTTCGCCCACCTCGATCGGCTTGGCGACGAAGTCGTCCATCCCCGCGGCGCGGTATTCCTCGACCTGGTGGGCCATCGCGTTGGCGGTGAGCGCCACGATCGGCGTGCGCGGCCGGCCGAGCTCGGTCTCGCGGCGGCGGATCTCACGCGTGGCGGTCGGGCCGTCCATCCGCGGCATCTGCACGTCCATCAGGATGACGTCCCAGTCTTCGCGGCGCCAGGCCGCAAGCGCGGCCGCGCCATCGGCCACCACGACCGGCTCGAGGCCGAGCTGGCCGAGCAGCGTCTTCAGCACCAGCTGGTTGATCTCGTTGTCCTCGGCCGCCAGAACCCTCAGCCCGCGCGGCTCCGCGATCGACGGCTCAGGCGCCTTGGTTTCGCCGGTCTTGCGCTCCGATCGGCCGCGCCACTCCAGCGGCAGCGAGACCACGAACGCCGAGCCTTCGCCGACGCGGCTGCGCGCCTGGATGCGTCCGCCCATCATCTCGGCGAGCTGGCGGCAGATCGCGAGCCCGAGCCCGCTGCCGCCGAACCGGCGCGTGGTCGATGCGTCGGCCTGCTCGAACTTCTCGAACAGTCGGCGCATGTCGGCGCGCGCGATGCCGATGCCGGTGTCGCTGACCGAGAGACGCAGGCGGCCCGCGACACGTTGCACCTTCACCGTCACCGAGCCCTTCTCGGTGAACTTCAGCGCGTTGGAGATCAGATTGGAGAGGATCTGGCGCACGCGCGTGGCGTCGCCGCAGTAGACGCCCCTGGCCTGCGGCGCCACCTCGAGGATCAGCTGCAGGTTCTTAGCGTCCGCGATCGCGGCGAAGGCCTGGCGCACGCCTTCGGCGATCTCGTCGATCTCGAAGTCGGCCGCCTCGAGCTCCAGCTTGCCCGCCTCTATCTTCGAGATGTCGAGCACGTCGTTGAGGATCGTGAGCAGGCTCTGGCCGGACTCGCGTATCACGCCGAGACGCACGCGCTGGGTCGGCGAGAGCTCGTCGGCCTCCATCGCCTGCGCCATGCCCAGGACGCCGTTCATCGGCGTGCGGATCTCGTGGCTCATCGTGGCGAGGAACTGGCTCTTGGCGGTGTTCGCCGCCTCGGCGGCGGCGATCGCCGCCATCAGCTTCTGCTCGGCCTGCTTGGCGGCGGTGATGTTGCGCAGCGCGCCCACCATGCGCAGCGGGCGGCCCTTCTCGTCGGCGAAATAGCGGATGATGCCCTCGGCCCAGACCTCTTTGCCGTCCGTGCGGGCGATGCGGTAGTGCGGACGGTAGGGCTCGCCCTCCTCAACGTGCCGCCGCCAGGCCTCCTTGACCAGCGGGTGGTCGCGCTCGTCGATCGTCACGAAGATGTCGCGGTAGAGGTCGTCGTAGGTCTGCGGGCGCTCGAAGAACGTGTCCTCGGCTCCGGCCTTGTAGAGCTTGCGGTTGGCGTAATCGATCTCCCAGACGTGGATGTCGCTGAGCGCGAGCGCGAGATTGAGACGTTCTTCGGACCGCTCCGCGGCGTCGAGCGCGGCCTTCAGCTCGGTGACGTCGGTCGTGGTGATCACGAGGCCCGCCGGGGCGTCCTTCCGATCGCGCCAGGCCGTGATCTGCGCCTGCACCCACATGCGCGCGCCGCCCGCGTCGCGAAGCGGCAGCTGGACGCCTTCGGCTGTGCGGCCGGCCAACACCCGTAGCAGCGCCGGCCTGAGCTGCTCGAACACCGGCGAGACTTCGAACAGGTCGCGCCCGATCGCCGACATGTCGGCCTCGTCCCCGTTCGGGGCCTTGCGGCTCATCGCCAGGACGCGGCAGTTGCGGTCGGTCATCACGAGCGCGATCGGGACGGTCTCGGCCAGGGCCTCCAGGGTCGTCTGGGCGACGTTGAGCGCCCGCGCGGCCTCTTTGTGGGCCTGCGCCGCCTTGGCCCTGGCCCACTCGTCGGCGACGAGGTCGGCCAGGTCCTGCAGGCGCGCGGCCTTGGCCGCATCGTAGGGCTGGACATTCAGGCTGACGGTGCAGAGTACGCCCGGCGTCGAGCCGTCTTCGAGACGGATCGGCGCGGCGATGTAGCTGCGCAGGTGCGGCGGGCCGGTGACGAGGCCTTCCTGTGAGAGATCCGGGTCCAGCCGGGCGTCCTCGACCCACAACAGCTTGCCGCTGGCGATGACGCGTTCGGCGGGGGCGTCGCGCGGGTCGAACCGGCGGCCCTCCGGATCGCGGCTGCGCCAGGCGACGCCATTCTCGATCAGGATGATCAGCGCATCGTCGGCGGCCAGCAGGTTCTTGGCGATCCGCGTCACGCGGTCGAACGCCGCGAGCGAAAGGTCGAGCCCGAACGGCGTCTCACGCGTGGCGACAGGCGAAGACTGTCGGTTCTCCAAGGTACGCGCCGAGCCTCCCCCTGACAGGACGCGCTTCGCGTCCCGCGGCTGGCTCAGAGTATGTCGGGGCTGTTAACTGACTCTTCCGCACAAAATCGGGGAACTCGGGACTGATTGTCGCACGTCGGAAGGTCGCGCGAGTCAGCTCCGCTACGTCTCTGCCGGCGCGAGCACGGCCTCGGCCGCCGCCTTGGCCGCCGGGTAGTCGGCCTTGCCGTTGGCGGTGCGCAGGGGCCGGTCGGCGACCACGATCCGTTTGGGCGTCTTGTAGCCGGCGAGCGTGCGCCGCACGTGCGCCCTCAGCGCCGCCTCGTCGAGCGCCTGGCCCTCGGCGAGCCGCACGACGCCGGTGACGGCCTGGCCCCACTTCTCGTCCGGCACGCCCACGACGAGCGCGTCCTCGATCGAGGGATGGGTCTTCAGCGCCTCCTCGACCTCCTCGGGGAAGACCTTCTCGCCGGCCGTGTTGATGCAGGCGTTGCCGCGGCCGAGCAGCGTCAGCGAGCCGTCGGCCTCGACGATCACCCAGTCGCCCGGGATCGAGTAACGGACCCCGCCGATGGTCCGGAACGTGCGCGCCGTCTTTTCCTCGTCCTTGTAGTAGCCGAGCGGGTTCGGCCCCTTGATCGCGACCATGCCGGGAACGCCGGAGCCTGGGGCGACCTCGTTGTCGTTCTCGTCGAACACCTTGCAGCGCTCGCCGATGACGAACTTGGCGGTCTGCACCTCGCCGCCTTTGGTCATCACCGAGGCGCCGAGGCCGAGGGCCTCCGACGACGAGAAGCCGTCGTTCAGCATCGCCTGCGGCATATGCTCCAAGAGACCGCGCTTGACCTCGACGCTCCACATCACCCCCGACGAGACGATCGCGGCGACCGACGAGACGTCGTACTTGCCGGGGTTGGCGTCGAGCGCGTTGAGGATCGGGCGGGCGAAGCTGTCGCCGACGATCGCCATCGACTGCGGCTTGTGCCGATCGATCGCGCGCAACAGCTCCTCGGCGTCGAACGTCTCGCCCTCGAGGGTCACCACCGAGCCGCCGCCGAGCATCGCGCCCATGGCGGTCAGCAGGCCGGTGCCGTGCATCAGCGGCGGGGCGGGCAGCGTGCGCATGCCAGGCCCGATCTTGGCGTGGTGAGCGGCGAGTTCCTCGAGCGTCTCCGGCACCGGCCCCATCCGGCGCTGCGCGGCCAGCGTGATCTCGCGCAGATCGCCATGGGTCCACATCACGCCCTTGGGCATGCCCGTGGTGCCGCCGGTGTAGATGAAGAACTGGTCGTCGCCCGATCGCTGGATGTCGAGCGGGCCGCCGTTGCCGTCGGCCGCGAGCCGCTCGAACGGCTCGGCGAACGGCGCGACCTTGCCGTCGGGGCTGACCTCGATCCAGGTCTTCACGTTGGGAAGGCGCGGCCGGATCTCGGTCACCGCGTCGCGGAACTCCGACGCGTAGACCACCGCCTGCGCATCGGAGTTGTCGAAGATGTACCAGACCTCCTCGGGCGTGTAGCGGTAGTTGACGTTGACGTGGGTCATCCGCGCCTTGAAGCCCGCGGCCAGCGCCAGCAGGTACTCTGGGCGGTTGCGCATATAGATCGCGATCTTGTCGCCTGGCTGACCGCCGCGCGCGATGAGGGCGCGGGCGAGGTTGTTGGTCGCCTTGGTGGCCTCGCCCCAGGTGATCGTTCGCTCGCCGTGCAGGAAGGCAGGCGCGTCGGGCGGGATCACCGGCGAGATGGCGTCGAGAATGTCTCCGAAGTTCCAGCCCACGCGTCGTCCTCTCTACTCTCTGCTCTTCTCTGTGTTGGGGTCGTTCGAGCCGGCTGGCTCAGGCGTTGCGGGCCATCAGCCCGCCGTCGACCGGGATCGTCGCCCCGGTGATGTAGGATGCGGCCGGCAGGCAAAGGCTGAGGGTGATGTGCGCCACCTCTTCCGGCTCGCCGTAGCGGCGCATGGCCGTACGTCGGGCCGCGAACGTCGCCTTGTCGGCGTCGGGGATGCCCCGCGTCATGCCGGTGTTGATCGGACCTGGGCAGATGCAGTTGACGGTGATGCCTTCCTTGCCGAGCTCGACAGCGAGCGCCCGGGTGAGCCCGGTGACGCCGGCCTTGGCGGCCGCGTAGATCGAATCCCTGGCCGTCGCGCCCAGCGCCTCGGTCGAGGCGATGTTGACGATCCTGGGGCTCTTCGACTTGCGCAGGTAGGGCAGCGCGGCGCGGATGATGCGCGGGTGCGCGGTCAGGAGGATCGGCACCTGCCGGGCCCAGACCTCGTCGTAGCCGGGCGCGTCGATCGGCGAGAAGCCGCTGACGCCGGCGTTGTTGACGATACAGTCGAGCCCGCCGAGCCGCGCCGCGATCTCCGGGATGGTCCGCGCGATCGCGTCGGCGTCGCCGACGTCCAGCGCCCAGGCCTGGGCGTCGCCGCCTTCGGCGCGGATCTCGGCGGCCACGGCCTCGGAGGGCCCCAGTTCGCGGTCGGTGACGGCCACTTTGGCGCCTTCGCGCGCGAACACGTGGGCGGTCGCACGGCCCATGCCGCTGGCAGCGCCGGTGACCAGCACACAGAGGCCGGCGACCGAGCGGCTAAGATGGGGAACGGGGTCCATTCGACTGCTCTAGCGGCTTCCCCGGCGAAAAGGTCAATTCCCTAGCCTTGACCCGCGGTCACCGTGGACAATCGGCCGCGCGCCGACATTGCTGGCGCCTCACGCTTTCGTCAGGAGCACCGCCATGGCCGACCGCTTCAGCCTCGCCGGCAAGAGCGCCCTGATCACCGGCGGCTCGCGGGGTCTGGGTCACGCGATGGCGCTGGCGTTCGCTGACGCCGGGGCCGACGTCGCGATCGTCAGCCGCAAGCTCGACGCCTGCGAGGCGACGGTGAGGGAGATCGAGGCGAAGGGCCGCCGCGGCTTCGCCCATGCCTGCCATATCGGCCGTTGGGACGAGATCGAGCCGATGGCCAACGCCGTCTGGGACTGGTCCGGCAAGGTCGACATCCTGGTCAACAACGCTGGCATGTCGCCGCTCTATCCATCGCTCGGCGAGGTGACCGAGCGCGGCTTCGACAGCGTGATCGGGGTCAACTTCAAAGGCCCGTTCCGGCTGACGGCGCTGCTCGGCGAGCGGATGCACGCCGGCGCCGGTGGCTCTGTGATCAACATATCGTCGACCGCGTCGCTCGGCGCCTCGCCCTGGGCCCTCCCCTACGCCGGCGCGAAGGCGGCGATCAATGCGTTGACCCTGGGGTTCTCGGCCGCGTTCAGCCCGAACGTTCGGGTCAACACGATCGTCGTCGGCCCGTTCGCGACCGACGTCGCCGAGCACTGGGCCGACCCGCCCGACCACGACAACCCCGGCTGGACCAAGGCGGGGCTGCGCGTCGGCCAGCCAGACGAGATCGTCGGACTGGCGCTCTACCTGGCCTCCGACGCCTCGAGCTTCACCAACGGCGCCCAGATCCGCATCGACGGCGGCCCGGTCAGGGCCCGCCTGAACGCCGAGGAGAACGCCCGCCCGTAGGGGCGTGGGACTCTATCGCCGACGATTCTGGCGGCGCGTTGGCGGCCGCCCGTCAGCCGCTGGCCAGCGCTTGGACTCAAGCCTGCGCCGGCGAGCGCGCCGCGGGGTTGGCTCGATAAGCTGCCGCCTGAATGTCGTACAGCTCTGAGTAGGGGCCACGGCGAGCCATCAGCTCGTCGTGCGATCCCGATTCGGCGAGCCGCGCGCCGTCGAGGACAATGATGAGGTCGGCCATGCGCACCGTCGAGAAGCGGTGCGAGACGAGGATCGTGATCCGCCCGCAATCGTCCCCCCCGGCACGGGCTGCGGCGGCATAGCGCTCGAAGAGCGCGTGTTCGGTCTCGGCGTCGAGCGCGGCCGTAGGCTCGTCGAGAACCTGCACCAGGGGCGCCTCGCGCATGAACCCGCGCGCCAGCGAGAGCTTCTGCCACTGACCGAAGCTGGGCTCGGCGCCCCCCGGCCAGGTCCGGCCCAGTTGCGTATCAAGCCCCGCGGGGAGCCCGGCCACGACGTCGTCGGCGCCGGCGCGGGCCGCCGCAGCCGCCACCGCGCGCTCCTCCTCCATGCGGCCGACATCGCCCAGGCCGATGGTCTGCCGCGCGCGAAACTCGAAGCGGAAGAAGTCCTGCAGCGCGCCGGTGATGCGCCCTCGCCAGTCGGCGGCCCGGATGCGCGACAGCGGCGCCCCGTCGATCAGGATCGCGCCCGACGCAGGTTCGTACATCTTGGCCAGCAGCTTGACGAGCGTCGTCTTGCCGGCGCCGTTTTCGCCGACGATCGCCACGACGGCGCGCGCCGGCAGCGTGAAGGACACCTTGTCGAGCGCCAGGCGCGTAGCGCCAGGATAGGCGAACGAGACGTTGTCGAAGCGGATGCCCTCGCGCAGCACAGCCGGCGCGGCGTGTTCGCCCGGGGCGGCCTCTTTCGCGGCGTAGTCTTCCAGCCAGGCCAGTCTTCGCGAGCCGTCGGCCCAGAATCCGCGCAGGAAACCGATCTCCGCGACGGCGGCGCGGATGTAGCCGGCCAGGCTCGCGCCCGCGGCGAGCACCAGCAGGACCTGGGCTGTGGTCGCCTGCATTCCCCATACGACGAACGCCACCGCGCCGACGTAGGCGCCGCCGAAGACGGCCCACGCCAGCGCGTTCCACATCGCAGTGCCCCAGCGCGCTCGCGCCATCGGCCGGTACCAAGCCTCCCAGGCCGCGCGGCGGTCGCGTGCGAGGCGCTCGCCGATGCCGAGCACGCGCACCTCTTTTCCGGGCGCCGCGGTCGTCGCCAAGTCGAACAGATGCAGCGACAGCCGCTGCTCCTGCGCGCCGCGCTCATAGGCCCTGTTCTCGACGTCCGGCCTCCAGAACGCGGCGACCGCCGACGGCGCTGCGAACAGGCCCAGCACCAGCAGCGCCGGATTCACCCAGGCCAGCAGGGCGAGCGTGAACGCCAGGCGCATGATCCAGGCGAGGGTGGTGAACAGCGACATGTACATGTGGTCCAGCACGAACACCTGGTTGCGCAGCATCGAGAGCCGGTCGAGGTATTCGGGCCGCTCCTGGTGGGCCACCGACACGATCGACGCCTGCAAGCGAGCCACGTGCGCTTCGAGAGCGATCGTGACCTTGTCTCGGAAGCGCCGCTGCACCCGCGTGCTGACGGTCATCAGGAACCAGTTCGCGGCGGCGCTGACCGCCATGCCCGCGGCCGCGCCCAGCGCGAGCGGCGCCTCATGCTGGACCACGCCCGCGCCGAGCAGCGCAAGCCACAGCGCGGTCAGGGCGCTGGGCAGCGACGCCAATTGCGACATCGCCAGCGATAGCGCCATCAGCCCCCGCTCGTAGCGGAAGCCCAGCTTGCAGAGCCGCCACATCGAGGCGAGCGTCGGGGGCAGCGGCTCGAGGGCGTCAGGCGCCATCGTGCGGTCAGGCGGGCGGTCAGAGGGTTTCATAGGTCTGTCCCTCTTCGTCGGCCTCCTGGAAGCGCTGAGCCTGCAGGTCGAACATCGTGCGGTAGCGCCCGCCCCGGGCCATCAGCTCGTCGTGCCCGCCTAGCTCCACCACGCGGCCGCGCTCCATCACGCAGATCCGGTCCGCCAGGCGAACTGTCGAAAACCGATGCGAGATGAGGATCGTCGTGCAATGGCGCGTCGCGGCGAGCAGCCGACCGAAGATCTCGGCCTCGCCGCGCACGTCGAGTTGCGCCGTCGGCTCGTCGAGCAGAACCAGTCCGGCGCCGAGCTTCACCGCCGCCAGCGCGCGGGCGAGCGCCACGCGCTGCCATTGGCCGCCGGAGAGGTCGGTCCCGCCCGCGTAGCCCTTGGCGAGCACAGTATCGAGCGACGCCAGATCCCGCGCGCCCGCCGCCCCCAGAACCTCGCGAAGCGCGTCGTCGTCCGGCGGCGCCTCGCCGATCCGCCTCGGCGCCACGTTGTCCCGCAGCGGCGCCTCGAAGCGCACGAAATCCTGAAACACCGCCGTGACGCACGAGCGCCAGGCGTCGATGTCGAACTCGCGCAGGTCGACGCCATCGATCTCGATCGCTCCGCTGTCGGGGTCGTAGAACCGGCACAGCAGCTTCGCGAGCGTCGTCTTGCCGGCGCCATTCTGTCCGACGATGGCGAGCGAGGTTCCCGCGGGGATCGTGAGATCGAAGCGTTCGAGCACCGTCGCGCCGTCCGGGTAGGCGAAGCTGACTTGCCGGAACCTGATCTCGCGCTCGGGCAGGCCCCTGGCCGGACGCGGCCCCAGCGGCAGGGCGCCGGCGCGCGCGGCCGCCTCCTGCAGACGCAGCACCGCCGCGACCGGGGCCGAGGCGCCGTCCAGCGCCCAGTTCAGCCCCCCGAAGGCGATCGCGGAGACGCCGACGGCGCTTTGCAGGAAGGTCACCGCCTGTCCCAGGCCGATCTGATGAGCCACGGCGGCCTGGGCGATGAACCAGAACACCGCGACGTTGGCGGTCGTCACGATGAGGATGCTGCCGACGAGCGATCGTTCGCGCATGCGGGTCGCGGCGTATTGCAGTTCGTGCAGCCGCGTGCGCCGCGCCACGAACCGGTCGAGCGTCCAGTTCGCCAGCCCGAAGAGGCGCAGTTCCTTGGCCGCGGGCGGCTCCACGGCCAGCCGGTAGGCATAATCGGCGTCACGCTGGGCGGCCTGAACCTCGGCCGTATTGCGGTCGCGCCAGACGCCGCTCTCGCGCAGCAGATAGTGCGTCGAGAGCCACGCGCCGGCGAGCAGCAGGCCGGCCCACCACTGCCACGCAGAGACCACGATCGCCGAGGCGACACCGGTCACCAGGGTGATGAGGCCGCTCGCGATGAAGTCCATCGCCACGTTGAGCGGCGGCCCGGTCATGCCGCGGTCGAACTCGCGCGCCACCGTCAGGTCCGTGGTCAGCGACGGATCTTCGAGGTGCGCGATCCCGCGCGGCCGCACGCAGGCTTCGGTCAGGCGATCGTAGAGCCAGGCCGACGTCCTGTAGCCGAGATTGGCGCTGATCGCCTGGTGGATCGGGCTGAGGATCTGCAGCAGCAGGAAGACCCCGCCCGCGAACGCCAGCGGCTCGACGAGCGACGTCCTGGCGCGGACCGCGCCGACGAGGACGCCCATCGCGATGGCGAACGCCGCCGGGAGCAGCCCCAGCAGCAGAAGGCACGCCCACCACGCTGCGCCCAGGCCGGGGCTGGCCTTCGTCAGCGCGACGAAGAACTGCCATTCCTTCCGCTTGGTGATCGCAAGGCCCGTTCTGAGATCCTCCGTCCGCGGCGCCTCTCGGAGCTTGCCGCCGCTTGCGCGCGTTTCCAAGCCCGTCGCCTGGCTGCCTCAGCGACTCTCAACCCGCCTCGGCAAGGCCGTGTCAGCATGGCGAGGCGCCTCGCCCGCCACGTCCTGGACGACATTCGACAGGGCGCCGGATGAGGTCGCGTACGGCCGTTGCAGGGACGCCCGGCGGCGGACTTCGGCGGGTGACCTCCAGCCCGCCTCAGCGCCCCTTGAACTCGGCCTTGCGCTTCTGGAGGAACGCGGCCACGCCCTCGGCGAAGTCCGCAGTGCGGCCGGCGGTGGTCTGGGCGACGGCCTCGCGGTGCAGCTGCTCGGTCCAGCCGGTGTCGAGCGAGCTCCAGATCAGCTGACGTGTCATACCCAGCGAGGCCGGGCCGTTGGCGAGCTCGCCGGCGAGCGCCATCGCCGTCGGCATCAGGTCGGCGTCGGGGACGCAGCGGTTGACCAGACCCCACTCCAGCGCCTGCTTGGCCGGCACACGCTCGCCCAGCATCGCCATCTCCATCGCCCGCGCGCGGCCGATCATGCGTGGCAGCAGGTAGGTCGAGCCGCCATCTGGTACGAGGCCTATGCGGCGGAAGGCCTGCAGGAAGTAGGCGCTCTCGGCGGCGACGATCAGGTCGCCGAGGAGCGCGAGCGAGCAGCCGACGCCCGCGGCCGCGCCGTTCACCGCCGTGACCAGCGGGGTCGACATCTCGCGGGCGAAGGTGACGAGCGGGTTGTAGACCTTCTCGAGCGACGAGCCGGCGTCGCGCGGACCGCCGCCGCCCACGCCGCTGCCCGGCTGCAGGTTCGCGCCCGAGCAGAAGCCACGACCCTCGCCGGTGAGCACGATCGCCCGCACGGCCGAGTCGGCCGCCGCCTTGCGGAACGCGGTCCCGAGCTCGTCGGCCATCTCGACCCCGGCGGCGTTCATTGTCGCCGGATCCGAGAGGGTGATGACCTGGATCGACCCCTCCATCGCCACTTTCAGTTTCTGATAGCTCATGGGGCGCTCCCGGTGTTCCACGTCGAGGAGGGAGCAAGGGCGGGGGTTTACGCCCGGTCCGTCAAGCGGCTAGGGGGGCGGCCATGCTCGACGATCTGAAGGCCAACAACCGACGCTGGGCCGAAGGCAAGGTGGCGGCCGACCCTGGCTTCTTCCGCCGGCTGGAGGGCCAGCAGTCGCCGCAGTACCTCTGGATCGGCTGTTCCGACAGCCGCGTGCCGGCCAACGAGATCATCGGCCTCGACCCGGGCGAGGTGTTCGTCCACCGCAACGTCGCCAACCTCGCCCCGCCGCAGGACGCCAACTACCTCTCGGTGCTGCAGTTCGCGGTCGACGTGCTGCAGGTGCGCCACGTGCTGGTGGTGGGCCACTACGGCTGCGGCGGCGTCTCGGCCGCCGTGGACGGGCGCCGGCGCGGCCTGATCGACCACTGGCTGCACCCGATCCGCGAGGTCGAGCACGACCACCGCGAGGAGCTGGCCGCCTTCGTCGAGGGCAAGCCGCGGCTCGACCGGCTCTGCGAGCTCAACGTCATGCGCCAGGTGAGGAACGTCGCCGCCGACGTGTTCGTGCAGGACGCCTGGGCGAGAGGCCAGCCGCTGTCGGTGCACGGCTGGGTCTACTCGCTGGCGACGGGCCTGGTGAACGACCTCGGCGTGACGGTCAGCGGACCGGGGGCCTGACTCCTAGGTCTTCCAGAGCGGCGACGAGCTCTTCATCCAGCGGGTCATGTGGCGCATCTCGGCGATGAGACGGCCGGACGCGTCGGTGAGCTCGGAGTCGACCCAGACGTACTCGGTCTTGTCGGTCACGCCGACGCAGACCACCCGCCCGGTCTTCACGTAGGGCGTCCCGACGCGGATCGGCCCGTTCCGCAGCGCGACCTCAGTCGCGCCGAAGAATCCGACCGCCGGCTGGGCGATCTGGCCGCGCAGGAAGTTCGAGGCCAGCGCGCCGTACATGGCCTGCGGGTCGCGGACGATCCCGTCCTCGCCGTGCTCGACGACAAATCCCTCGACCCGCTTCAGCTCGGTCCCCGGCCGGACGCCTGCGGCGATCCGGTTCTCGCCTGCGGGCGCAGACTCCAGCGGCAGGCCGCGGATGTAGCTGGGAGAGGCCGGCGCGCCGATCGACACCGTGCCCTTGCACACCGTCTTTCCCTCGGGTGTCTCGACCCAGGCGGGGAAGATCGCGTCCAGGTCCCAGCAGCGGCCGGACGGCGCCTTGATGACAGCGCGGACGTCCTCCAGGTGGGTCGTCGCGTAGGTGTAGTACATGCTGATCGCGCCGTTGATCAGCCAGCGGTCGCCGAACAGCTCGTCGAGCAAAGGCCGGAAATGGCTCAGGTGCACGGTGCCCGGGATCGTGCCGCCGCGCATGCCCACCGAGCGGGCGACCTCGTCGTTGTGGATCGAGTTCTCGCCGGCCTGCCATCGGTTGACGGGCTGCACCCACGCGCCGTGGCGAACCTTTTCGATTGCGATGTCCGACATCGTCGTTTCTCCCGTTCGGAGCCGCGTCAGGCCAACGCCAGGACGCGCTCGCCCATCATCTGCTCGAAGTTCTTCGCGTAGAAGAGCTCGCGGTCAGCCTCGCCGAGCGCGCCGAACGTGCGCTCGAACCGCCCGATCGGGTCGTTGGTGCCCTCCGGGTGCGGATAGTCGCTGGAGAACATGTAGAGGTCGGCCCCGGAATCGCGGATCAGGTAGCCGGCGTCCTCGCCCGGGAACGGCGTGAACTTCACCTGCCGGCGGATGATTTCCGAGGGCTTGGCCGAAAGTCCCTGCAGGTAGGGGTCGGTGCGCCCGAAACTGCGCGCGCCCATGTCCATCTGGCGCAGGAAGCCCGGCACCCAGTAGGCGCCGTACTCGATGACGCCGCCACGAAGCTCCGGCAGGCGGTCGAAGAGGCCGTCGTAGACCAGCGCGCCCAGGAACATCTCGGCCGAGTGCGGCAGCACTACGTAGTCCTTGAAACGCAGGTTCTCGCCGCCGCCGTGCAGGTCCGGCGCGCGCGGCTTGCCGTTGTTGACGTATTCCTGCGGCAGGGTGCGCGAGCCCGCGCCGATGTGCAGCACGAATGGGACCTTTCTCTCGCTGAGCAGGGTCCAGAACGGGTCGAGCTCCGGATGGCCCGGCGATTTGTCACCGGCCGGCGTCGATGGCGTCCAGATCGCGCCGCAACCAAGGCCGATCGCCTCCTGCGCCTCTTCCAGCGCCCGGCCCGGGTCGTCGAGCGGCACGTAGGCGACGCCGATCAGGCGCCGGTCCTTGCAGAAGGCCGCCATGGCCCGGTTGGCGGCGCGGGCGCCGGCGTAGACCACGTCGGAGTCGTGACTGGTGCGGAACGGGCGCAGCGCCGAGGTCGGGAACACCAGCTGGCTGGAGAAGCCGAGCTCGTCCAGCGCGCGGCTGCGCTCGGCGGGGTCACAGGCGCCGTAGGCGAGGCGCCCCTTCGGCCCGGCGATCAGCCCCTCGATCACCTTCTCGGGCGGCGGCGTGACCGGCGGGCGGGTCGACGGCGCCTCGCGGCGCATCAGCCGTTCCTTGTAAGGCTCGTCGGCGAAGGCGACGAGCCAGTCCGCGGGCTCCATCAGGTGGCTGTCTGCGTCATGAATGACGCGGCCGGAGGCGTAGGGCATGGCGTGTTCCCGGTCGGATGTCTGACGGGAGACGATTGCACCAATACTGGGCGATCGCCAGCGCCCTCGGCCTCCGGCGGTCGCCGCGCCCCTGACCGCGGGTCATGCTGGCGTTCCGGCGGATTGGGCGTAGGAATCCTGGCGAACCCGCGGGGACGACGCGGGCGGGAGGATAGTGAGCATGATCCGCAAACCCATCTCGGCCGACTCCCACATCACCGAGCCGCCGAACACCTACGTCGACTACATCGACCCGACGTTCCGCGACCGCGCCCCTCGCATCCAGGAACTGGAGGGCGTCGGCGACGCGTTCGTGATCGAGGGGATGGCGACGCCGGTGCCGCTGGGCCTGCTGGCCGCGGCGGGCAAGGATCCGAAGGACATCACGACCGGGGGCGTCGCGTTCAAGGACCTCTGGCGCAGCGGCTGGGACCCGAAATACCGCCTCGCCGACCAGGACCGCGACGGCGTCGCCGCCGAGCTGATCTATCCGACGGTCGGGATGCTGCTCTGCAACCACCCCGACTTCGACTTCAAGAAGGCCTGCTTCGAAGCCTACAACCGCTGGCTCGCCGAGTATTGCTCCGAGGCCCCGCACCGCCTGCACGGTCTCGCGCAAGTCTCGATGCGCACGCCCGAGGACGGCGTCGCCGAGTTGAAAGCGGCCAAGGCGGCCGGCTTCAAAGGCGTGATGATGCCGGGCGACCCTGCGGTCGAGGACTACGACAGCAAGCTCTACGACCCAGTCTGGGCGACTGCGGTCGAGCTCGGCCTGCCGCTCTCGTTCCACATCCTCACCACCAAGGCCGGCGCGCTGGCGCAGAACCCGCGCGGCCCACGGATCAACAGCTTCCTTTCCATCATCCGCGGCAATCAGGACATCATCGGCACGCTGATATTCGGCGGTGTGTTCGACCGCCATCCCGGGCTGAAGATCGTCTGCGTCGAGGCCGACGCCGGCTGGGCGCCCCACTACATGTACCGCATGGACCACGCCTACGAGCGGCACCGCTACTGGATGAAGGCGCCGCCGCTGGAGCGCATGCCGAGCGACTACTTCCGTGAGCACGTCTACATGACGTTCCAGGACGACTGGGTGGCGTTCAAGACCCGTGACCTCGCCAACGTGCGCCGCCTGATGTGGGCCAGCGACTTCCCGCACTCGGATTCGACCTGGCCCAACTCTCAGGCCCTGCTCGACGAGCACACGCGCGACATGAGCGAGATCGAGCGCAACTGGATCTGCCACGACAACGTCGCCGAGCTCTACGGCCTGACGCTGAACTGATCACCCTGCGCGAGTCCGGAACCGTATCGGCCGGTAGATTGCGGGTCGCAGGACCGGAAACGCGTCAATCGCAGCGAGACTTGCGAACAAGAACACAGCGGTAGAGCGAGTCAAAGCTTGGGCGATATCGGCCGCTCGACATGCGACCTCTTCGCGCACCCGCCCGCCGCCGCCAGCAACCCGCCGCTAACCTAGATTTGACAACTAGCCGCTAACTTTGCGGTGCGGGAGCCGCCAGCGCGGCGGCGTTCTGGGGCAGGGCATGGCGGCGCCGACCGTCTTGATCGCGGACGACCACGCCGTCTCGGCGCAGCTGCTGCGGCATTGCCTCGCCAGCGCCGGCTTCCGCGTGATCTGCGCCCAGGACGGGCGCGAGGCGATCTCGCTCATGGAAACCGAGGCCCCGTGGCTGGTGGTCCTCGACGTCATGATGCCGGTGATGGACGGGCTCGAGGTCATGCGCCGGGCCCAGGCCGACGAGCGCCTGCGGAAGATCCCCGTGATCATGGTGACCTCTCGCGAGCAGGACGCCGACATCCTGGAGGCGCTGAAGCTTGGCGCAGCCGACTACGTGGTGAAGCCGTTCATGCCCGCCGACTTCCTGACCCGTGTCGCGCGGGTGCTCGCCGACCGCCGCCGGGCCGCATGAGATGCTGGCCTCACCGCCCGCCATCGTCTGCCAGGCGGCCGCGCCGGCCCCGGTCGACCGCGACGCGGTCTATGCCCGAGCGGTGAAGGAACGGCTGGCCGGCGCCACGGCGGCCGCCATCGCCGACCTCGGGACGTTGCTCGCGAACAACCCCGCCGACGTCGACGCGCGGCTGCAGCTGGGGTTCGCACTGCGCGCCTCCGGGCGCGGCGACGAGGCCGAGGCGGCGTTTCGCGAGGTGCTGAAGCTCGCGCCGGCCTACAAGGACGCTCAGGTGGCGCTCGCCGAACTGCTCTGGGCGCGCGGCGACATCGCCGGCGCGAAGGCGGCGCTCGGCGACGATGTCCTTCGCCACCCTGGCGACGGCGAGACCAAGGCGCTCGTCGCCAAGATCGAGCATGCCAGGGGGCCAGCCCTTTGGCGGATCGACGAGAACCTCGCCTACAGCCAGCTCTCGATGGGGCTGCCCGAGTGGTGGGAGAACGACATCTCGCTCTCGCGCAAGGTCGATCCGCGGTCGGCGGTCACGGCCACGGTGCAGACGCTGCGGCGTTTCAACATCAGCGAGACGTACGTCGAGGGCGCCTACGACAGGGGGTGGTCGCAAGGCGAGTGGTCGCTCGCGCTGGGCGGATCGCTCGATCCGACGTTCAGGCCAAAGTTTGCGGTCAGAACCGACCTGACGATGGCCCCCGAGGCCCACTCCCAGTGGCGGCTGGCCGGCGACGCGAGCTTCTCGCGTTACGTCGCCGGCGACGTGGAGAACGTCAGCGTCGGCGTCGACCGCTACCTCTTCGGGGACGCCGGCAAGATCGGCGCGCGCTTCATCGGCACGCACGACGAGATGGACCGTTACCTGGCCGGATTCTCGACCAGCGCAGCCTGGCGCTTCAACGGGCGTTGGGACGCGTCGGCCTCGTACACGGACGCGGCCGACACCGAGACCGGGACCACGGTCCGCGTCCGCGCCGTCGCCGTCGGCGCCAACCTGACGCTGAGCGACCAGGCGATCCTGCACGCCACCGTCACCAACGAGGCGCGCGAGCACAGCTACGACCGGGTCGAGTTCGCCCTCGGCGCGACGGCGAAGTTCTGATGTCGCCGCTGGCGTTCCTCTGGACCCTGGCGGTCGGCCTGATGACCTTCTCGCTGGCGACGATGGTCGCGCTGATCAGCGCCCGCGTCGTGCGCAAGCAAGGGCGGGAGCGCCGCGCAGCGCGTCGGGCGATCGTCCTGCCGGAGCTGGTTCACCACATCGGCGGACTGACCGGCGATTCGGTCGATCTGGCCGGCCTGGAAGGCGACGCTGTGCTGATGGCCGAGGTCGTGCGCGACCTGGCGGGGCTCGTGAAAGGGGCTGAGCGAACGCGCCTGATGAAGGCCCTGCAGGCGCTGAAGGTCGACGCGACCTTGCGCCGGCTCCTGCGCCGCGGCTGGACCAACCACCGCGTTCTGGCGGCCGAGGCGCTGGTCTTCTTCCCGAGCGAGGAGACCTACGAAGCCTTGCACGAAGCCTCGCGGGACGGGGCCATGCGGGTGCGCGTCTCGGCGCTGCGCACCGCGATCGAGCTGGGCCGCGCGCCGCCCGTTGACGAGATGCTGGACGGCGTCGCGCGCGGCTCCGAGCGGGCCTCGCTGCTGTTCTCGGACCTGCTGCAGCGGGCGACGCCTTCGCAGATCACCGCGGCGATCGTCGCGCTCGACCGGGAGGACCTGCCGCGGCACGTCAGGATCATGGTGTTGCAGGCGCTGGGCGCGACCGGCGACGCCCGCGCGCTCGCGCCGCTGCGTGACGCGGCCAGCTCGCCCGACCCGGAAATCCGGGCCGGCGCCTTCGCCGCCCTCAGCGCGCTCGGCCACCCGGGCGCCCAGACCGTCGTGGCGGACGGCCTCGCTGACCCGGACTGGCGCGTGCGGCTGAAGGCGATCGAGTGCGTCCGGCGCCTGGGCCTGATCGACTTCTTCGCCCAGGTCATGGCCTGCGCCGAGGACGAGGTGTGGTGGGTGCGCCATCGCGCCGGGCAGACCCTGATGTCCCTGGCGCACGATGACGTCGCCAAGCTGAAGGAATTCGCCAAGCGCGCCGCGCGGCAACTCCGCACGCCGGCCGCGAGTGCGTCGCCGCCGCCATCGGCGGCGCGGGCGGCGCCGTGATCGCGTTCTACCTCTGGCAACTCACCGCCGGCGTCGCGACGATCTTCGCGGTGTTCGTGATCCTGTGCGGGCTGGCGCAGAACCTGGTGCACCTGGGCCAGCTCGTCGTCGCCGGGGCGGCGATGGTGCGCACGCCGCCCGAGGCCGATTCCGGCTCGTTCTGGCAGCGCTACGCCAAGGCCGCGCCGCCGATAGCCCTGCTCGCCCCGGCCTACAACGAGGCGCTCACGGTCGCCGAGAGCGTGCGCTCGCTGCTCTCGATCCGCTACCCGGAGTTCGAGATCATCGTCATCAACGACGGCTCGACCGACGAGACGCTGCAGATCCTGATCGACACCTTCTCGCTCGAACTGACGCGCTCGCGCGACTACGAGCTCGTGGTCTCGCATCGGCCGATCCGTGGCCTCTACGCCTCGAAACTGCATCCGCGGCTGCTGGTGATCGACAAGGAGAACGGCGGCAAGGCCGACGCGCTGAACGCCGGTCTCAACCTGGCGACCGCGCCGGTGGTCTGCTCGATGGACGCCGACTCGCTGCTCGAGCCGGATTCGCTGCTGCGCGCCGTGCAGCCGTTCCTGGAGGACCCGCAGCGCGTCATCGCCGTCGGCGGCACGATCCGCGTCGCCAACGGCTGCACGATCGCCGACGGGCGGATCATCAGGATCGGGGCGCCGCGCAACCTGCTGGCGCTGATGCAGACCGTGGAATACCTGCGCGCGTTCCTGATGGCGCGTCTGGCCTGGAGCCAGATCGGCGCGCTGACGATCATCTCGGGCGCTTTCGGCCTCTTCCGGCGCAGCGCCGTGCTCGAGGTCGGCGGCTACGCCCAGGGCACGGTCGGCGAGGACATGGAGCTCGTCGTCCGCCTGCATCGTCACTTCCGGGAGGCCCGCAAGCCCTACACGATCGCGTTCGTCCCCGAGCCGGTCTGCTGGACCGAGGCGCCGGAGACGCTCGGCATGCTCGCCCGCCAGCGCGCCCGCTGGCATCGTGGGTCGTTGGAGACGTTCGACCGCCACAAGGAGATGGCGTTCAATCCCCGCTACGGCGCGGTCGGCGTGGTGGGCTTCGGCTGGATCGTGCTCTCCGACGTGCTCGGCCCGCCCACGGAGCTGATGGGCTACGTTCTGATCCCGATCTGGTGGTCGCTGGGCGTGCTCTCCACGGACTATCTGCTGGCGTTCCTGGCCGTCACCTTCGCCTTCGGCGTCGCCCTCAGCGTCGGCGCGCTGGCGCTGGAGGAATCCGAGCTGCACCGCTTCCCTCGGGCGCGGGACCTGCTCATCCTGACGGGCGCCGCGATCCTGGAGAACTTCGGCTACCGGCAGCTCAATCAGCTCTGGCGCCTGCGCGGCACGCTCGACTGGTTCCGCGGCGCGACGAGCTGGGGTGAGATGACGCGCAAGGGCTTCAAGGGGGCATGACCCGCGCGCGTCTCCCTGCGCTTGTGGCCGCGGGCGTCGCGCTCATCGCTCTGGCGGCGGCCGCGGTCGGCCTCTGGCTCAAGCAGGCGAACGCCTTCTACAGCTTCGAGGGCGTCGAGGGACCGCCGGGTCGGTCGGTGATCGTGCGTCCGCCCGCGGCCGCGATCTCGGACTACGACCGCGGCGGCCCGCACCGTCTGGCCGTGCTGGTCACGGATACGTCTTCGAACTGGCTCGGCTTGGCGCGCGCCTTCAAGGCGGAAGGCGTGCCCTTCACGATCACGCAGGACTACCGGCGCGCGCTCGCCCACAAGGTCGTGCTGGTCTACCCGATCGTGTCGGGCAGGACCTTGCCGCCTGACGCCTTGCGCGGACTCGCCGAGCACGTGCGCGGCGGAGGCGCGGTGCTCGGCTTCGACCTTGAGGGTGGCGGGCTCGGCCCCGTGTTCGGCGTTGCGAACGCCGTGCCCTCGAGGTCCCGCGAGACGCTGCGCTGGGAAGGATCGGCCGGCCCGCCGGAGGAGCAGACGACGCGCTTCAGCCGCAGCGGCACGGAAGCTGAGCTTGGCTCGATCGCCTATCAGACGACCGATGCGCGGGTGCTCGCCAGATACGACGACGGCGGCGCGGCGGTGACCTGCCGCACGGAAGGCGGACAGGCCTGCCTGATGGGTGTCGATCTCGGCGCCGTTGCGACCCGCGCGATCGACGGCCGCGACGAGGCCGTGGCGCGCGCCTACGTCAACCGGTACGAGCCCAGCCTCGACGTCCTCGTCCGCTGGGTGAGCGACTTTTACGTCGCCAACGAGCCCGAGCCCTGGCTGGTCGACACCGTTCCTCCGGGCCGCGAGGTCAGCATCGTGCTGACCCACGACATCGACTACACCCGCTCGGTCGTCAACTCGGCCGCCTACGCCGAGCTCGAGCGCGCGTCGGGGATCAAGGCGACGTACTTCATGCAGACGAAGTACATCCGCGACTACAACGACGATGTGTTCCTCACGCGGCGGACCGCGCCGCTGGTGCGCGCGCTGCAGGACGGCGGCATGGAGGTCGCGAGCCACACCGTGGCTCACGCGCGCGCCTTCAAGGACTTCCCGCTCGGCGACGGGCGCGAGGCGTACCCGGGCTATCGCCCGTTCGTCGACACGCCGACCACCGCCAGCGGCGGCGACCTGTTCGGCGAGACGCGGGTCTCGAAGTTCCTGCTCGAGCGCCTGGCGGGTATCCGGGTGACGTCGTTCCGGCCCGGGCACCTTTCGTATCCGTTCCAGCTCCCGGAGGTGCTGCAGGCGACCGGGTACGCCTGGTCCTCGTCGGTGACCGCCGACTCCTGTCTGACTCACCTGCCGCACCAGATGACGTTCTCGCGCGCCGGCGCCGCTCTCGTGCCGCTCTACGAGTTCCCGGTCACGATCGAGGACGAAGAGAAGCCGCGCCTCGGCGACCGGTTCCAGATGGAAAGCGACGTCATCGCCAGGATCGCGGCGCGCCACGGGCTGGTGGTGATCCTGATCCACCCGGACGTGCTGGATCACAAGTTGGCGTTCGAACGGGAGCTGATCGCGGCCTGGAAGGATCGCGCCTGGATGCCCGATCTCGACGAGTTCGGCGCCTGGTGGCGTGCGCGCGACCGGGCGGACTTCGACCTGATCGACGGCCCGGCGGGCCCGTCGCTCGAGGTCGACGCTCCCGAGGCGCTTCAGAACGTGACGGTGATGTTGCCAAAGGCGGCCGGCGCCGTGTCAGGCCCCGGCTACAGTCTGGCCGCCGGGGCGCTGACCATCCGGAACGCTGCAGGGCAGCTGTCGATTCCGCTCCGAGGCGGTCACTAGGCAGATCTCACAAATATTGGATCGGCGTCAAACTTGGTAAACGCCAAGTAAATGGCGCGTACATTGCATTGCATTCTTCGAGTTTTCGAGTAGTGTACCGTTGTTGAACACAAGGCTGCTTCGGTGAGATTTCGCCGAACCACAAGGAAGGATGACGACCATGCAAGAGTTTGTTCGTAGACTGATCAAGGACGACTCGGGGGCCACGGCCATCGAGTATGGTCTGATCGTGGCGCTGATCGCGGTGGTGATCATCGGCGCGGTGACGACCCTCGGGAGCAACCTGAACACCACGCTCTCGACCGCCGGCAACGCCATCCGCTAAGCGGACGGCCTGCCCCGGGAGCGCTCGTCCGCTCCCGGGGGCCGGTCAGTGCAGCACCTCGCGCGCCCAGCCGGGGTGCTCGAGCACCATGCCGCAGCCGAGCGCGACGCAGGCGAGCGGATCGGGCGGGATCGTGACCGGCAGGCCGGTCTGGTCGCGGATCTCGCGGTCGAGGCCGCGCAGCAGCGCGCCGCCGCCGGTGATGACGATGCCGGCGTCGGCGATATCGGCCGCCAGCTCCGGCGGCGCGGCTTCCAGCGCCAACCGCACCGCGCCGATGATCTGGGCGACCGGCTCGGCGACCGCATCGGCGATCTGGGTCTGGGTCACGTTGACCTCGGAGGGCACGCCGCGACGGATGTCCCGGCCGCGCACGCCGATCACGAGCCTTTCGCTCTCCTTCGAAGTCTGCGCGGCGCCGATCTCCTTCTTGATCCGCTCGGCGGTGATCTCACCGATCATCAGGTTGTGCGCCCGGCGCAGGTGTCCCACGATCGCCTCGTCCATCTTGTCGCCGCCGACGCGGATCGACTTGGCGTAGACGACGCCGGAGAGCGCCAGCACGGCCACCTCGGTCGTGCCGCCGCCGATATCGACCACCATCGAGCCGACCGGCGCGCGGATCGCGAGCCCCACGCCGATCGCCGCGGCCATCGGCTCGTCGATCAGGTCGACGCGCCGGGCCCCGGCGTTGAGACACGAGTCGCTGATCGCCCGCCGCTCCACCGCGGTCGCGCCGGATGGCACGCAGACGACGATGCGCGGATTGGTGAGCCCGCGCCGGCGCACCTTGCGGATGAAATGCTTGATCATCGCCTCGGCGACCTCGAAGTCGGCGATCACGCCGTCGCGCAGGGGGCGCAGGGCTTCGATGCGGCCGTGAGTGCGGCCGAGCATGCGCTTGGCCTCGAGGCCGACCGCGTGCACCTCCTTGCGCCCGCCGACGCGGCGCAGGGCCACCACCGAGGGCTCGTTCAGCACGATCCCCTGGCCCTTCATGTAGATCAGGGTGTTGGCGGTGCCGAGGTCGATGGCCAGGTCGTTGACGAAGAAGGCCGCCAGGGTCTCCAGGAAGCCGGCCCGCGCGGGGCTCGCAGCCGGCGGCTTGCGGCGCACGGGAGCGGGCTGCGGTTCGAAGGCGAGGCTGTCGTAGGGCATGGGCGGCGCTCCTTCTGAGGCGCTCCCCCGAGCTGGTTCGAAGTGTCGCGCAGCGTGGTTAACGATGCGTTTACCTTCGATTCGTTTGGGCGACTCAGTGCGCCGTCCGGGCGCCCCGCGGAACCTCGATATCGATCGCCAGCGTCGAGACCTCGGCGCCGGGATCGAGCCGCACGACGACCTTGTCGCGGTCGATCGCCACGTGCCGCGCGATGACCGCGAGGATCTCCTGCTGCAGCACGGCGACGAGATCGCCGCGCTGGGCCGACGCACGCTCGTGCGCCAGCAGTATCTGCAGCCGTTCGCGGGCCGCGGAGGCCGAGCGGCTGCGGGCGAAGAGGCCGATGAAATTCATGCCGCCGCCTTCCGGCCGAACAGGCGGCTCATGAGGCCGCGCCGCTCCGCCGGCAGGGTGATCGGCAGGTCCTCGCCCAGCAGGCGTCGCGCGGCCTCGGCGTAGGCGCGGGCCGGCGCCGAGGCCGGATTGTGCAGCGTGACCGGGCAGCCGAGGTTCGACGCGGTGAGCACGTCCGGGCTCTCGGGCACGATGCCCAGGAGCGGGATCGCCAGGATCTCGAGCACGTCGTCGATGCTCATCATCTCGCCGCGGCTGGCGCGCGCCGGGTCGAACCGCGTGACCAGCAGGCGCTTCTCGAGCGGCTCGCCCCGCTCGGCGCGGCAGGTCCTGGAATCCAGCAGCCCGATGATCCGGTCGGAGTCACGCACCGACGAGATCTCCGGGTTGGCGACCACCACCGCGATGTCGGCGAAGCGCATCGCCAGCAGCGCGCCCTTCTCGATCCCGGCCGGGCTGTCGCAGACGATCCAGTCGAACGCGCCGCGCAGGTCGTGGATCACCTGGGCGACGCCGTCGTGGGTCAGCGCATCCTTGTCGCGCGTCTGCGAGGCGGCGAGCAGCGAGAGCGTCGCCAGCCGACGGTCGCGGATCAGCGCCTGCGCGAGCTTGGCGTCGCCGTGGATCACGTTGACGAGATCGAACACCACGCGGCGCTCGGCGCCCAGGATCAGGTCGAGGTTGCGCAGGCCGACGTCGAAGTCGACCAGGGCGACCCGCTGGCCGGTCTGCGCCAGGGCGGCGCCCAGCGCGGCCGACGTCGTGGTCTTGCCCACCCCGCCCTTGCCGGACGTCACGACCAGCACCTTCGCCATGCAACCACCTTCCATCGCAGCCAGAGCCCCTGTCATTCCAGCGCCGCGAGCCGCAGCGCCTTTTTCTCGCACCGGATCTGCGCCGCGCGGCCGTGCAGGCCCGCGCCCCAGTCGTCGGCGGTCCGGTAGAAGCCTGCGACCGCGACCAGCTCCGCTTCCAGCCGGCGGCAGAAGATGCGCGCCGCCTCGCCGGTGGCGACGCCGGCGATGGCCCGGCCGCGGAGCGCGCCGTAGACGTGGATCGACCCGCCGGCGACCACTTCCGCCCCGGACGCGACCGTCCCGACGATCGTCACGTCGCCGTCCTCGAAGAACACCGACTGCCCGGAGCGCAGCGCCCGGTCGATCAGCAGAGCGCGCGCCGCGGGGGCGGGGCGTTCGGAAGCCGGCG
>DATKMZ010000101.1:0-20836 GCA_035541575.1 Caulobacteraceae bacterium | reverse complement strand
CCCGAGCCAATCAGGGTGCCGTACCGCGACCATAGCGGCTTGGCGTTGCGCAC
The DNA here is from genome assembly GCA_035541575.1 of Caulobacteraceae bacterium. Taxonomy (GTDB): domain Bacteria; phylum Pseudomonadota; class Alphaproteobacteria; order Caulobacterales; family Caulobacteraceae; genus Acaudatibacter. The sequence continues at coordinate 20,783 of DATKMZ010000101.1, read as the reverse complement.
GGTGCGCAGTTCCTTGGCGACCCAGGAGCCGGCGAACGTGGTCTCGTACTCGGCCAACGTGTCGCCCTCGCGGCCCGCCCCGATTGCCTCAAACGCCGCCTCCGCCGCCAGCATGCCGGTCTTGATCGCGTTGTGGCTGCCCTTGATCCGCGGCACGTTCACGAACCCGGCCGAGCAGCCGATCAGCGCCCCGCCGGGGAACGCCAGCTTGGGAATCGACTGCCAGCCGCCCTCGGTGATCGCCCGCGCCCCGTAGGCGATCCGCTTGCCGCCTTTCAGGTAGCGGCTGATCGCCGGATGGTGCTTCAGCCGCTGGAACTCGTCGAACGGCGAGAGCCACGGGTTCTTGTAGTTGAGGTGCACCACGAACCCGAGCGCCACGTAGTGGTCGCCGAAGTGGTACATGAAGCTGCCGCCGCCGGTCTTGTCGTCGAGCGGCCAGCCCGCGGTGTGCTGCACGAGGCCCGGCTCGAACACGTCGTCGGGCACCTGCCACAGCTCCTTCAGTCCGATGCCGAATTTCTGCGGCTCGCGCCCTTCGGTCAGGCCGTACTTGGCCTGGATCACCTTGGCCAAGGAGCCGCGCACGCCCTCGGCGATGAAGACGTACTTGCCGTTGATCTCCATGCCGGGCTGGTAATCGGGCTTCTTCTCGCCGTTCTTGCCGACGCCGACGACGCCGACAACGACCCCTCTCACCGAGCCATCCTCGCGGAACGTGAGGTCCGAGGCGGCGAATCCGGGATAGATCTCGACGCCCAGTTCCTCGGCCTGGGCGCCCAGCCAGCGGCAGACGTTGGCCAGCGAGGCGATGTAGGCCCCGTGGTTGTGCATCAGGGGGGGGAAGCCGAACATCGGGATGGTGATGTCGCCCTGCGGACCCAGCAGCATGAAGCGGTCTTTGGCGACCGGCGTCTCCAGCGGCGCGCCCTTCTCCTTCCAGTCGGGGAAGAGCTCGGCCAGGCCCTTCGGATCGATCACCGCGCCGGAGAGGATGTGCGCACCGACCTCCGAACCCTTTTCGAGCACGGCGACCGAGATCTCCGAGCCGGCGTCGGCGGCCAGCTGCTTGAGCCGGATCGCGGCGGCAAGGCCGGCCGGGCCCGCGCCGACGACGACCACGTCGTAGTCCATCGACTCCCGCTCGACGTCTTCGCTCATGGCGCCAGGTCCCCTGCCCGATCCGTTCCAGAAAGTCCGGGCTTTAATCGAAGCGGGGGACGGGCGGGTCAAGGGCGGGTTTGACTTTCGCCGGCCGTGAGCTAGGGCGTTGCGTCATGCGCAAGAACCTGGCCCTGGCGAAGTGGCGACGCAACGAACCCTCGGTCGGCGGCTGGCTCTCGCTCGCCAACGTCCACACCGCCGAGCTGATGGCGAACGCCGGTTTCGACTGGCTGGTCGTCGACATGCAGCACGGCCTCGTCGACTACAGCGACCTGTTGCGCATGTTGCCGGCGATCTCGACCACCGAGACGACGCCGCTGGTGCGGGTCAGCGGCAACAACCTGCCGGAGATCAACAAGGCGCTCGACGCCGGCGCGATGGGCGTGATCGTGCCGCTGGTGAACACGCCCGAGCAGGCCGCCGCGGCGGTCTCGGCCTGTCTCTATCCGCCCGACGGGACCCGCTCGTTCGGCCCGACCCGCGCGGCCCTCTACGGCGGACGCAACTACGCCGCCGAGGCCAACGGCGAGATCGCCTGCATCGTCATGATCGAGACGCAGCAGGCGATCGACAACCTCGAGGCCATCCTGACGACGCCGCATCTCGGCGGCGTCTACGTCGGCCCGTCGGACCTGGCGCTCTCCATCGGGCTGCCGCCGCGGGGCGACACCGAGGAGCCGCGGCACCTGGCGGCGGTCGGCCAGATTCTGGAGTCGTGCAAGCGCCACGAGGTCCCGGCCGGCATCCATTGCAGCAGCCTGGCCTATGCCCAGAAGCGCCTCGCCGCCGGGTTCGACTTCGTGACGCTGGGCTCTGACGCCGGCTTCATGATGCAGGCGGCCGCGCACGACCTTACGGCGGTCCGGGCCGGTTAGCGCCCGGCAGCGGCCCGAAGTCGCGCCAGCTCGGCCTCGACGGCCCGGCGTCGCAGGTCGCGCAGCGGCAGATGGACCGCGACCCCTTGCGCGATGAGCGCCAGGCCCCAGCAGCCGGCCGACCAGAGGAACCAGGGGCTTGTCGGCGTCGCGGGATTGCCGAGAGCCATGCCCGCGTTGACGACGACGAAGATCGCCGCGTGGATCCAGAATCCGGCCTTCGCGTCGACTCGCCGCTCGGCGAGCCGGCGCAGATCCGCGTCGTTCGGGATGTCGTGCATCATCTCGTCTCCTTTCCTTGACGCCCGCGAGGTAGCGGTCGCAGCGATTGCCGAAAACTGAATTCGAAGACGAAGTGAAATCGAGATGGTCGATATCATGCCGCCGTACTCGCCCCTGCCGTGATCGCGCGCTATGCCGTGCCGATGCCCGACCTCCGCGCCGCCGAAAGCCTGCTCGCCTTCTGGGCCGAGGCCGGGGTCGACGTCGCGATGGCGGACGCGCCCGTCGACCGGATGGCGCAGGGGCTGGAGGCGCTGAAGCCGAAGCCAGCCCCGACGTCCCTCGCGCCGCCGCGTCCGCTGAAGACCGCTCCCGCGCTCGGCGCCGAGGCGGTTGACGCCGGGGCCGTCGCGATGGCGAAGGCGGCGGCCTCGGCGGCCAGCGACCTTAAGGAGCTCGCCGATGCGATCGCCGCGTTCGACGGCTGCGAGCTGAAGCGGCAGGGCGCGAGGCAGTCGGTGTTCTATCGCGGCGCTGTCGACGCGCCGGTGATGGTGATCGGCGAGGGGCCGGGCGCCGAGGAGGACCTGCAGGGCGCGCCCTTCGTGGGCCGAGCCGGCAAACTGCTCGACAAGATGCTGGCGGCCGCCGGGCTCGAAGGCCGGGTCTTCATCACCAACACCGTCTTCTGGCGCCCGCCGGGCAATCGCACGCCCTCGCCGGCCGAGCAGACCGCTTGCGCGCCGTTCGTCGAGCGCGCCATCGCCCTCGTGAAGCCGCGGATCCTGATGCTGGCCGGCGGCGCCTCCGCCAAGCACATGCTGCGGACGAGCGAAGGGATCCTCTCGCTGCGCGGCCGCTGGTTCGAATGGCGCTCGGAAGACGGCCAGGTCGAGCTGCCGGTGCTGCCGACGCTGCACCCGGCTTTCCTGCTGCGCCAGCCCGCGGCGAAGAAGAAGGCCTGGGAAGATCTGCTGCGCCTGGTCGAGAGGCTTGATCGCCCCGCGCGGCCTACGTAACGTTAAGCCTCCTGGCGCATCTTAAGGCGGAGTCGGCGCTGAGGCCGGCGGCCGCTCGGTGTGCGAAGCTCTTGATTCTCGGCCCGATTCAGCGAACGCACGAACCACCGTCCGTCCGATGCGGGCCATTGGGTTTGACAGCGCAGGGATCGCCGCGGCCTCGGCCGCGCGGCGTGAAAGGAAGGGGCATGGCGGCACGGCGAACCATCGCGGCGGCGGCTCTACTGGCCCTGACCTGCGCCCTGCCCGCGAGAGCCGCCCCGCTCGCCGCCCTCACCCCGCACGACGTCGCGCTCTATGCGACCGCGTTCAGCGCCGCCGAGCGCGGCGATGCCGCGGCCGCCGAGCAGGCGGTCGCACAGGTCACCGACCCTTGCCTGACCGGTCACGTCCAGTACGTCGAGATCACTCACGCCAGAGCCCGCAACGCCAGCTACGACGAGCTGAACCGTTGGCTGAAAGCGTTCGGCGACCTGCCGGGCGCGACCCAGCTCTACGAGCTGGCGCTGAAGCTACATCCGGCCGACGCTCTGCCGCCCCCCGCCGCCACGACCGCGCTCTCCAACGACATCGCGATCCGAATGCGGCCCGCCCCGCAGTCGCGACCGGCGCGCGAGGCTTACTTCAACGGCGACGTCCGTCGCGGCCTCGAGCTGGCCCGCGCTGGCGGCGACGCCTGGATCGCCGGCCTCGCGGCGTACCGGCTTGGCCAGTACGCCGACGCCATGGTCTCGTTCGAGACGCTGGCGGCCAATGACGCCGAGGACGACGCTGTGCGCGCCGCTGGCGGGTTCTGGGCCGCGCGCAGCGCCGTCGCCGCCGGTCTGCCCGACCGGGCGAGCGCGCTTCTGAAGATCGCCGCCGCCGAGCCCGACACGTTCTACGGCATGATCGCCAAGCGGAAGCTGGAGCTGAGCGACGATCCGCTCGGCCGCCTGATCGACGCCGCCAGCGCCGGCCAGGTCGCCACGCCGCTGGCGGCTGCCGGGGCCCCTGCGGATACGCCGCTCGACCAACTGGCGCGGACCGATCCGCGCGCCCATCGCGCCATCGCCCTCGCCCAGCTCGCCCGCGGGGCCGAGGCCGGCGCCGAGCTGCGCGCCGGCTTCGCCGAGGCTCAGGACGACGCCACCCGCGCTCTCTGGATGAACCTGATGTTCGAGCTTGGCCCGACGCGGCCGCCGACGGGCGAGATCGTGCTCAGGGCCTCGGCGCCGGTGAGCGGGCAGCATGTCGCGTACCCGACCCCGGACCTCGCGCCGGTGGGCGGGTTCACGATCGACAAGGCTCTGGTCTACGCCGTGGTCTGGCAGGAGAGCCGGTTCAACAGCCTCGCCGTCTCGCCGGTCGGCGCGGTCGGGCTGATGCAGCTGATGCCGCCCTCGGCCGCCAGCGTGGCGGGCGACGCGAGCCTGACGTCCGACCCGATCCACCTCTTCGACACCGGGACCAACCTGCAGCTCGGCCAGGCCTACATCCGCTGGCTCGAGGAGAACGCAGGCAATCACGACCTCCTGCGCACGATCGCCGCCTACAACGGCGGCCCGACCACCCTGGTGCGCACCGAGAACATGCTGGGTCCGAGCGCCGACAGCCTGCTCGTGATCGAGAGCGTGCCGTTCGCCGAAACCCGCGCCTACGTGAAGAAGGTGGTCGCCGCCTACTGGAGCTATCGTCGCCAGTTCGGGGCGCCGGCGAAGACGCTCGACGCGGCCGCGTCCGACCTGATCAACGTGGACGCGCGCCTCGACCAGCCGGCGGCGACCTCAGGGCCGGTCCAGAATGCGCAGGGCCCGGCCTCCGCGCCGCGCCAGTCGCTGGAGATCCTGCTCCACCGCAACGGCTGAGCCGGCCAGGCGCTTGGGGACCAGCCAACCCTCCGGGCCGCTGACCAAGGCGAAACCGCCGCGCCGGACCAGCCTCGCCGCCGCCTCGCCCCGGGCGAGATGGCTCGTCAGCTGCTCGATCCAGCCCGGCGCGAAGAGCGCCGTCAACGGCAGGCCGGCGACCCAGGGACCACGTGCGCGCCTCAGCGCGTCGCCGAAGGCCCCCGCCTCGAACTGCGATGCTCCCGCTTCCTCGGCGACGGCGCGGCTGGCTTCGTCGCCGCCGATCACGGCCACCTCGCGCACGAGCCCCTCGGCGGCCGCCGGCACGAGCTGGGTGAGAAGCCGCGCCAACGCCTTGCCGTCATCGCTCGCGGTGACGAGGACCGAAATCATCGCGTGGGCAGATACGGGGTTCGCCGGTCCTACGCCAGTTCCCGGCCGACGCGACCTCTCGCCTCTCGCAGACGCTCGGAGCCCGGACCCGTGAGCTCGACGACGGCCGCGCCGCCTGGGCGGCGGCGGCGAACAACGAGCCCCTCGTCGACCGCGTCTTCCCAGACCGTGAGGCGCGGGCAGCTGGTCCGCCAGACCTCGATCGCCTCGGCGTAGGGCCGCGGGCCAGCCGCGAGCCATTCGAGGAAGTCGAGCACCAAGGCGTCGGGCGCGGTCGTCATGAGGTCCGCATAGCGGCGACCGGTCCTTCTGTACAGCGACGCCCGCACCATGTTCTTGATTTGTTCTATTCCCGCCGCTAACCTGCCGCCATGCCCGCGCCTTCCATCGTTCCCCGCGGCCGGGGCGCCCAGTCGAACGCCTCGGGCCGGTTCGAGAGCCTGGTCCGCGAAGCCTTCGACGACGGCTGGACCGGCGAGGACGATGCGCCGGCGCCGCTGCGCACCGAGGTGACGCCGGAGCGCGCCAAGACCATCATCGCCCGCAACGACAGCCCCGACGTCGGCTTCGACCGCTCGATCAACCCCTACAGAGGTTGTGAACACGGCTGCATCTACTGGGTAGTTACACACCGGTCAGGGAGTCTCACGCAGCGCCTTCCCGCCGCTCCTTGGCGGTCCAGTCCAACGCCTGCTGAATGAAGGTCGAGCGCGTGCCATCGGCATGATTGGTGCCAAAACCGCCACCATCGGCCGCGAGCGAGCTTTGATCGCCAGCCTGACGGCAGAGGTGCTGAGCTTTGTCGAGGTCGCCCTTCAACAGATGGAGGCAAATCGCCAGCGCTCGGCGCTGCGATCGCAATTCCCGGTCTGACCCGAGGTCCGCGATCATGCCGTCGATCGACCAGTCAGACCCCGCGACCTGGGTGTTCGACCACGCCACCGTCTGATGGGCGAGTTCAACGACTGAGCTTTCCGAGACGCCGACGAGTTCCTCTCGCCACCTTGGCTGAAGAACCCAAGCGCCCGTCGCGCGGAACGACAGCGGTAGGTGATTGTTCTCAGGCAGGCCGACGATGTCCCAGAACAGCGGGTCCAACGCCATCGGCTTCACTGTAAGACGGGACCAAGCTCCCCTCTCCCAGGCGAGGGACGGCATGTTGCTGACGAACCAGTCGCCCTCCTGCTTGAACAGGTCGGCCCGTGCATAGCGCCATCCGCTCGCCTTGCCGTGCGCCTTTACGATCGCCTGGAAATCTCGCTCGCGCTGCTTCGCGCCTTTTGCCTGCTCACGCGTGAGCTTGGCTGGCCAGGGTTGCGGCACATCCATCATTGCTTCTGTCTAGAGCAAGCCCGGACAACCGCAAATGTTCTTGATATGTTCTGGCCAGGCGGCTAGCTTCGGCAGATGGCAGTACCGCTCCTCAGTCCTAAAGGCCGTGGCGCTCAATCAAATGTTTCTGGCCGCTTCGAAAGTCTCGTGCGCGAGTCATTTGACGATGGCTGGACCGAAGAGGACATCCATCCGCCACCATTGCGTACACAGGTGACGCCTGAGCGGGCGAAAACTATCATCGCCCGCAACGACAGCCCAGATGTAGGCTTCGATCGGTCCATCAATCCTTACAGAGGTTGTGAACACGGCTGCATCTACTGCTACGCGCGGCCCAGCCACGCCTACGTCGGCCTCTCGCCCGGGCTCGACTTCGAGAGCCGGATCTTCTTCAAGCCGGACGCCGGTCGGCTGCTGGCGAGGGAGCTCGCCCGGCCGAGCTACAAGCCGGGACCGATCCACATCGGGGGCAACACCGACCCATACCAACCGCAGGAACGGCGCCTGAGGGTCACCCGCGGCGTGCTCGAAACGCTGCAGCAGTTCGGTCATCCGTTCTCGATCATCACCAAGTCGGCGCTGATCCTGCGCGACGCCGACATCATCGGGCCAATGGGCGCCGAGCGACTGGCGCGGGCCGCGGTCTCGGTGACGACGCTGGACCGCAAGCTCGCGCGCGCCATGGAGCCCAGGGCGGCGACGCCGGAGAAGCGTATAGCCGCTATCCGTGGCCTCGCCGGCGCCGGGTGTCCGGTCACGGTGATGTTCGCGCCGGTGATCCCGGGGCTCAATGATCACGAGCTGGAAGCGGTGCTCGAGCGGGCCGCTGAAGCCGGCGCGCGATCGGCGGGCTACGTGGTCCTGCGCCTGCCGCTCGAGATCAAGGATCTGTTCCGCGAGTGGCTCGAGGCGGCCCGGCCCGACCGCGCCGGCAAGGTGATGAGCCTCGTGCGCCAGATGCGGCGCGGCCGCGACTACGACATGCGCTGGGGCGAGCGGATGAAGGGCGACGGGCCGATCGCCGAGCTGATCGGCGCGCGCTTCGCCGCCGCCCGCCGGCGCTTCGGCCTCGACCGGCCGATCGCCCCGCTCGACCTCGCGCGCTTCAGGGTCCCGGCCAAGGCGACCAACCAGCTCGACCTGTTCGGCTAGGCTGCTTGCAAGCCGCGTCGAAATCGGCCCTAAGCTCCGCCGACTTCGACGAGGGCTAAGGAGCGCCGGTGGCTGAGTTCTCCGTCTCGGACGCCGCGTTCACGGGCTTCCGGATCGTCTGGGAGCGGCCCTGGGCGGTCGCAATCTGGGGCGTGCTGCAGATCGTCGTGCAGCTCGCTCTCAACGTCTTCGTCGCCTACTCGGCGGGCCCGGCGTTCACCAAGCTGGCGCAGCTCAGCTTCACGTCGGGCCAGGATCCGACCGAGGTGCTGGGCCTCTTCCGCCAGTTGGCCCCCACTTACGCGGTGCTGCTGATGACGGTGCTGGTGCTGAACTCGGTGCTCTATGCGGCGATGAACCGGGCCGTGCTGCGCCCGAACGAGGCGCGGTTCGGCTACCTGCGCCTGGCGGCCGACGAGCTGCGCCAGCTCGGCCTCTTCGTCCTCTATGCGATGCTGGGCTTCGCGATCTACCTCGGCATCCTGGTCGTCGGGACGGTGCTGGTGGTGGTCGCGGGCCTCGCCACCGGCGGGGCGGCGGGCGCGACGGTCGGGCTGACGCTGGCGATCCTGGTGCCGCTGATCCTCTGCATTTTCGTGTTCGTCGGCGTCCGCTTCTCGCTCGCCTCGCCGCTGACGTTCGCGACGCAGCGGGTCGATCTGTTCGGCTCCTGGGGGCTGACCAAGGGGCGGTTCTGGCCGCTGTTCTGGACCTATCTGATCGCCTTCTGCCTCAGCATCGTGGTCTCGCTGCTGGTTTTCGCAATCGCAGCGATCGCGGCGATGCTGATCGGCGGCGGCGGGCTCAGCGCGGCCGTTTCGCCGTCGGACATGAGCTCGGTGGCGGCGGTGGTGGCGCCGCCCCGCCTCGCCTACCTCGCCATCACCTCGATCGGCCAGGCCTTGATCTGGCCGGTCACGATCAGTCCGCCGGCGGCGATCTACCGGGCGCTGGCCCAGGCGCCGGGCGCGATGAGCCGCGTGTTCGACTGACGGCTGGCGCGATGACTGCAGCGGCGCTCCCGGTTGTCGCAAAGAGGCACGCGTCCATGGCCGATTCCGCGGTCGATCCGCCCCGCAAGGCGCCAAACCTCTGGTGGGGTCCGATCGTCACCGAGCGACAGGCGGGCGAGATCGTCTCATGGACCGCCGGCTCGCTGCTGCTGCTCGGCCTCGCGCCGATCGCCGCCGTGACCGAGGCGCTCATGAGCGGCGACCTCAGCCTCTCCTGGCCGCTCTACGAGAACTTCGGACAGAACTGGCTCGTGCTGGGCCAGGTGGCCTACGCCTTGATCCAGATCGGCGCCTCGGCCAGCCTCTTGAAGACGCGCAGCTGGGTGTCGGCCGTGATCCTGATGGCCTGCTGCGTCTTCGTGATCGTGATCGTGCTGGCGACGATGCTGCGGCTGATGCGGGGCGGCGGCGACATCCTGGGGGTCACCGCCCAGGACGCGATTCTGCTCCTGGCGCTGCTGTTCTTCCTGCGGCTGATCTGGCGGGCGATGGTCGCAACCCAGTCGTTGCGCCGCCTGCACCTGTCCGAGCACTTCATCTGAGCCGCGCCGGCTCTTGTCTTCCCTCGGGTGAATGACGTTCACTTGGGCAGCCTCGTTCGGAGACGCCCATGCCGCTCGACACCGCCGACCTCGACTTCGACCCTGACGCCCTGCGCGAGAAGTATCGCCAGGAGCGCGACAAGCGCCTGCGCGCTGACGGCAACGAGCAGTACGTCGAGGTCAAGGGCGATTTTAAGCACTACGTCGACGACCCTTACATCGAGGCGCCGATCGTGCGCGGGCCGCTGACCGACGAGGTCGACGCGCTGGTCATCGGCGGCGGCTTCGGCGGGCTCCTCGCCGCGGCGCGGCTGCGCGAAGCCGGCGTCGAGAAGATCCGCATCGTCGAGAAGGGCGGCGACTTCGGCGGCACCTGGTACTGGAACCGCTATCCGGGCGCCCAGTGCGACATCGAGGCCTACATCTACCTGCCGCTGCTGGAAGAGACCGGCTACGTCCCGCGCGAGAAGTACAGCTTCGCTCAGGAGATCCGCGACCACTCACGCCGCATCGGCGAGCACTTCGACCTCTACAAGGACGCCTGCTTCCAGACCGAGATCCGGGAGATCCGCTGGCTCGAGGACGAGAAGCGCTGGCTTGTCACCACCAATCGCGACGACGCGATAAGGGCGCGCTACGTGGTGATGTCGAACGGGCCGCTGAACCGGCCCAAGCTGCCCGGCATCCCCGGCATCGAGACCTACAAGGGCCACTCGTTCCACACCAGCCGCTGGGACTACGGCTACACTGGCGGCGACTCGACCGGCAACCTCGACAAGCTGGGCGACAAGCGCGTCGCCATCATCGGCACCGGCGCGACCGCGATCCAGTGCGTGCCCCACCTCGGCAAGGCGGCCAAGCACCTCTACGTCTTCCAGCGCACGCCCTCCTCCGTCGACCTCCGCGGCAACCGTCCCACCGATCCGAAGTGGGCCGCATCGCTCGGGCCGGGCTGGCAGAAGCAGCGGATGGACAACTTCAACATCCTCGTCTCCGGCGGCGTGCAGGACGAGGACCTCGTCAGCGACGGCTGGACCGACATCATCCGCAACCTGATCTCGATCGCCGCGGTGCGCGGCGGCCAGCCGATGACGATGGAAGAGATCCAGGCGACGATGGAGATCGCCGACTTCCGGAAGATGAACCAGGTCCGCCGTCGGGTCGACGACACGGTCGAGGACGATGCGACCGCCGAGGCGTTGAAGCCCTGGTACCGTCAGTTCTGCAAGCGGCCGACCTTCAACGACGAATACCTGCCGACCTTCAACCGCCCGAACGTCACCCTCGTCGACACCGGCGGCAAGGGCGTCGAGCGGATCACCGAGACCGGCCTCGTCGTGGACGGCCAGGAGTACGAGGTCGACTGCATCATCTTCGCGACTGGCTTCGAGGTCGGCACTTCCTACACCCGCCGAGCCGGGTTCGAGGTGGTTGGCCGGGGCGGGCTGACGCTCAGCGAGCACTGGGCCAAGGGCCTTCGCACGCTGCACGGCTTCTACAGCCACGGCTTCCCGAACTGCTTCCACATGGGCGTCAACCAGTCGACGCTGACGCCCAACTTCCCGCACCTGCTCGACGAGCAGGCGCACCACATCGCCCATGTGATCAGCGAGGCGAGCCTGCGCCAGGCCGCGACCATCGAGCCGACGGCGGAGGCGGAAGCCGCCTGGGTGCAGACGATCGTCGACACAGCGCGGCTGAACCTCGAGTTCCGCCAGGCCTGCACGCCCGGCTACTACAACGGCGAGGGCAAGGCGGGCAGCGCCGACGGCCTGTTCGCCGGCCTCTACGGGCCGGGGCCGGTGGCGTTCTTTGCGCTGATCAAGGCGTGGCGCGACGGCGGCATGGAAGGTCTGCAGATCGCCTAGGGCCTGATGGGTTCGAACCGAACCCTGAATCAGGCTCTCCACCTTTGATTCTAGAGCACGACTCAGCGGTCAGGTGATTCCGCCTCACCCCATCGTGCTCTAGGATCAAGACTCGGCTTTCATCTCACTACCGCTTGTCATCCCGGCCGCAGCGCTGCAGCGCAAAGGGCCGGGATCTGCTTTGCGGCGCCGGCGGGAGTAGATCCTGGCCGACTCCGCTGTGCGGGTCTCCAGGATAACAATCTCAGTGGTTTGAGTTACTCGGCTAGAGCGCTGCGGCGGCTTATGGTTACTGCCTGTAAACCACGAAATCCCCCGGATTCATCTTAAATCTGCCGGCGAGTTCAGACTCGGCGAACCTTTTGAGCGTATTTCGTCGCTGCGCGGAAGGCTTACGCCTTCGTGGCAGGAGACGGACGAGGCCCGTGGAAGCCTGGCTCGCAGACGTAGCGCACCTCTGGTTGCGCCGGGCCTCGATCGACGCAAGCCGCTACGCTGTCTTCGCCGTAGCGACCTGGGCGATCATCTGGGTCGCGCTGCATATGCCGCTGCGCAACCGCAAGATCCGCAGGGACGAGCCCCCGACCCGCCAGCTGATCGTCGAATTCCTGGTCTCGTTGCGATCGATCGCGATCTTCTCGACCGCGGCCGTCGCGACGATCCTGCTCGACCGGCTGGGCTTCTACCCTCTCTCCGACGCCGCCGACCATTGGGGCAGGCTCTGGCTCTGGGACAGCCTGGCGGTGATGGTGCTGGCCCACGACGCCTATTACTACTGGGCGCACCGGGCGATGCACCTGCCGCGGTTCTTCCGGACCTGGCATCGCCGCCACCACCGCAGCCACAACCCCTCGCCGTTCACGGCCTACAGCTTCGACCTGCGCGAGGCGGCGCTGATGGTGCTGTTCGCGGTGGTCTGGCCGATGGTCTTCCCCACAACCTGGGCGGCGGTCGGCCTCTTCGTGCTGCACCAGATCTTCCGCAACACGCTGCTGCACTGCGGCTACGAGCTGATGCCGGCGACCGAGGACGGGCGGCCGATCTTCGACTGGCTGACCACCACCACCCACCACGATCTGCACCACGCCGATCCGAGCTCGAACTTCGGCCTCTACTTCACCTGGTGGGACCGCTGGATGGGCACGGAGAACCCGCGCTACCACGCGGCGTTCGCCAAGGCCGTTCGCAAGGAGGCCGACGTCGAGACGGTCCCGCAGACGTTCGGCGCCGGCGCCGACTATGGCGCGATCCTGCCTAAGACACCCTGAGTTCCGCGCGCAAGCTGCATCGTCTGCCGGCGACTTGGGCGCCGCGGCCATGGGTCCGGCCTGCCGCGAGGAGTCTTCTTGCGCTGCGCGAGGCTATGCCAATAATCCGGCGCCGACCGATGTTCGGCGGGCCCGCAGGAAGACTCGCCGTGGCCGCGCGACGTCTAGAGCACGATGGGGTCAGGCGGAATCATCTGACCGCTGAATCGTCTCTAGAATCAAAACTGTAGAGCCTGATTCAGGGTTCGATACGAACCCATCAGGCTCTAGGAGGGACTTCAACGCCGTGACCGACACCCCCGACGAAACCCCGACCCTCGGCCGCCGCTCGTTCCTCTGGACGGCCGCCATCGCCGCCGCCGCGCCGATCGTGGGCGAGGCGAGCCTCGCCCACGCCGCGCTCCACAGCACGATCACCGGGGAGATCCCGCCGGACGCGGTGCTGATCAACGCCAACGAGAACCCGCTCGGACCCTCGAAAGCGGCATGCCAGGCGATCGCCGACATCGCCCCGCTGGGCGGCCGCTACGATCGCAAGGACCTGAACGACGCGTTCGTGGCGAAGTTCGCCGCGCAGCACGGGCTGAAGCCAGAGAACATCGCCGTCTACGCCGGGTCTTCGGAGCCCCTGCACTACACTGTGCTCGCCTTCACTTCGCCCTCCAGGGGCCTGGTGGCGGCGGACCCTTCGTACGAGTCGCCGATGGCCGCCGCGGCGGTGACCGGCGCGCCGGTTCACAAGGTTCCGCTCACCTCCGACTACGCCCACGACGTGAAAGCCATGATCGCCGCCGACAGCCACGCCGGCGTGATCTACATCTGCAATCCCAACAACCCGACCGGCACGGTCACGCCGCGCGACGACATTCTCTGGGCGCTCGCCAACAAGCCTGCCGGCTCGATCCTGCTGGTGGACGAAGCCTACATTCATCTCTCAGACGAGCAGGACGTCCTCGACCAGGTCGCCGCGGGCAAGGACCTGATCGTGCTGCGCACCTTCTCCAAGGTCTACGGCATGGCCGGCATCCGCTGCGGCGCGGCGATCGGCCGGCCCGATCTGCTGGCGAAGCTGCAGGCCTACCTGCAGAACCCGATGCCGGTGACGGCGCTGGCGGCGGCGATCGCCTCGCTCGACGACCCGGACCTCGTGCCGACACGCAAGAAGTGGATCGCCGACAGTCGGGTCGCCACGCTCGAGTGGCTGAAGGCGTCCGGCTACAAGCCGGTCGGGGTCTCGCACAGCAACTGCTTCATGATCGACACCGGCCGCGACGGACATGGCGTGATCGCGGCGCTGCGCCAGCAGAAGGTCTTCATCGGCCGGATCTGGCCGATCTGGCCGAATGCGGTGCGGGTGACCGTTGGCTCGCCCGACGACATGGCCAAGTTCCGGGTGGCGTTCAAAGCCGTGATGGACGCCCCGGCGATGGCGTCCAGCCCGGCGGCCGCGCCCCACGCCGCAGCCTCGCCGGCCGGATTGGCGCGGACGAGGTTCCTGTCGTAGCGAAGGACGCTTCTGGGACGCCCGAACGGCTGCGCTCTGAAGCGCTTTTTCGAGGGTGAGGATCGCCGGCAAGGGGTGCTGCTCCCGGAGTTCCTGGACGACTGGGTGAGCGAGAAGAACACGGTCCGAGCGATAGATGTGTTCGTGGAAGCGCTCGACCTGGCGGGGCTGGGGTTCGAGGGCGTCCGCGAGGCCGCCTAGCGTCCGAGCGCTGCGGCCGCCGCGAGCGCGGCCATGACGATCATCGCGATGACCTGGACGAAGAAGAAGCCGAAACGGACCGCCACGGTCCGATTGCTTTCCGCCAGCAGCATGTGGGTCAGGGTCTGCAGGACGCGCGCGGCCATCACGACGACCGAAAGCGTACCGAAGCCCGCCGGACTGAGGCCCGCCGCCGCCGCCGCCAGCACGATGGCGCTGAACACCGGCAGGTTTTCCAGGCAGTTCGCGTGCGCCCTGACGGCGCGCCGATATGCAGGGTCGCCGTGGGGCGTGTCGGCAGGAAAGCTCGTCAGGCTGGCGCGGCCCGTGAGGATCAGGGCCCAGCGCCGCACGCCGATGCCGGCCAGCAGGACCGCGAGGGTCCAGGCGGCGAAGGCCAGCACCATCCATAAGGTGATGTTCATAGCTAAGCTCGTTGGGGCGGCCGCCCGGCACGCTCGCTTTGCGCCGGGCGGTCCTAGTCAGGTTGGGTTCAAGCGAGCGCCTCGAGCGCCTTGCTGATTCGCTCGAGCTGAGCCGTCGTCAGCATGCCTTGGAGCATCGCCTGGAATCGCGGATGCGTGGCGCCGGAGAAGATGTACTGCCAGCGGTAGGCCTCGAGGAACCGCTTCGCCAGCACTTCGCCCTCCGCGGCGTCGAACGCCCGACCGCAGTGGTCGATGAAGTAAGTCGCGTCGGCCTTCGCCTGCTCCTGCAGGATGCCGTCGACGGCGACAACGAGCGCCACGAAATCGTCGACGGCGTGGCCGCGCTGGTCCGCGGAGAGCGCGGCGTCGTGACGTTTCATCTCCAGCTCGTCGAGCACGACGTGCTGGACCTCGTCCCGCCAGTGGAACAGGAAGACGTCCTTGAACAACTCAGACAGCTCGTCGTCCGGCGCGATGCTCTGGCGATAGTGGTTCTGCACGAAGAGCTCGATGTGCGTGGTGAGCAGCAGCACGGCCCAGGTGCGCTTGCTGAGCACGGCGCGGGCGACGGCGTCCGGGTCGACGTCGAAGCGGTACCCGGAGGGCATCACTTCGCCCATCATCTTGTCGATCCGGCGGAACAGCGCCTGGTGCTTCAGCTCCTCGTCGCTGAAGCGGACAAGAGCCTCGAGCGCGTTCTGGTCGCCCAGAGCGTGCTCGCCGCCGATCTCGATCAACTTGGCGGTGATGAACCTTTCCACGAGGCCGAAGACGTTGGCGTACGTTCGGCCCTGGATCTGGCTGACCAGCCGCTTCTCAGCGTCGGACAGACCCTCGAACTGCTCGACAAGCGAGAGACCGTCCGGCAAGAACTTCTTGCTCAGGTCAAACGTCCGTCCACGGATCACGTCCTTGTCGATATCCCAGCGGACCGCTTTAGACGCCCGGATGGCGCGCGCGTAGTTGTCGGTGTTGGGGAAGCTCGCTATCGCGTTCATTGCATTCTCACACTGCTCGCAGGCCCTATCGGTGGGTCTCTATGAGCAATGCAGTCCGCGCTCTATGATCGTCTGTCCGGAAAACATGTTGCGGACGCCGGAGGGGGAACCACGATGGACGCCTTGTCTGACATGCTCCGGGTCACACGACTGACCGGGGGCGTCTTTCTCCATGCCGAGTTCACGGCCGATTGGTGCGTAGCGGCGCGGATGACGCCGGAGCTCAGCGCACGGTTCCTCGACCCTCCAGGACACCAGATGCCCTTCCACTACGTGGCTGAAGGTGAACTCGAGGTGGCCGTTGGATCGAAGCCGCCGGTTAAGCTGCACGCCGGCCAGATCGTGCTCTTCCCACACAACGACACGCACGTGATGGGCACCAATCTGAACCTCGCCCCGATTTCGCTAGGCGAGGTCACCCTTCAGCGACAGGGCGTCGGGCTGCGTTTCATCAGCCACGGTCAAGGGGGTGCGGCGACGCGGTTGATCTGCGGCTATCTCGGCTGCGACAGCCGCCCGGAAAATCCCGTCATCGCGGCGCTGCCGGCTGCGTTGAGGCTCAGCGTCCCCGAGCTGATGAGATCCACCTTCGAGTACGCCGCGCGGGAATGTGAGTCGGGGCGTCCGGGGTCGGACACCGTGCTCGCCAAGTTGTCCGAGCTAATCTTCGTCGAGGCGGTGCGCAGCTATGTCGAGGCGGCGCCACAGGCCCGCGGAGGATGGCTGGCGGCATTGACCGACCCGGTTCTGGCGCGTGCCCTCGCGGTGCTGCACGCCGATGTCGCACGCCCATGGAAAGTCGAGGATCTCGCGCGAAAGGTCGGCACTTCGCGCTCAGTCCTGGCCGAGCGCTTCACGCGAACCATCGGCATGGCCCCTATGCAGTATCTGGCCCATTGGCGCATGCAGGTGGCGGCCCATGAACTCAAGACCTCGCGCACAAGTCTTGCGCGCATCGCCGAGCGGGTCGGCTACGAGTCGGAGGCCGCATTCTCGCACGCCTTCAAGAAGGCCTTCGGAAAAGCGCCTGCTGGGTGGCGGCGTCTAGCCGCCTGAGACTGGGGTAGAGCGACTCCGGTGGAATCCTCGCCAAGGTCGGCTTTCCCCACCAATGTGGCGCTTAGGGAGGTTGGTTTCTCGGCTAGACGATCCGCGTCTCGCGGTTGCCCCAGTAGCGATCGCGGATCAGGCGCTTGTAGAGCTTGCCGGTGGGCAGGCGGGGCAGCTCGTCGACGAAATCGATGCTGCGCGGACACTTCATGTGCGCCAGCCGCTCGCGGCAGAATGCGATCAGCTCAGCCTCGAGAGCTGGGCCGGTGGCCACGCCCGGCATGGCCTGCACCACCGCCTTGACCTCCTCGCCGAGGTCCTCGTTGGGCACGCCGAACACCGCCGCATCGGCGATCTTGGGATGGGTGATCAAGAGGTTCTCGCACTCCTGCGGGTAGATGTTCACGCCGCCGGAAATGATCATGAACGTGCGCCGGTCGGTGAGGTGCAGGAAGCCGTCGGCGTCGAGATAGCCGACGTCGCCCACCGTGCTCATCGCGCCGTCTGGCGAGGTCGCCTCGCGCGTCTTCTCGGCGTCGTGGAAATACTCGAACGGCGTCGCGGTCTTGAACCAGATCGTGCCGGCTTCGCCCTGCGGCAGCTCGTTCATCTCTTCGTCGAGGATATGGACCTCGCCCAGCATCACCTTGCCGACGGTGCCAGGGTGGGCCAGCCACTCGACCGCATCGCAGGCCGTGAAGCCGAGCCCCTCGGTCGCGCCGTAGTACTCGTGCACGATCGGCCCCCACCAGTCGATCATCTGGCGCTTGACCTCGACCGGGCACGGCGCGGCGGCGTGCACCGTGTACTCGAGCGACGAGAGGTCGTAGCGGCGGCGGACATCGTCCGGCAGCTTGAGCATCCGCGAGAACATCGTCGGCACCAGCTGCGAGTGGGTGACGCGGTAACGCTCGACCAGCGCCAGGTACTGCTCGGCGTCGAAGTGCTCCATGATCACCGCCGTGCCGCCCGCGCGTATCGTGCAGCCGACCGCGGCCTGCGGCGCCGAGTGGTAGAGCGGCGCCGGCGAGAGGTAGACCATCTGCGGCCGATAGCGCCAAAGCTTGATCAGGAAGTCGAAGATCGGCAGCCCCTCGGCGGGCGGGACTGCCGGCAGCGGTCTCAGAATCCCCTTAGGGCGACCGGTCGTTCCCGACGAATAGAGCATCGGCGTGCCGAGCCACTCGTCCGCGATCGGCGTCTCCGGCAGCCCGGCCGTCGCCTCGTCGAGGTTGAGGAACCGGCCGCCGTCGCCAGGCCCATCGACGATCAGGCAGCGCTCGATGGCGGGGGTCAGCTCCACCGCCCGACGCGCCACCTCGAGCTTGGCCATCGAAGTGATCAGCACCTTCGAGCGGCTGTTCTCGAGCAGGTAGGCCACCTCCTCGGGCGTGAGGTACGAGTTGATGCAGGTGTAGTAGAGCCCCGACCGTTCGCCCGCCGCGTTGCACTCGACGTAGCGCGGGTGGTTCTCCATGAGGATCGAGTAGTGGTCGAGGCGGCCCAGCCCCTCGCGCCTCAGCCAGTGGGCCAGCCGGTTGCTGCGCCGTTCAAGCTCGGCGTAGGTCACGGCCTCGCCCGTCCCGGCCATGATGAAGGCGGGCTGGTCGGGCCGGACCTTGACCTGGTCTCCCGGGTGCATCGTCCGCCCTCCCCGCGGCCGCTGCAGCTAGGCGCTAGGGATCGACCCTCGCCTCGGCGTAGCCGCTGACCACGACGACGCCGTTCTGGTTCTTGGTCTCGACGTCGAGCTCCACGAGGCCGTCGTGGACGGCCTTGACCGTCGCGGTGGCGTCGAGCGTGTCGCCCGGGAACACCTGGCTGGTGAACCTGACGCCGTACTTCGTCAGCCGCGCGTCGCCGACGTAGTCGGTCAGCATCTTGCCGGTCATGCCCATGGTCAGCATGCCGTGAGCGAACACGCTCGGATAGCCGGCCACCTGGGTGGTGAAGACTTCGTCCGTATGCAGCGGATTGTAGTCGCCGGAGGCGCCCGCATACTGAACGATCTGGGTGCGCTTCAGGTCTTCGACCAGCCGCGCGGTGTGGGTGTCGCCCACCTTGAGCTTGCTTGCGCTGAGAGCCATGACGCCTACGCCTCCTGCTTCTGGTCGACCGGACGCTCGGTGCGCACGCCGACGCCACGCGCGGTGATCACCAGCTCGCCTTTCTGGTCGCGGTACTCGGTGACGTTCTCAGAGAACACCAGCTTGCCGGAGCGGCGCCCTTCCTTCTCCCAGGTCTTGCCAGGCAGCGTCGTGGCGGTGAGCACGTCGCCCGGCCGGATGTGCCGGTGGTATTCGAAGTGCTGCTCGGCGTGGAGCCCGCCGCCACCGCCGCCGCCGCCGCCACCGCCGCCGGAGCGGGTGACGCCGGTCGGATTCTTGCCGGACCCGAACCAGGGCTGGCCGACCTTCGGGCGCAGGAAGTAGTCGGGGTCGAACTGCGCGCTCGACTGGGCGAAGGTGGGCGGAGCGACGATGCCGCCAGCCTCGGTCTTCTTGGCGTAGTCCTCGTCGTAATAGACTGGGTTGTCGTCGCCGACGGAGCGGGCGAACATCATGATGTGCCCGGCTTCGATGGGAAATTTCTTGACGGCCATGGCTTCCTCTCGAATGGCGGCCGCCTCTTGAGGGGCGCCGCTCGGCGAACACCAAAACGGGCTCGAGCCGCCCGCGTCAACCGCCTAGAGGCGTTGACGTCGCGTCTCGCGCGTGGCTGCGCCTCGACTGCGTGGCGGAGACGGCCCTGCTTGGTGTACTTCTGCGGACGATGCCCCTCTTCGATCAGCGTCGCCTTGAACCGTCGGACGCGGCCGAGGTCCTCGCCTTGCACGTGGCGGTGGCCTCGATGCCGGACTCAGGCCTCGCCCGCGCGCCGGATGAGATGCAGCTTGCCTATTTCGCCGACCTGCTCGCCGATCCGGCCGCCCAGGCCTTCGGCGCCTTCGCCGAGGGCCGGCTGATCGGCGAGATCCACGCCTCGCGGATGAAAGGGCGCCAGTTCAGCCACGTCATGACCGACCTCACCGTCGCGGTCGCGCCCGAATTCCAGGGTCGCGGCGTCGGCATTGCGCTCTTCGAGCGCCTGTTCGCCGAGTCGCGCCAGCTCGAGCCGGCCGTCACGCGCATCGAGCTCATCTCACGCTCCGGCAACGCCGGCGCGATCCGGCTCTACCAGCGGCTCGGTTTCGCCGTGGAAGGCTGCTTCAGAGGCCGCGTCCGCCTGCCCAACGGCGAGGTCGAGGACGATATCCCGATGGCCAAGGCGCTCTAGCGCCGGCAGAGGTTGGCGATGTCGCTGGCGGTGTCGCGGCTGATGTCGGGGCAGGCCGCGAAGATTTCGGTTCCGTGGATCGTGCCCATCACCTGGCGGCAGCGGGCCGGCACGCCGGCCTGGAGCAGCAGCCGGTAGAAGGCGATGCCCTCGTCGCGCAAGGGATCGCACTCGTTGACGCTGATGACCGTCGGCGGCAGGCCTTTGACGTCGTCGACACTCGCGAAACCGGGCCACGCCAGCGGGTCCTTGGCCTCGAATGCGGCCATGCCGTAGGCCATCGCGCCGCGGTTGGAGTGCAGGTCGAGCAGGATGCCGTTGTTCTCGGTCGACGACGGATAGCGCGGATCGGGCCACGCGCCGGCGATGTAGGGGCAGAGCGCGTAGAGGCCCTTGATGAGCCCCACCTCGCCGTCGCGCTTCAGCTTGAGCCCCGTCGCGAGGGTCAGGTTGCCGCCGCCGCTCTCGCCCGCGACGACGATCCGCGCCGGATCGATCCCGAGCTCGGTGTGATGCTGGCTGACCCACTTCAGTCCAGAGACGCAGTCGTTGAGCCCGGCCGGATAGGGCGCCACTTCCGGCGCGGACGAGGCGGTGAGGCAGTTGCGGAAGTCGACCATCGCGACGGCAACGCCTTGCGCGGCGATGA
>DATKMZ010000100.1:0-35342 GCA_035541575.1 Caulobacteraceae bacterium | reverse complement strand
CGCCCGACGCCACGGCGCGTGAACGCTGGGTGGGTGTACATGGCGCGGACGCGGGCGGCGGCCCGCCTCGGGTCGAGCAGCGCCGCGTCGCGCCCCGTCGAGTGGTCGCCGCCGAACAACGTCGCGCGCCGGCTCCAGCCGCCACACCCGGCGAGCGCGCCGGCTGCTTCCACGACGAAGTAGGTCCCGTCGGCGACGAGCTGAGTGTCGAGGCCCATGATCGCATGGGACGCCGCGACCTGGGCCGGCGTCAGGAACGGCGACAGCAGCTCGGCCATCGCCGCCAGCATCAGCGCCTCGAGCGCCGTCAGATCGGCCTCGACGGCGAGGCGAAGACTGAGGCTGTCGCCGGGTCTGGCCATGGCGCCTCCAAGCGGGCTCCGCGCTGCGCCAGGCAGCGCTCTTCACCCGTCGCCGAACGCATGTGGCCACGCGCTCACGATTCGACCAGCCTTCGCGGATGCGGCGCCCGCTGCTCGACAGAGCTTTGCATTCCGCCAGGCGCCGTCGTCATATCGGCTCCACGCCGGCTCTCCGCGGATGGACGGGTCACGTGGGACGGCGCGGGACCGCGACGGGGCCCCAGCCACGGCGAAGGCGTCGTCAGGGACGGGATTGGGTCTGATGCATCTCGAGAGTTTCGGTTGGCTGCTGCCGCTCGCGGCGCTGCTCGCCGCCGGTCTCTTCGCCGGGTTCGCCGCCGGAATGTTCGGAATCGGCGGCGGCTTCGTCGTCGTGCCGGCGATGCTGCTGGTCCTGCCGCTGCTGGGCGGGATGAAGACCGAGTACGCCCACGTCGCGGTCGGCACATCGGCGGCGACGATCATCGTCGCCTCGCTTCGCTCGGTGACGGCGCACGCCAGGCGCGGCGCGGTGGACTTTCAGATTCTGCGGGCCTGGGCGCCCTGGCTGATCCTGGGCGATGCGGTCGGCGTCATCCTCGCAGGCCACGTCGACGGCCGCGGCCTGCTGCTGATCTTCGCGGTCGGCGTTCTCGCCATGTCGGTCAACTTCCTGGTGCCGCGCCTCAGCGAGATCGTCATCAGCGAGCAGATGCCCTCGGGCCTTGCGATGGTCGCCATTGTGGGACCGCTCGGCACGTTTTCGTCGCTGCTCGGCATCGGCGGCGGCACGATCGCGGTCACGGTGATGACCTGGTGCAGCCGCACCATCCACCGCGCGATCGCCACCGCTTCCGGGATCGGCGTGCTGATCGCGCTGCCGACCGCGATCGGCTTTGCGATCATCGGGTACGGCCATGCGGGCCTGCCCTGGGGCTCGATCGGCTACGTCAACCTGCCCGCCGCGATCGCGATCTCGTCGATGTCGATCCTGACCGCGCCGCTCGGCGTCGCCGCCGCGCACCGCCTGCCGGCCGCGCCGCTGAAGCGGGTGTTCGGCGCCTACCTGGTGGTGATCTCGGCCTTCATGTTCCGCAACGCCTTGAAGGGGTGAGCCGGCCGACGCGTTGATCCCGCGCGCAAACCCCGTCAAATGCCGGCCGGGTGGGGCGAAGGTCGGCTTTGCATGGTCATCATCGACGAGCTTAGGGCGCTGGATCGCCAGCAGCGGGCGGCGTTCACGGCCAGCCTGCTGGGCTGGGCGCTCGACGCCTTCGATTACTTCCTGCTGGTGTTCGTGCTCGGCGACATCGCCAAGGACTTTCACGCCGACATCGCGGCGGTGAATTCGGCGATCCTGCTGACCCTCGTCGCCCGGCCGTTCGGGGCGCTGGTGTTCGGCCGCCTCGCCGACCGCCACGGCCGCCGGCCGATGCTGATGACGGTGGTCGGCCTCTACTCGGTGCTCGCGGTCGCCTCGGCGTTCTCGCCGACGCTGCTCGTGCTGCTCGCCCTGCGCACGGCGTTCGGCTTCGCGATGGGCGGCGTCTGGGGCATCGGCGCCTCGCTGGCGCTCGAGACGATCCCACCCAAGAGCCGCGGGCTGATCTCCGGGATTCTGCAGGAAGGCTACCCGATGGGCTACTTCCTGGCGGCCATCGCTAACCTGTTCCTGCCCACCATAGGCTGGCGCGGCCTCTTGGCCCTGGGCGTCCTGCCCGCGCTCTTGATCCTGTACATCCAGCGCGCCGTCAGCGAGAGCCCGGCCTGGGAGCAGGCGAAAGCGGCAAAGGCCGCGGCCCCGCGGCGCAACGTGTTCCACGACCTCAAGGGTCATTGGGGGATGCTGGCCTACGCCGTCGTGCTGATGACCTGCTTCAACTTCTTCAGCCACGGCACCCAGGATCTCTACCCGCAGTTCCTGCAGAAGCAGCACCACTTTCCTGCGCCGGTGGTCACCGCGCTGACGATCTGCCTGAACCTCGGCGCGATCCTGGGCGGGGTGATCTTCGGCCCTCTCGGCGAGCGGATCGGGCGGCGGCGCGCGATCGCGATCGCCGCGGTGCTGGCGCTGCCGGTGATCCCGCTCTGGGCCTATTCGGGCTCGCCCCTCCTGCTCGCCGCCGGCGCCTTCCTGATCCAGATGGCGGTGCAGGGCGCCTGGGGCTCGGTGCCGGCGCACCTCAACGAGCTATCGCCGCCGGAAGCGCGCGGCACGTTCCCCGGTTTCGCCTACCAGCTCGGCAACCTCTTCGCCGCGGTGAACGTCACGATCCAGACCCAGCTCATGAAGTCTCACCACGGCGACTACAGCTTCGCGCTCGCCATCGTCTGCGCGGTCGTCGCCGTCGTTCTGGCCCTGGTCGCCTGGTTCGGCCCGGAGGCCAGGGGCCGCCACTTCGTCGGCGAGGCGCCGTCCGGCGTTCCGTGACCGGAATGTGAATTCTGCCGGGCGAACCCGTAAGCCCCTGGCGGACGGCGCATTTCTTCGCCTATGCATCGCAGGGCCAGTCTGGCCACGGGGGGTCAATGACCGACACGCATTTCGCCGCGATCGACGAGCAGAAGTTCTCGGCGTTCCACTGGCGCGCGGTGGTGACGACCGGACTCGGCGTCTTCTGCGACGGCTACGACATCTCCTCGATCAGCCTCGTTCTGACGCCGGCGCTGCACGCCTTTCACGTCGCCGCGCACGACGTGGCGATCACCAAAGGCTGGCTCACCGCCTCGGCCCTGATCGGCTCGATGCTGGGCGCGATCCTGTTCGGCTTCCTGGCGCAGAAGGGCCGCAAGCGGTTCTACGGATTCGACGCCCTGATCCTGGGCCTCGGCGCGCTGGCGCAGGCGTTCATGCCCAGCGTGGCGACCCTCGTCGCCTGCCGCTTTGTGCTCGGCATCGGCGTCGGCGCCGACTACGTGCTGTCGCCGACCATCATGGCCGAGCACGCCAACCGCGCCGACCGGGGCAGGGCGATCGGGCTCGGCTTCGGCACGATGTGGCCGCTCGGCGCGCTGACGGCGGCGCTGTTCAAGCTGTTGCTCGACTCGTTCCACGTGCCGGACGACCTGGTCTGGAAGCTGGTGCTGGCGGGCGGCGCGATCCCCGCGCTTGGCGTCATGTATTTCCGGCGCACGATGCCGGAGTCGGCGCGGTTCCTGGCCCGCGTCGCGGCCGACCAGAAGCAGGCGCAAGCTGTGATCGAGCGGCTGACCGGCCAGGCCGCTCCGCCGCCCGCGATCGACACCCGCCCGCTCTGGGCGCTCTTCAAGCAGCACGCGCCGCACATCTTCGCCGGCGCGCTGCTCTGGATGCTCTACGACCTCGTGGTCTACGCCGCGATCCTGTTCGGGCCCGACATCATCGCCCAGAAC
Source organism: Caulobacteraceae bacterium (assembly GCA_035541575.1). Lineage (GTDB taxonomy): Bacteria > Pseudomonadota > Alphaproteobacteria > Caulobacterales > Caulobacteraceae > Acaudatibacter. The sequence continues at coordinate 31,629 of DATKMZ010000100.1, read as the reverse complement.
CTCGGCATCCCGGCCTCGATCTACCAGATCGAGACCGAGCTGATCTTCGTCATCCCGCCGTCGATCCTGATGAGCTGGTTCATCATCGACCGCGTCGGGCGAAAACCGATGCAGGTCTGGGGCTTCGTCGCCGGCGCGGCGATCCTCGCGGTCTTCACCTGGATGCGGGCGACGCCGGGCGTATCGGCGCTGGCCGCCTACCTGGTCTACGGCTGCTTCAACATCGCACAGACCGGGCCGGGACTGGTGTCCGGCGCCGGGGTCTACGGTGTGGAGCTCGCGCCGACCCGCATCCGCAGCATCGCCCAGTCGGTCACCGTGATCGGCGGGCGCATCGGCGCGGCGATCAGCGGCTTCGTGTTTCCGCTCATGAACGCGCAGATCGGCTTCGTCTGGACCATGGCCGGTCTGGCTGGGCTGTCGCTGATCGGCGGGATCGCCAGCCAGCTGCTGGTTCCGGAAACGAGCTCGCGATCGCTCGAGGAGATCAACCTCGAGCACGTGCCGGCCGCCTGACGCGCGAGCTTCGCACGCTCCGGCTGAGGCCGTTAACTCTTCGCTGCGCCGTTCCGCCGCGAACGTCGCACCACGACGGCGCGGGGCCGAGATGCTATACCGGCGGCTCGCGCGGCGAAGGGGATCGCGCGGACCAGATCGCGCGGCGCGGGCCGCGCGGAGTGCAGCGACCTGGCGGGATGGCGCCGCCCGCCGGGTCGGCACAGGTCACTGAAACAGCGACGTTTTCGAGCTAGCCTGGCGCCGGATCTCCGGCGCGGAACGCCCAGAACTTGGCCATCACGAAGGTCGAGGCGGGCACGAGCACAACGACCGGGATCAGCGCCTTCCAGAGCGGCCAGCCAAGGCCGTGCGTGGCCGCGAAGACGATCCCCAGATTGACCGCCAGGCCCGCCAGCGAGATCGCTGCGAACCTGGCGAACTGCGGCCCGTGCAGGGCCGGACGGCGGAACGTCATGAGGCTGTTGCCGAAGTAGGAGACGCCGACGGCGGCGGCGTACCCGAGAAACCCTGCCGGCAGCGGCGAAAGGCCCCAGAGGCGCTGCGCGGCCAGCGCAGCGACGTAGTTGATCGCGGTGGCCGCGACGCCGACGACGGCGAACAGGTTGATCTCGCGAACGATGTCCGGAAGCCTCATGGCCGCCGCGCGATCACGACGATCGAGACGCCGAGCGGCAACGGCGCGAGTTTCAGCCAGGTGAGCTCGGCCCCGAACAGGCCGGCCAGCAGCGCGTTGACCGGCGCGGGCGGCATGGCGTCGTCGTCAGCCGCGGTCGAGCCGGTCGCCATCTTCAGCGCCCGGATGGCCGCGATCGGCGGGAACAATAGCGTGTTGAAGTAGCTCGCCTTGACGATGCGCAGGCCCGCCGCCTCGAACAGCGCGCGATAGTCGGCCATCCGGTAGCGGCGCTTGTGATGGTGCGCCTCGTCGTGCCGGCTCCACATCCAGGGTTGGCCCGGCACGGTGGTGGCGAGGTAGCCGCCGGGCTTCGCCAACCGTCCGAGCGCGGCGACGGACGCGGCGTCCGCATCGACATGCTCGATCACATCGAAGGCGCAGACGAGGTCGAACGAGCCTGCTGGAAACGGGAGCCCGTCAGGCAGCAGGCCACCCTCGATGCGCACGCCGGTGCGCTCGGCGGCGTAGGCGCGGCTCGCCTCGTCGGGCTCCAGCCCCGTCACCTCGCCGAATTGCTGCAGCATCGCGAGGTTGCCGCCCGGGCCGCAGCCCACTTCGAGCACCTTGGCCGGGTGCGGCAGCTCGAGGCCCGCGATCAGGCCCGAGAGGATCCGGCGGCGGCCGACGAACCACCAGTGGCGGTCCTGCAAGATCCGCATACGGTCATAAGTGGCGCGGTCCATCAGCGGTCGAAGCCGACCTTCGCGCGCACGACGTAGATCGGGCGCCCTTTCACTTCCTGATAGAGCCGCCCGACGTACTCGCCGAGCACGCCGAAGGCGATCATCTGGATCGCGAAGCCGAACAGCACGACGACCATCAGCGAGGCGTAGCCGGGCACCTCGCGCCCGACGATCATCACACGGACGATCAGGCCGAGCGCGGAGATCACCGCTGCGAGCGCGCTGACGAAGCCGATCACCGACCAGATCCTGAGCGGCGCGGTGGAGAACGACGTGATCCCGTCGAGGGCGAAGCGCCAGAGCCGCACGTAGCCCATCGAGGTGGTCCCGGCCGCCCGCTCGGGCCGGGCGTAGGGCACGCCGATCTGGCGGAACCCGACCCAGGCGAAAAGGCCCTTCATGAACCGGTTGCGCTCGGGCAGCAGCCTCAGCGCCTCAACCACCTGGCGGTCCATCAGCCGGAAGTCGCCCGCGCTTTCGGGGATGTCGAGGTCGGCCACGCGGTTGAAGATGCGATAGAACAGCCGCGCGCTGGTGCGCTTCATCGCCGTGTCGCTGCTGCGGTCGGCCCGCGAGCCGTAGACCACGTCGTAACCTTCCTCCCAGAGCCGCACGAAGTCGGCGAGCAGCTCGGGCGGGTCCTGCAGGTCGGCGTCGATGGGAACCACCATGTCGCCGGCGGCGGCCTCGATCCCGGCGGTCAGCGCCGCCTCCTTGCCGAAGTTGCGAGCCAGCGCGATCACCTTGACCTGAGGGTCCTTCCGGGCGCGCTCGACCAGGCCAGCGAGGGTCGCGTCGCGGCTGCCGTCATCGACGCAGATGATTTCGACGCCAACGCCCAGCGGCGCGGTCGCGGCCTCGATCCGCTCGAAGAAGGCGTCCAGGACCTCGGCCTCGTCGTGCATCGGCACGACGATCGAGAGCAGGCGTCCGGCGCGGCTGCGCGGCGTGAGCACCGCCGGCGAAGGTTCGATCGTCTGGTTCACGTCCCGCGAAACATCCGCGCGCCCCCGAGGCGCTGGGCTACATCATCGCCGGAATTTGGTTAAGCAAAACGCGCTTCCCGCCGGCGGGCCGCGTCGATCGGCCCTTGACGCGAGGCCCGGCGCACGGTCGACAGCGACGCAGCCACGGCAAAGGACCGCCGCGATCTCGCTCGCCGAACCCTTCAACCCCCGCATCGCCCAAGCGGCGCGCCTGCGCTCGACGATCGACATGACGATCATGGGCGCTGCCGCGATCGTGCTCCTGGCGACGGCCGCATTCTCGGTCCGGGTCTTCATCGACGGCGACACCAACTGGCACGTCGCCTCGGGCCGCTGGATCCTTTCCCACATGTCGGTCCCGTCGACCGACCCGTTCTCCTACACCTACGCCGGCAAGCACTGGATCGCGCACGAGTGGCTGTCCGAGGTGCTGATGGCGCTCGCCTACCTCGGGCTGGGCTGGAACGGCGTCGTCCTCTTGATCGGCCTCGCCGCCGGGATCGCGTTCGCGATGATCGCCGCGGAGCTGCGGCTCTGGATGGGCCCGGTCGGCCAGATCGTCGGCCTGGCGCTGACCTTCGCGTGCCTCGAGCCGTTCCTCTATGCCCGCCCGCACATCATCGCCATGCCGATGCTGGTTTTCTGGACCCGGCGGCTGCTGGCCGCGCGCCGCCAGGCGAGGTCGCCGCCGCTCGAGCTGGCGCTCTTGATGGTGGTCTGGGCCAACATGCACGCGAGCTTCGTGTTCGGCCTCGGCATCATCGGCCCCTTCGCGCTCGAGGCCCTGATCGAAGAACCGGACAAGCTGCGCGTGATCCGCGGCTGGGGCTTCTTCGGCGTCATCGCCGCTGCGCTCTCGCTGGCGACGCCGAACGGCTTCGCCGGCGTGATCTTCCCGTTCCAGGTGTTCGGAATGCGGATCCTGCCCAACATCCTGGAGTGGCGCGGCGCGACGTTCCAGCAGCCGACGCTGTTCGAAGGCGTGTTGCTGATCACGCTGTTCCTCGGGCTCTGGCGCGGCGTGCGCGTGCCGCCGCTGCGCGTGGCGCTCCTGGTGATGCTGGTGCACATGGCGCTGCAGCACATCCGCCAGGAGGCGGTGCTGGCGGCGCTGGCGCCGCTGCTGCTGGCCGAGTCGTTCGGCAAGGCGCTGAAGCCGGACCGCGTCGGCCCGCGGACCGTGGCGCCGGCGGGATGGACGCCGCCATGGCGCATCCCGAGCGTCCCGGTCGCTGGCGCGCTCGCGGCGATGGCCGCGCTGGTGGTGGTCGCGCGCCTCTCCCAGCCGCTGGTGCGCACCGACAACGGCAACGTGCCGGTCACGGCTTTCACCCACGTGCCGCCGGAGCTTCTGACCCAGCACGTGTTCAACGAGTACGCCTTCGGCGGCTACCTGATTTTCAAGGGCGTAAAGCCCTACATCGACGGCCGCGCCGACATGTACGGCGACGACTTCGTGGCCGAATACCTCGCGATCGCCGGCGGCGCCGAGCCGGACGTCGACAAGGCGTTCAAGCGCTGGGACATCCGCTGGACCATCCTCGGACCTCGCGAGCCGCTGGTGCGCCTGCTCGACAGGACGCCGGGCTGGAAGCGCATCTACGCCGATGCGTTCGCCGTCGTGCAGGCGCGGACCGACAGCCTGAAGCCGGCCCCGCCCGCCCCGGCTCAGCCGAAGCGCGCCGCTCGCTGATGCGTCTCATCGTTCACGAGCCGGCGCTCCGGCGGGTCGAGCGCGAGCTTGCAGCCTTCGATGGCCAGATCGAGCTCCTTGTCGCGGACGACGACGGCGAGATCCGCTGCAACGGCCGGACCTTCACCACCGACGACGCCCAGCCCGAGGCCGGCTGGCTCACCTTCGGCGGCGCCGGCGGCCGCACGGTCGCGGTGGCGGTGCTGAAGTCGGAACGGCTCGGCTGGGCGCACACGACCGCCGCCGGCCTCGACGACCCGATCTGGGCGCAGATCATCGACAAGGGCGCATTGCTGACCACCGGCCACGGCCAGGCGATCAGCATCGCCGAATACGTGCTGTCCGAGGTGCTCTGCCACTTCCAGCGCATCGCCGAACGGCGCGCCAAGCAGGCGGCGCATCTGTGGAAGGACCACAGGTTCCGCGAGGTCGCCGGCACACGCTGGCTGATGATCGGCTTCGGCGCGATCGGCCAGGCCGTCGCCGAGCGGGCGAGGGCGTTCGGCGCGGAGATCGTCGGCGTCCGACGCTCCGGCGCGCCGCATCCGCTGGCGAGCCGCATGGCCGCGCTCGCCGACGTGACGGCGCTGCTGCCCGAGGCCGACGTCGTGGTCCTGGCGGCGCCGCTCAATCCGGAGACGACGGGGCTGGCCGACGCGGCGTTCTTCGCGGCGATGAAACCCGGCTCGGTGCTGGTGAACGTCGGCCGCGGCCGCCTGGTCGACGAGGCCGCGCTACTGGCGGCGCTCGACCGGGGCGCGCCCGGGCACGCCGTGCTCGATGTGTTTCATGTCGAGCCGCTGCCGCAGGACAGTCCGTTCTGGGACCATCCGCGCGTCGCGCTCTCGCCGCACGCCTCGGCGTACGGCTCCGGCCAGGCCGCCCGCAACGACGCGATCTTTGTCGAAAACCTTCGCCGCCGGCTCGCCGGCGAGCCCCTGCTACACCTCGCCGACCCGCGCGATCTCGGCCGTTAGTGCAGGTAGAGCAGCGTCAGCTCGTAGATGCCCCAGGCCCATGCGAGGATGACGCCGATCGCGAGCACCGTTTCGAGCCGAACCCCACGATCCGACGCGCGGCGACCGCGGACGCGCTTCACCCATGTGCGCGGCCGATGGTAGGTCGACGTCGACATCCAGCTTGGCGTGTTCATTGTTCCACCCGGACACAACTGCGGATCTCTGGTCCGGGCTGAGGCAAGCACGGCGCCAAGCTTGAGCAGACGCGCCTTCGGCCTGCCGTCGGTTCGTCGAACGCCCAGCGGATCTGGTAGGGGTCGATCACAGCGCCCCACTTGTCGCCCCAGAACATCTTCTGGAACGGCATTGGCACGGTGCAACCGGCCGCGACCGCGCGATCGAACCACGCCTGGCCGTCGTCGACGATCAGCTGCAGCGTAAAGCTGTGGGTGGGCTGGAACGGGTAGCCGGCGTCCGGCATCGCGTCCATCAGCATCATCGGCCCACCGTTGATTTCGAGCTGGCAGTTCATGATGCGCCTGCCGTCGTCGGTCGCGGTGCGGGACAGCTCCTTCGCGCCCAGCGCCTTCTCGTAGAACTTCACCGCCTCGGCGGCGCCTTCGACGTGGATGTAGGGCAAGACGCCCTTGGGGCGGGTCTGCTGGATCGTCCGCTCGGCGGTCGCGGTGTCGCTCATGATGATCCTCCTTGGGTCAGGGCTTCAGATCGACGGCGGCTCGGAAGCCGCCGTCCATCTCGAAGGGGGTGGAGTGGTGCTCGTGGGTGATCTTCCAGGCGCCGCCGCGCTTCTCGAGGCCGAGCGTCAGCCGGAACCAGAGGTCGGTCTCGCCGCCGTCGGTCCGGCGGCCGGTCATGTGCGCGAGGCAATGGGCGAACGCGGCTTTGTCGCCGGCGGTGACCTCGAGGTCCCGCGTCTCGTAGCCCATCGGGCCGTCCCAGGTCGCGAACCAGGCGCGCACGCCATCCAGGCCGCCGGTGCTGACGAGCGGCGGGGCGAGCGAATAGACCACGATGTCGCGCGAACCGGTCCGCGCCAGGGCCTTGACGTCCTTGGACCGGAGCGCTTCCGCGCGGGCCTCGATCACCGCCTTGATCGCACGCTTGTCTTCGGCCGCGGTCATTCTTCGCTCCTTCTCTCGCCTAGGACGACCGACCCGGTCCCGATCCGACATCGGCCCGCAACTCTCGGGTTCCGCCCAGGGCCGGATGGAGAACCATCAGCGTGTGGAGCTACGACCGGGCGTCGGCGGCCAGACGGTCGAGGTGCTGGCGGATGTGCGCGGCCTGCGCGGGCGTCGTCGCCAGGGAGATCGCCTGATCGTAGGCCGCCCTGGCCTCGGCGGTGCGCCCGAGCTGCGCGAGGAGCGCGCCCTTGAGGCCGAAGAAGTAGAAGTAGCCGCCGAGGCGGTTTGCAAGCGGCTCGACCATCGCCAGCGCCGCTTCGGGCCCTTTCACCTTCGAGACCGCCACCGCCCGGTTCAGCGTCACCACCGGCGAAGGCTCCAGCTGCTCGAGCGCGGCGTAGAGCGCGTCGATCTGGGCCCAGTCGGTGTCCTCCGGCCGCAGGGCGCGCGCATGCAGCGCCGCGATCGCTGCCTGGATCTGGTAGGGGCCGCGGCGGCGGTGGCGGATCGCCTTGTCGATCAGCGCCAGGCCCTCGACGATCATGCGCCGGTCCCAGTGCGCGCGGTTCTGGTCCTCCAGCAGCACGATGTCGCCGTCGGCGTCGAACCTGGCCGCGGCGCGCGACTGCTGCAGCAGCATCAGCGCCAGAAGGCCCATGATCTCGGGCTCGGCCGGGAACAGCCGCAGCAGCAGGCGCGCCAGCCGCATCGCCTCGATCGGCAGCGCCGACCGATCGTCCTGCTCGGCCGCGCCGGCGGAGTAGCCTTCGTTGAAGACGAGGTAGATCATCGCCGCCACCGCCGAGAGCCGCTCGGCGCGCTCGACCGGGCCGGGCGCCTCGAACGGCACGCCAGCGCCCGCGACCTTGGCCTTGGCCCGGGTGATCCGCTGCTCCATCGCCGCCTCGCCGACGAGAAAGGCGCGCGCGATCTGCTTCACCGAGAGCCCCGAAACGATCCTCAGCGCCAAGGCGATCTGCTGCGTCGCCGGCAGGTCCGGATGGCAGCAGATGAAGAGCAGGCGCAGCACGTCGTCGCGGTAGTCGGCCCCGTCCAGCCGTTCGGCCAGCGGCGCCTCGACGTCGTCGAGGTCGGAAATCTGGTCCTCCTCGGGAAGCGCCTCCTGGCGGCGACGGCGGCGCACCTGGTCGATCGCGGCGTTGCGGCCAACCATGATCAGCCAAGCCGCTGGATCGCGTGGCGGACCCTTCTGCGGCCAGCTGCGCAGCGCCCGAAGGCAGGCGTCCTGGAACGCCTCCTCGGCGAGGTCGAGGTCGCGGAAGTAGCGGAGCAGCGCCCCGACCGCCTGGGGCCGCGCGGCCGTCATCGCCGCGTCGATCCAGGCGAGTTCGCTCACTTGGCCGTCGCCGGCTCGGCGAGGTTCTCGGCCTTCAGCGTGCCGGGCGCGAAGAGCCGCAACGGCCGCACCTCGTAGGCGCCGCCGGGATTGGCCTTGGCGAACTCGCGGGCGACCGAGAGCGCGTCCTCGAGGTCGGCGCAGTCGATCACGTAGAAGCCGAGCAGCTGCTCCTTGGTCTCGGCGTAGGGCCCGTCGATCACCAGCGGCGGATCGGAGTCCTTGCGTAGCGTGGTCGCCGCCGTGGTCGGCATGAGCCGCACCGACGGGCCGAACCGGCCTGCCTTCTCGAGCGGCTCGTGGGCCTTGGCGAGCCTGGCCATCACGGCGTCGTCCTCCTCCTGGCTCCAGGAGAAGACCGCGTCCTCGTTGTTGTAGCAGAGGAAGGCGTAGAGCATGGGCGCACCTCTCGGTTTGCCGGAACGACGAACGAGCCATCCGGCGGCCGACAAGGAGGAGCGCGATTTTGGCGTTGCGCAAGGTCCGTGCATGGCTTGGGACGCGCCTGGCGGCGCGCCTCACCGTGACGAGGATTGTTGCAGCCCCACTCGTCTCGCCAACCTGGGGAGGCCGCGCAGCGGCCGTCTTGAAGGACGCAGCGTCAGAACCGCCCGGCGCGATAGTCCGCGAACGCCTGACGCAGCTCGGCTTCGGTGTTCATCACGAACGGCCCGTATTTGGCGACCGGCTCGCGCAGCGGCTTGCCGGCGACGAGTATCAGCCGCGCCCCGGCGTCCGCGGCCAGCGTGACGCTCTCGCCCGTCGAGAGCACGCCGATCCGGCCTTTGCCGAGCCGCTGACCGTCGTCGCCAACGCGCGCCTCGCCCTCGTAGACGTAGATGAACGCGTTGTGCCCGGCCGGCAGCGGCAACGCCGCCGCGGCGCCTGCGTCCAACGCCAGATCGAGGAAGATCGGCTGGGTCACGCCGGGATCCACCGGCCCCTTGACGCCGCCGATCTCGCCGGCGATCACCCGCGCGCTGACGCCGCCGGCGACTTCGACCGTCGGGATCAGATCGGCGGCTATGTCCTGGTAGCGCGGCGCCGTCATCTTGTCCTTCGCCGGCAGGTTCACCCAGAGCTGGAAGCCCTGCATCAGCCCTTCGGACTGCTCGGGCATCTCGGAGTGGACGATGCCGCGCCCGGCGGTCATCCACTGCACCGAGCCGGGACCGAGGAGGCCTTCGTTGCCGGCGTTGTCCTTGTGGCGCATGCGGCCGGCCAGCATGTAGGTCACGGTCTCGAAGCCGCGGTGCGGATGGCTGGGGAAGCCGGCGATGTAGGCGGCCGGGTCGTCCGAGCCGAACTCGTCGAGCATCAGAAACGGATCGAGGTCGGGCAGCGCCGGCTGTCCGATCACGCGGTTCAGCTTGACGCCGGCGCCGTCCGAGGCGGGCATGCCCGCGCCGGTCCAAACGAGGCGGCGGGCGGCGCGGGAGGGGGCGAGGATGTCGGTCATAGCCGCGTATTTGGGAAGCCGCATCGTGCGCTGAAAGGGCGCGCCGCGGCCACGCGCCACCCAAGCTTCCGTTGCGTCCGCCGCGGCCTTGGTTCATGCTTTGGCGCCTAAATTCGCGCTCTGGGAGGCGCACATGAAGGTTTCCCCCGTCCTCGGCGCGTTGGCGCTTTCGATCGGTCTTGCGGGCTCGGCCGGCGCGGCGGTCACGGTGCTCGGCGACACCTCGGCCGAGCAGTGCTCGCAAGCCGCGTTCAAGGAGCGCGCCGACGACGTCTCGATGCGTTACTGCACCGAGGCGATCAGCAACGGCGTGCTCGACCGCCGCGACCTCGCTGGAACCTACATCAATCGAGGCGTGCTCTGGATGGTCCGCCACAACTATGCGATGGCGCGCGGCGACTTCGAGCGCGCGATCCAGATCGACCCGGCGCTCGGCGAGGCATGGGTGAACCGCGGGGCTGTCAACATCGTCGACCATCGGTTCCAGGACGGCATCACCGACATCACCAAAGGGCTCGGCCTCGGGACCCAGGAGCCGGCCAAGGCCTACTACAACCGGGCGGTGGCCTACGAAGGCGTCGACGACGAGAAGTCGGCCTACCTCGACTACCAGCAGGCCCTGACGCTCGAGCCCGGCTGGGACCTGCCTCGCCAGGAATTGATGCGGTTCACGGTGACCCGGCGCACCTCCGAGTAGCTCGTCAGGGGGAGGAGCGCCGGGACTTGAGCCGGGCGCGTCTCGAACCACGCAGCAGCTAAGGCCGGTATTTCGCCGGGATCGCGGCGGCCTCTTCGGGGGTCAGACGCGCGAAGCTGGTCGGCACGCAGCGCTCGCCGGTGGTGCGCACGGCGATGTCGAGCTCGATCGCGCTGCAGATCTCGCCGCCGTTGTTCACCGGATGCAGGATCAGGCCGTAGGTGTCGCCGGTCGAGCAGTCGTTCGAGAAGCCGATCCGGAAGATCCGGCCGCCGTCGGCGCGCAGGTAGAGCGTGCGCGGGTCGGCAAGCTTGCTGTTCTCGACGTGGCCGAAGTGGAAGCAGACGTTGCTGACGTGGCTCGGCTGGGCCTCGGCGGTCGGCAGGGTCGCGGCGAGCGCGCCGGCCGCGGCGAGGCCGCCGAGCGCAAGCGGGATCAATCTGGACATCGGGCGTCTCCCGGTAAGCGGGGGCGTGGGGACAAGGCCCTGAGATTATGACCTCGCGCCAATCGTCTCGCCAGCCATCAGGACAAAACGCCGGCTGTTTCGGACGGCGAGGTTCAAGAAGGCGGGCCGCGTCATGGCCCAGCCAACGTTCGCGCCTTGACCGGGCGGCCTCGTGGCGTAGGCTAGCGGCGTTCTCCGGGGTGTCCCGCGCAAGGGGCTGAGAGGCGGCTGAAGCCGCGACCCGCCGAACCTGATCCGGGTCATGCCGGCGAAGGGAGGGAACGTGGGCCGCCCAGGCGGCCTGCTCTACCGAACCAAGCTCAGGCCTGGCCTCCTTGAACGAAGGAGCCAAAGCCATGAACGTCCAAACCCCCATCACGGGAACCATCCCGACCGGAGAGCGGCCGGGGTCGCGAAGAGTCTGGGCCGAGGGGACGCTGCACCCCTGCGTCCGCGTGCCGTTCCGCGAGGTCGCCGTTCACCCGTCCGCCGGCGAGCCGCCGCTGACGCTCTACGACACCGCCGGGCCTTACGGCGACCCGCGCGCGACGATCGACATCGAGACGGGGCTGCCGCGGCCGCGCGACGCCTGGGTGCTCGCCCGCGGCGACGTCGAGGAAGTCGCGCCGCGCCGGGTGAAGCCGGAGGACAACGGCCACGCCCGCGGCCGCCACCTCGCACGCGAGTTCAAGACCGACCGCCGGCCGTTCCGCGCCAAGGCCGGCAAGGCGGTGACCCAGCTCGAATACGCCCGGGCCGGCGTCATCACGCCCGAGATGGAGTTCGTCGCGATCCGCGAGAACCTGCGCCGCGAGGCCGGCGCCGCCGTTATCCGCGATGGCGAGGACTTCGGCGCCGAGATTCCGAACTTCGTGACGCCCGAATTCGTCCGTGACGAGGTGGCCAGAGGCCGAGCCATCATTCCAGCCAACGTCAACCACGGCGAACTGGAGCCGATGGCGATCGGCCGCAACTTCCTGGTCAAGGTCAACGCCAACATCGGCAACTCCGCCGTGCTGTCGGCGGTCGAGGACGAGGTCGACAAGATGGTCTGGGCGATCCGCTGGGGCGCCGACACGATCATGGACCTCTCTACCGGACGAAACATCCACAACATCCGCGAGTGGATCCTGCGCAACTGCCCGACGCCGCTCGGCACGGTGCCGATCTACCAGGCGCTGGAGAAGGTCGGCGGCGTCGCCGAGGACCTGACCTGGGAGGTGTTCCGCGACACGCTGATCGAGCAGGCCGAGCAGGGCGTCGACTACTTCACGATCCACGCCGGCGTGCGCCTGCCGTTCGTGCCCCTCACAGCCAGGCGCGTGACCGGGATCGTGTCACGCGGCGGCTCGATCATGGCCAAGTGGTGCCTCGCCCACCACAAGGAGAGCTTCCTCTACGAGCACTTCGAGGACATCTGCGAGATCATGCGGGCCTACGACGTCTCCTTCTCGCTGGGGGATGGTCTCAGGCCCGGCTCGATCGCCGACGCCAACGACGCGGCCCAGTTCGCCGAGCTGGAGACTCTGGGCGAACTCACCAAGGTGGCCTGGAAGCACGGCGTGCAGGTGATGATCGAAGGCCCCGGCCACGTGCCGATGCACAAGATCAAGGCCAACATGGAAAAGCAGCTGGCAGCCTGCCACGAGGCCCCGTTCTACACCCTGGGGCCGCTCACAACCGACATCGCCCCCGGCTACGACCACATCACCAGCGCCATCGGCGCGGCGATGATCGGCTGGTTCGGCACGGCGATGCTCTGCTACGTGACGCCGAAGGAGCACCTGGGCCTCCCGGACCGCGAGGACGTCAAGCAGGGGGTGATCGCCTATAAGATCGCCGCCCACGCCGCCGACCTCGCCAAGGGCCACCCGTCCGCCCGGTTCTGGGACGACGCGCTTTCCCGCGCCCGGTTCGAGTTCCGCTGGGAGGACCAGTTCAACCTTGGCCTCGACCCGGAAACCGCGCGCGAGTTTCACGACGAGACGCTGCCGAAGGAGGCGCACAAGGTGGCGCACTTCTGCTCGATGTGCGGGCCGAAGTTCTGTTCGATGAAGATCAGCCAGGAGATCCGCGACGCGGCGGGCGCGCAGAACGCCGTGGCAGAGGGTCTCGCCGAGATGGCCGAGAAGTTCAAGGAAGCCGGCGGCGAGATCTACGTCGAGGCGAAGGGTTAAGCTCCCTTCGGCCCCTCGGGCCACTTCCCCCTGAGGGGGAAGCAAGCCGGCGCCGAGTTTTCCTCCCCCGTACGGGGGAGGGGGACTGCGAAGCAGTGGGGGGCCTGCCGCGAGCGCGATCATCGACGTCTTGGGTCAGTTCTGCCTACAGAGCACTTGCGCTCCACCGCCTGGAAATGGCTAAGTGATCGGCGTTCAGTCAGGGGAGAGTCGCCGCGTGACAGAAGCCACGACCGACCGCAAGCCCATCCGTCGCGAGATCGACGCCGTCGTCGTCGGGGCCGGGTTCGGCGGCATGTACATGTTGCACCGGCTGCGCGAGCTGGGGCTGGAGGTGCAGGGCTTCGAGGCCGGGGCCGACGTCGGCGGCACCTGGTACTGGAACCGCTATCCCGGAGCGCGCTGCGACGTCCCGAGCCTGTTCTACTCCTACACCTGGGACGAGGGGCTGCAGAAGGAGTGGCGCTGGACCGAGAAGTACGCCGCCCAGCCCGAGATCCTCGCCTACGCCAACCATGTCGCGGACCGCCACGACCTGCGGCCGCTCATCGCCTTCGAGACGCGCGTCGTCTCGGCGACGTTCGACGAGGCTGCCGACCGCTGGACCGTGGTCACCGACCGTGGCGACGAAGTCTCGGCGCGCTGGCTGATGATGGCGACGGGCTGCCTCTCCACCCCGCGCGCGCCGCCGATCCCCGGCGTCGAGAGCTTCGCGGGGCCGACCTACCACACCGGCGCCTGGCCGCACAAAGGCGTCGACTTCACTGGCAAGCGCGTGGCGGTGATCGGCACCGGCTCGTCCGGCATTCAGTCGATCCCGCAGATCGCCAAGCAGGCGGCGCACGTGACGGTCTTCCAGCGGACGGCCAACTTCAGCGTGCCGGCCAACAACACGCCGCTCACAGACAAGGACGTCGAAGACTTCTGGAAGATGTACCCCGGCTACATCGCCATGGTGAAGGGCCCGGGCATGGGCTTCGGCGGCAATCCGGCCAACGCGCTGGCGGCCACGCCCGAGGAGCGCCAACAGCGCTACGAGGAATACTGGGGTGTCGGCGGCGCCGGCTTCCTGGCCGCCTGGGGCGGGATCATCACCGACATCGACGTCAACAACGAGGCTGCCGACTTCGTGCGCGCGAAGATCGGCCAAACGGTGAAGGACCCGAAGACGGCCGAGGCTCTGAAGCCCAACGACCATCCGATCGGCACCAAGCGCATCTGCGTCGATACCGACTATTTCCAGACCTACAACCGGCCGAACGTCACCCTGGTGAACCTCAAAGAGACGCCGATCGAGGCCGTCACGCCCACGGGCGTGCGCACCTCCGATCAGACCTACGAGGTCGACGCCATCGTCTTCGCGACCGGGTTCGACGCCATGACCGGCACGTTGCTCGCCATCGATCCGAAGGGCGTCGGCGGACGGCCGCTGAAGGACGCTTGGGCCGAAGGGCCGAAGGCCTACCTCGGCCTCGCCGTCGCCGGGTTCCCGAACATGTTCCTGATAACCGGTCCCGGCAGCCCGAGCGTGCTCTCCAACATGATCAACTCGATCGAGCAGCACGTGGAATGGATCCGCGACTGCGTCCGCTCGATGCGCGAGAGCGGTCAGACCCGGATCGAGGCCGACGCGGAGGCGCAGGAGAAGTGGGTTGCGCACGTGCGACGCGTCGCCGACAAGACACTCTTCCCGCGCGCCGCCTCCTGGTACATGGGCGCCAACATCCCCGGAAAGCCGCGGGTGTTCATGCCCTACATCGGCGCCGGCTACCGCCAGAAGTGCGCGGACGTCGCCGCCGCCGGCTACGAAGGGTTCCACCTAGGCGCGCCGGCGGAGAGCCTCGCCGCCGAGTAGGCTCGATCTAGCAGTAGGGTGGCGGACCGAGCCCCATCTTCATTCTCGTTGTCATCCCGGAGACCCGCGCAGCGGAGTCGTCCGGGATCTCCTCGGCGCTATTGGAAGAAGTAGGTCCCGGACAGTCGCTTCGCGCCTTCCGGGATGACATTGCTGCAGGACCTTCCGGCCGGCGCTTTTTGACGGTCGGGTAGAAAAATCAAACCCGCCGCGGGGGATATCGCGGCGGGTTTGACGATCACTTGATCCAAGCGGGCGTTTCCTCCCCGAAACGCCGGAGACTTCAGGGCCTTAAGGTCCGTCATGCCTCTCGCGTCGAGAAGAAGACGGCAAAAATTCTTCGCTGTCAACGCCGGCTGCCGCGGTCCGAGGCACATTTGTCGTCTAATCAAACACAACGGGGTGAATCTTGGACCTCGAAGTCAATTCAATGCGCTTCTAGCGCGAATTATATTGACGCCCCCGTCAGTTTCGCGCGTCGAGCCGAGCCATTAGTTCTTCCATAGCCTCGCTCAGCGGCTCGAAGACATAGGTCGGATTTGCAACCGTCACGGGACCGACCCCTGCCGCAGAGAGGGCGTCGGCCACCGCGAACACCTCGCCGGTCGGCGCCAACACACCATAGGGTCGTGGCTTCGCCCCCGTCGCCACAAACGGCCTCACGGCGCCCTGCGCGGCCGCGTCGGCAGCCTGCGGCCAGGTGAGCGTCGCCGTGCGAAGGGCCCGCGCCCGCGCCTCGAGGATGCGGAGCAACCGGTGCGCGGCCTCTCGCCGCATCTCGTTCCAGTCAGCCGTCAGCCCGGCCGCAAGCTGCGCCTGGCTCGAGAGGATCAGTCCGTCGGAAAGCACCTTCAGGCCGTTGGCGGCGAGCGTCGCGCCGGTGGTGGTGATGTCGGTGATCATCTCGGCGGCGCCGGCCGCCGGCGCGCCTTCGGTCGCGCCGCCCGACTCGACGATGCGGTAGTCGATGATGCCGTGGCGGGCGAAGAAGGCGCGGGTCTGCGTCAGGTACTTGGTGGCGACGCGCAGACGCCTGCCGGTGCGGGCGAGGAAGAGATGCGCCACCTCGTCGACATCGGCCATGGTCTCGACGTCGATCCAGCTCTTGGGCGCGGCGACCACGAGGTCGGCGCGGCCGAACCCCAGCGCCTGCAGCAGCATCACCCGCTCGCCCAGGTCGTCCGAGAGCTCGCGCAGCAGGTCCTCGCCGGTGACGCCGAGGTGGACCTCGCCGGCGAAGAGCGCGCCGGCGATCTCGCCCGCCGAAATCAGCCGCACCTCGACGTCCGGCAGGCCGTCCAGCCTGGCCGCGTAGCCGCGGTCGCCGCCGAGCATCTTCACCGGCAGGCCGCAGTCGGCGAGCCAGCCGTCGACCGGCTCCCTCAGTCGGCCTTTCGAAGGCAGCGCGAGGATCAGCGGCGCGGTCACTGTGCGCCCTCCCGCCAGGCGCGGCCGGGCCGGACCATGCAGCCGACGGCGCCGCAGGCAAGGTTGGCGCCCAGCCGGGCGAAGAGGCCGTCGTAGCGACCGCCCGCCGCAACCGGGCGGTGGTCGCCGAGCGCGGCGCTGCGGACCTCGAACAGCATGCCGTCGTAGTAGCCAAAGTCGCGGCCGAAGGCGGTCGAGAAGCGGAAGCGCTCGGCCGGCGCGCCCTCGGCCTCGAGCGCCTCGAGCCGGCGCGCCCAGCCGTCGAGCGCCGCCTCGAGCTTCGCGCCGCCCGGTCCGGCGAGCCGAGCCACCGCCTCGAGCGCGACAGCTGGCGCATCGGCGATCGCCAGAAACCGTCCGATCAGCGACGCCTGCTCAGGGGTGAGGTCTGGCGATCGCTCGACCGCCGCGCGCTCGGCGAGCCGATGCACGATCTCCGCGGCGGAGCGGCCGCCGGCGGGCTCGATCCCGGCCAGCGCCCAGAGGTCCTGCAGCACCGCTGCGGCTTCGGCCTCCGGCAGGCCGACCAGCAGGGCGGAAAGACGGTCGCCAGCCGGCCGTTCATTCGCCGCCGGCGCCCGCTCGGCCGCCTCCAGGGTCTCACGCAGACGCCGGGGACTCGCGAACGACCGCTTGATCCGCGCCGCCAGCGGCTCGGCCAGCTTCAGCGTGTCGACGAAGGCGGCGAAGAGGCCGACGTCGCCCAGCACCATGGTGAGGTCGCCGCGCCCGCCGGCCGCGGCCGCACGCCAGGCGAGGCCCGCGATTTCGGCGTCGGCCGCGGGCGCCGCGCCGGTCTCGAACGCCTCGACGCCGATCTGCAGGAACTCCTCGTAGGCCTCGCGGCCGCGCGGCGCGGCGCGGAACGCCTTGCCCTCGTAGAAGTACCGCCCGCCGGCCCGGCCGCTCTCGATGTGCAGCCGCGCCGCGGGAATGGTGAAGTCGGGCCGGAGCGCCGCCTCGGGGCCGCCATCGGCCTGCGCCAGGATCAGCCGCTCGCGCATCGCCTCGCCGGAGAGGTCGAGGATAAGGCCGAGCGGTTGCACGACCGGCGGATCGATCGACGTCGCGCCGAGCGCGGCGAACGGTGCGCGAACGGCGGCCAGCACGTCCGGCGGCACGGGGGGCTCGACCCTCACCGCGCCCGCTCCACGATCGCGCGCACGGTCGCCACCAGGTCCGCGCGCGGCGCGGTGACCTGGCCGGGCCGCTCCTCGCGCCAGGCCTTGTGGTCGGCGACCCCGGCCGCGAGCTCGCGCCCGAGGTCGAGGTCCTTCACCGTCACCTGGCCCGCGGCGATCTCGTCCTCGCCCAGGATCACCGCCGCGGGCGAGAGCCGGCGATCGGCGTAGCGCATCTGCGCCCGCATGCCCGACGATCCGAGGTAGACCTCGGCTGCGAGGCCGGCGGCGCGAAGCTCGGCGGCGACGGCGAAGTAGTCGGCCAGCCGCGCCTCGTCGAAGGCGATCACGACCACGGGTCCGCGCGTCTCGGCCGCGACCGCCCTGCCGGCCGCCGCCAGCGCCGCGGCGAGGCGAGAGACCCCGAACGAGAAGCCGGTCGCCGGCGCGCGCTCGCCGGTGAAGCGCGCCACGAGGTCGTCGTAGCGCCCGCCGCCGCCGATCGAGCCGAAGCGGACGACCGCGCCGGTCTCGTCGATGGTCTCGGCCAGCAGTTCGGCCTCGAACACCGCGCCGGTGTAGTACTCGAGCCCGCGCACGACCGAGGGGTCGAACAGCGCCTCGTCCTCGCCGACGCCGAACGCGGCGAGCGCCGCGCTGATCCGGGAGAGCTCGCGCAGCCCCTCGTCCCCTTCGGCCGAGCCGCCGATCACGTTGGCGAGCCGGTCCAGCGTCGCCGCCCGCTCGCCACGGCCCGCGGAGACGAACGCCAGCACTGCATCGACGGCGGCGACCCCGAGCTCCGCCCCGCGGGTGAAGGCGCCTGACTCGTCGAGCCGGCCTTCGCCCAGCAGCAGCTTCACGCCCTCGAGCCCCAGCCGGTCGAGCTTGTCGACGGCGCGCAGCACGGCGAGCTTCTGGCCCTCGCGCGCGACGCCGGCCGCGGTCAGCAGGCCGTTGAGGAGCTTCCGGTTGTTGATCTTCAGCTGGTAGGTCGCGCGCGGCAGGCCGGCGGCCGCGAACCCTTCCACCGCCATCGCGATGATCTCGGCGTCGGCCTCGGGCCTGGCCGAGCCCACCGTGTCGGCGTCGCACTGCACGAACTCGCGCCAGCGCCCCGGCCCCGGCTTCTCGTCGCGCCAGACCTTGCCATAGGCGTAGCGCCGGAACGGCTTCGGCAGCGCGTCCCAGTTCTGCGCCACGAACCGTGCGAGCGGCGCGGTCAGGTCGTAGCGGAGCGCCATCCACTCCTCGTCGTCGTCGCGCAAGGCGAAGACGCCGTCGTTGGGACGGTCGGCGTCGGGCAGGAACTTGCCGAGCGCGTCGGCGTATTCGAACGCGCCGGTCTCCAGCGCCTCGAAGCCGTAGGCTTCGTAGACCCGCGAGACGGCCTCGAGGATGCGCCGCTCGGCCGCCAGCGCGTCGGCCCTGCGGTCGACGAAGCCGCGCGGGGCCCTGGCTCTCGGCCGGATCTCTGCCTCGGTCATGACCGGGCGCTTAGCGGGTGTGGGGTCGGGGAGCAACGGGGCGTCCATCGCGATGTCCTCTGAGAGCGGGGACGGATGGAGCGGTTCTGATCGTCGCGCCCCATCCGCCGGTTGGCGGGGGCGCGGGGTTCGGAAGGCTTCAGACCAAGCGCGTCCGGCCCGGCCCGCCGCGGCGGGTCGGTTGATGCGCGTGGTGATGGCTCCGAACAGTCATGAGGGCGGGCGTATAGCGAAGTCGGGCCGCGGCGACAACCGCTGATGCGGCGAGGGAACGTGGAAACCGGCTTGCGCGTTCGAAATGACTTAGATATATCTGTTTGACGATATATCTAACTACCTCTAACTCACGGACCTCCATGTCAGACACCGCTTCCATCGTGCGCCAGCTCCGCCCCGAACGGCCGACCTGGACGCTCACCGCCGTCGCGGTTCGCGACGTGACGCCCCGCATGCGCCGGGTCAGCCTGATTGGCGATGAGCTTGCCCGCTTCAGCTATCGGCCCGGGCAGGACATGTCGTTCAGCGTCCCTGACGGCTACGGCGGCCTCGCACGGCGCCACTACACGATCCGGCGGTTCGACCGCCAGGAGCTACGCCTCGACATCGATATCGTGCTGCACGGCGAGGGACCAGGCGCGCGCTGGGCGCGCCAGGTCCGGCTCGGCGACGTGGTGGCGGCGCAGGGACCGCGCGGCCGGATCGGCGTCAGCGGGCGGGCAGATTGGCGGCTCTTCAGCGGCGACGAGACCGCGCTGCCGGGGATCGCGGCGATGATCGAGGCGCTGCCGGCCGGCGAGCGCGTCTTCGCCGTCATCGAAGTCGACGGCCCCGAGGAGGAGCAGCCGATCCACACCGCCGCCGACCTCGACCTGGTCTGGCTACACCGGCGCGGGCCGCCCGTCGCGTCGAGCCGTGGGCTGATCGAGGCGCTGACCCGCTTCGACTTGCCCGCCGGCGCGGGCCAGGCGGTGGTGATCGGCGAGACAGCGGCGGTGCGCGCGCAGCGGCAGGGCCTGATCGCCCGCGGCCTGCCGAAGACCCAGATCGCCGCCGAGGGCTACTGGCGCCCTGGCCGGATTGGCGGCCACGACCACATCGTCGAGCCAGACTTCCTCACGGCCCTCGCCGGCGCTCATCGCGAGCACCGGCGGCGGCGGCGGCGGTACGGCTAGTCTGGCGCTCGCAGCGAAACGCCGCCGGCGATCGGCGACGGCGCGCCCTTCGCCTCGCTGCGCTTGCTGGCCAGCGGGTGCATCACGCCGGCGCCGGCGGGCCAGACACCGGGCGCGGTCTTGATCCTGGCCGAGATGCGCCGTGCGTGCGGGCTGAGACCCGCCCAGATCTCGTGCGGCATCGACTCGGCGAACTCGGACGCCTCGAGCCACGGCGCGGCGTACTCGACATTGGGCATCGCCCTGATCTCACGACTCACGTTTGGCGTCGCGCCGTGCCAGGCTCTCGGATCACGGAAGATCCCGGCGCCCGCCGGCGCGCCGACCAGGGTCGAAAGCCGCATCCACTCCGGCTCGTCCGCCTGTGTCGGCGGACTGCCGGCCAGGGTCTGGGTGCCTGGGATCTGGCGGATCGGCCCGTTCTCCGCCGTCAGGTCGCTCATCAGGAAGTTGATCGTCACCCTGGACGGAGTCCGCTCGAAGACCAGGTGGCGGGTGCGGTCGTGAAGTCCTTCGCCGTCCGGCGCCGGGCGAAGTTCGACGCCCATCCGCTGGGCCTGGGCCAGGCGCGCCGGCGTGAGCTCGAAGGTCTCGCGCTTGTCGCTGTGCAGGGTCTGGTACTCGATGGCGCCCGGAAGACAGAGGTCGCCGCCGGCGCCGAGCACCCAGTAGTCGTCGCCGCCGAACAGGCTGGCGAGGATCGGCGTTGTCGTCGCCAGATCGATCATCGCCGCCCATTCAGGCTCGTGCAGCAGTTGGCGAGAGGCCGAGGCGGTGCCGTAACTGTAGCGGTGCGGCAGCCGACCGGACTCGGTGACGTACTTGCGGCCGCCGAACCCCGGGACGTTCAGGATGGCCTGCAACACCCGGGCGCTGGCCTTGCGCATGGCGTCCAGCCTCTCGGCGTCCAGAAGGTCGCGCACCACGACGAAGCCGTCGCGGAAGAAGATGCGCTTGGCCCGCTCGATCTCGTGCGGCTCCACGATCTCCAGGCCGCGCAGCCCGTTCTCGGCCCGCAGGTGCGTCCGCAGCGCCGCCACCTCCGGATCGTCGTAGACCCGGCGTCGCGGCGCGCGCGGATCGGCGGCGGCGAAGCCTTCCGTCCGCACCAGCGGCCGGCCGTCCTCGTCGGAGGTCTCGTTCGCGGGCGTCGCCGCACACCACCCGACGTCCGTCTCGCCGACGACCTGCAGCGCTTCGCCCACGGCCGAACGCCTACCTTCCGACGTTGATCACTTGCAGCTGGGTGAACTCGGCCAGCCCCTCTTCGCCGAGCTCAACGCCGATGCCGGAGCCCTTAGCGCCGCCGAACGGGATGTTCGGCGCGAGCTCGGCGTGCTTGTTGACCCAGACCGTGCCGGTATCCATCCGCGTGGCCAGGTCGTAGGCTTGGTCGAGGTCGGTCGACCAGATCGACCCGCCGAGGCCGTACTCCGAGTTGTTCGCCCTTGCGAGCGCGTCCTCGGGGTCGCTGAAGCGGATCACCGGCAGCACCGGCCCGAACTGCTCCTCGTCGACGAGGCGCGCGCCGTCGGTGATGTCGCGCACGATGGTCGGCTTGATGAAGTAGCCCTTCTCGCCGAGCCGCTCGCCGCCGGCGATGATCTTGCCGTCCTTCCTGGCGCTCTCGATCAGGCCCATCACGCGCTCGTACTGGGTCTTGTTCTGGATCGGACCGAGCTGCGTCCCCTGCTGCAGGCCGTCGCCGACCACAGCGCTCTCAGCCAGCTGCGCCAGCTCGTCACACATCGCGTCGTAGATGCTGTCGTGCACGTAGGCGCGCTTGATGGCGATGCAGACCTGGCCCGAGTTCTGGAAGGCGCCGGCGAAGATCTTCGGCGCGACCGCCTTCGGGTCGGAGCCGGGCATCACGATCGAAGCGTCGTTGCCGCCGAGCTCGAGGGTGATGCGCTTCAGCGCATCGGCCGCGCCGGCCATCACCTTCTTCCCGGTCGCGGTCGAGCCGGTGTAGCTGATCTTGCGGATGCCGGGGTGCGCGGTCATCTCGGCGCCCAGCTCGCCGGCGTCGGCGATCACGTTGAGCACGCCGGGCGGCAGCACGTCCTTGATCAGCTCGGCGAATTTCAACGTCGAGAGCGGCGTCGTCGGCGCCGGCTTCAGCACCATCGTGTTGCCCGCCAACAACGCCGCCGGCACCTTGAACGCCATCAGGATCAGCGGGAAGTTCCAGGGCACGATCGCGCCGACGACCCCGAGCGGGCGGCGGCGCACCTCGACCTTCCGGCTCTCGCTGTCGTCCAGCACCTTCACCGGCAGGTCGAGCATCGTGAAGTAACGGAAGAAGGCCGACGCGCCGAAGGCCTCGCCGGTGGCGTCGCCGACCGGCTTGCCCTGCTCCTGGGTCAGGAGGCGGGCGAGGTCGGCGGCGTTGGCCTGGATGATGTCGGCGATCTGCGTGAGCTTGGCCTTGCGCTCGGCGATCGGCGTGTCGCGCCAGGCCGGGAAGGCGCGCTGCGCGGCCGCGACCGCGGCGTCGAGCTGCGCCTTGGAGGCGCGCGGACACTTGGCCAGCACCTCCTCGGTCGCGGGGTTGATCACGTCCATCTCGGCTGCGCCGTCCACCAGCGCGCCGTCGATCAGAAGCTTGTAGTTGCTCACGTCCGGGCTCCTTTCCCGTCAGGTCGGCGCGACACATGACAGGGTGACGCTGCGGCCCGCAAGCGTGCGCCCTTCAAGACGCCGCTTCGCGGCGCCTTAGGGTGACGAGGATTGGCGACCGCGTCCCCCGTTCGTCATGGTGAGGAGCGCCGCAAGGCGCGTCTCGAACCACGCGCGATCAGGCAGCGACGTCCTTCAGCGCCGCCGCCACGCGCGCCACGACCTCCGCCCAGTCGCCCGGCGTGCGCTGATGGAACAGGCGTGCGGTCGGATACCAGGGGCTGTCGTCGCGCCCCTCGAGCCAGCGCCAGCAGCCGTCGAACCGGGAGAGGATCCACACCGGCCTGCCGAGCGCGCCGGCCAGGTGGGCGAGGGCCGTGTCGACGGTGATGACGAGGTCCAGGTTCGCGACCAGCGCGGCTGTTTCGGCGAAGTCGTGCAGGTGGGCGGTGAAGTCGACCATCCGCAGGCCCTCCGGCGGCGTCTCGGCGGCCGGCTCGCCGAGCTGCAAGCTGAAGAAAGTCGCGCCGGGGAAGCGCGCGAGCGGCGCGAGCTGGGAAAGCCGCATGCTGCGCCGGCGGTCGATCGCCGCGGCGGCGGGGTCGTGCTTGCGCGAGGCGCCGGCCCAGACCAGTCCGACCCGCCTGCCGTCGAAAGGCGCGAGGCGTTCGGCCCACACGGCGACCTTGGCCGGATCGGCGGCGAGGTAGGGGACCTGACGGGGGATCGTCTCCAGCGTGGTCGCGAACAGTCGGGGCAGGCACATCATCGCGATGTTGGCGTCGAAGCCGGCCGTGTCGGTCAGGCGGCCCGTCACCTCGACGCCGGCGAACGCCGGGCGAAGCAGCGCGGCCAGCGCTGGCTCGGCGAGCAGCGTCACGTGTTCGGCGAGCGCGGCCAGGCGCGGAACGAAGCGGACGAACTGCAGCGTGTCGCCGAACCCCTGCTCGCTGAAGACCAGCACCCGCTTGCCCGCCAGGCTCTCGCCCGCCCAGGCCGGGCAGGCGAACGCCGGCCGTTCGGCCCAGCCGTTCGGAATGGCCCAGCGCCAGCTGTACTCCTCGAAGCCGCCCAGAAGGTCGCCGGTCATCAGCCGGGCCAGGCTGCGGTTGAGATGCGCCTCGGCGAACTCGGGCCGCGCCGTCAGCGCCTGGTCGTAGGCGGCGAGCGCCTCCCGGTGGCGTCGCAGGTCGTAGAGCGCGATCCCGCGGTTGTTCAGAGCCTCGGCGTGCGCCGGAGCGAGCGCCAGCGCCCGGTCGGCGGCGGCGAGCGCCGCGGGCGGGCGATGCAGCAGGTTGAGCGCGCCGGCCTTGCCGTTCAGCGCCTCGACGTCGTCGGGGCGCAACGCAAGCGCAGCGTCGTAGCCGGCGACTGCCTCCTCGAGGCGGTGCAGGCGCGCCAGCACGGCCGCCCGGTTGCGCTGCGCATCTACGCTGCCCGGGTCCGCCCGCACCGCCGCCTCGCAAGCCCCGAGCGCCTGGTCGAGACGCCCAAGCCGCGCCAGCACCGCCCCCTTGTTCCCGAGCGCCTCCAGATAACCCGGGTGGAGCGCCAGCGCGGCGTCGTAAGCCGCCACGGCTTCCGTGAGGCGTCCGAGATCGCGCAGTGCGTTGGCGCGATTGTAGTGCGCGTCGGCAGCGCCCGGGGTGGCGGCGACCGCCGCCTCGTAGGCCGCGAGCGCCTCCGCCGGTCGCCGCAGCGCAAGCAGAGCGTTTCCGCGATTGAGCAGCGCCGCGGCGTCGTCCGGCCGCAGGGCAAGCGCCCGGTCGGCGCTCTCCACCGCCGCCTCGAACCGCCCGAGCGCGTTCAGCGCCATCGCCCGGTTGCTGTGGGCGGCGACGGCGCCCGGATCGACCTCGACGGCCCGGGCAAGCAGCGCTGCGCCCCGCTCCGCTTCGCCGGCCTGGACGCAGGCGACGCCCAGCATGTGCAGCGCATCGAAGCAGACCGGATCGGCCTCGAGCGCCGCCTCGTAAGCCGCCCGCGCCTCGCCGATGCGCCCGACCTGATGATGCGCGAGGCCCTCACGGAACAAGGCGGCGGCGCCGGACACGACCCCCCGCCTACGCGCCGACGCCGGCGACGCGCACCACCCTTCGGCGCTTCAGCTCGCTCCGTAACCGCCCTACCATCCGCCCGACGCTCGGCCCCTCCAGCTGGCGCGACTATAGGGGCCCCCGCCCGCTGGTTGGAGAGGGGCGAGCGAGCCTCGGCCGTGTGCGCGAAAGCGAGCCAGGTCCGCTTCCCCCAAGCGGACCATGAGCCTCGCATCGTCGAACGGTGGTATTCTGCCCGGGATCGGGGGGGACCGCATGACCGAAACCGACAAGCGCGCTCGGATCGCCGGCGCGATCTACCTCCTGGCTTCCCTGCCGGCTTTCTTCAGTCTCAGGTACGTCCCGGACGCCATCGTCGTGAAGGGTGACTGGGCCGCGACGCTCTCGCGTATCGGCCGCTCTGAAGACCTCTTCCGTCTCGGGATCGGCGCGGAGCTGCTGGGCGCCGCCCTTTGGGTGCTGGTTGTCTGGGCGCTCTGGCGCCTCTTTGCAGACGTCGACCGGGTACAGACCTGGCTGATGGCCGCCCTGGGACTGATGACAGTGCCGCTGCTCTTCATGGCGACCGTGCCGGAGCTGGCCGTCCTGACCCTGCTCGGCGATCCGAGGTACGCGCAGGGCCTCCAGCCGGGCCAGGAAGCCGCGCTGGCGTCCCTGGCTCTGCGGGTCCATTCCGAGACGCTCACCATCGCCGGCGTCTTCTGGGGCGCATGGTTGTTCCCGTTCGGCGTGCTCGTATGGAAGTCGGGTTTCCTGCCGCGGCTGCTGGGCGCACTGCTGATCGTGGGCGGCCTGGGCTGGATCGCCGACAGCGCCGCAGCAATCGTGGCGCCCGCGATTTCGCCTCAGGTCGGACCGATCGCGAACGCCGCGACGCGGGTCGGTGAGCTGCCGATCATCTTCTGGCTGCTGTTCCTGGGCGCCCGCCCGCGCCTCTTGCCCACAATGCGGCCGCAGACCGGCTCTTCAGTCACCGAACCCCGCTAGCGGGGCGAGGGGCGTCGCCTCAAGACGATGTCCGCCTGCGGGAGCTGTCGCCGCCGCTGCGCCCTGAGGCCGCGGACGGGGGCGACTTCCGACGCCGCGGCCGGCTGTTATGATCGTTCACCGAGTGGGTGCGAGGAACGCCATTGGAGCTCAAGACCACGCGTTACGACGTCGTCGACCGGGTCGCGACCCTGACGCTGGCGCGGCCGAAGCGGCGCAATGCGTGGACCGGGCGTATGCACGCCGAGTACCGCTGGCTGCTGGGCGAGGCGAACGCCGATCCGGCGGTGCGGGTGATCGTGGTGACAGGCGATCCGGAGGGCGAGGCGTTCTGCGCCGGCGCCGATCTGGCCGCGCTGGAGGGCCACGCCGAGAAGGGTCGCTACGATCCGGGCGTTGGCGACGATATCGCGCGGCCCGGCTACGGCGTCGACCCGGGCTTCGACGCCAGCTTCGCCTACCACTTCGGGCTGGCCAAGCCGGTGATCGCCGCGATCAACGGCGCGGCGGCGGGGGTGGGGCTGGTGCTGGCCGCCTTCGCCGACCTGCGGTTCGCGGCGGCGGGCGCGAAGTTCACGGCTGCGCACGGCCGCTTCAACTTCCCCGCCGAGTTCGGCCTCTCCTGGGTGCTGCCGCGCATCGTCGGCCTGACGCACGCCAACGACGTGCTGCTCTCCAGCCGCGTGTTCACGGCCGAGGAGGCGCTGGCGATGGGGTTCCTCAACGCGGTGCTGGCGCCTGGGGAGCTGATGGGTCACGTCACGGCCTACGCCCGGCTCCTGGCGGACCAGGTGGCGCCCGGCTCGGCGCGCGAGACCAAGCGCCAGATCTACCGCGACCTCACGCGCGACGCCGCGAGCGCGGTGGCGGCGGCCGAAGCGCTGCTGGAAGAGATGGTCCGCCATCCCGACTACGCCGAGGGCGTGAAGGCCTGGATGCAGAGGCGCGCGGCGCAGTGGGCGGGGTAGCGCCGGAATCTAGGAGGGAGGGCGTGCTGGACGAGCGATCGGCGAAGCGCATCTGCGCGGCTCGTGGCGGGAGACCGGCGCCAGGAACGATACTGGCCGGCGCGGTGGCGGCGGCTTTGATAGCCGCCGGCGCAGCGCAGGCGACGCCGCATCCGCAGGCCGAGGCCCAGGCGCTCGACCTGGCCGAGAAGGCGATCGCGCTGCGGTCGGTGCGCGGTCCCGGCAACCAGACTCCGCGTGTCGCCGAGCTCTACCGGGACGCGCTGGTGGCGGGCGGCTTCGCGCCTGGCGACGTCGCGATCACCCCGGTGGACGACACCGCCTATCTGATCGCCCGCTGGCCCGGTTCAGACCCGAAGCTGAAGCCGCTGGTGATCTCCGGCCACATGGACGTGGTGGAGGCGAAGCCCGCTGACTGGAAGCGCGACCCGTTCACGCCGGTGGTCGAGAACGGCTACCTCTGGGGCCGCGGCGCGACCGACATGAAGCTCGACGGGACCCTCGCCATCGCCGCGCTCGGCGAGCTGCGGCGCGAGGGGTTCAAACCGCGCCGCGACATCGTCATCGAGTTCTCCGGCGACGAGGAGACGACGATGAAGACGAGCGCGATGATCGCGGACCAGCTCGCGGACGCCGACCTGGTGCTCAACATCGACGGCGGCGGCGGGACTTTGGACGAGAAGACGGGCGCGCCGTCCTATTTCAGCTGGCAAGGCGCGGAGAAGACCTACGCCGACTTCAAGCTGACCGTGACGAACGAAGGCGGCCATTCCTCGGAGCCGCGCCAGGACAACGCCATCGACCGCCTGGCGGCGGCGCTGCTGCGCGTCCAGGCGCACCGGTTCAAGCCCGAGACCAACGACCTGACGCGGGCCTGGTTCGTCGCGGCCGCCGCCTACAAGCCGGCCGACGTCGCGGCGGCCATGCGCGCCTTCGCCGCCGACCCGACGAACGCAGCCGCGATCGCGACCCTGTCGGCCGACCCCGCCATGGTCGGCAAGATCGGCACCACCTGCGTGGTGACCATGATCAACGGCGGCCATGCGCTGAACGCCTTGCCGCAGCGGGCCGAGGCCAACGTCAACTGCCGCATCTTCCCAGGCCACAAGCCGGCCGACGTCATGGCCGAGCTGGCCGCCGCCGTCGCGGACCCGGCGGTCGGTTTCCAGGACGTGACCCAGGGCTCGGTGATGACCAACCCCTCGCCCATGCGCCCCGACTTCGTGGCGGCGGTGAAGAAGGCGCTGGCGGGCGTCTATCCGGGCGTGCCGGTGTTCCCGGCCCAGGCCTCGGGCGCCAGCGACAGCATGTGGTTCCGCGCCCGCGGCGTGCCGAGCTATGGCGCCAGCCCGGTGTTCATTAAGGACTCCGAGGACTTCAGCCACGGCCTCAACGAGCGCACCCCGATCGCGAACATCGCGCCCGCGATCAGCTACTACCTGACCCTGATCCCCGAGCTCTCGAGGTAAGCCCCCTGCCAACCGGCAGGCTCGACGCTCGGCCGTCCGCCACGACGATCTAGTTTTCGAACGGCCTGCTGAGTTCCGGCGCCCGAACGCCCTTTTTGGGGGCCTACCAGTAAGGCGGCGGCGGCGGGTAGTAGTACCGCGGCCGCGAGGCTCCGGCGATGAGGCCAGCGCCCCCGCCCACGGCCGCGCCGACCGCGGCGCCCGGGGCGCAGCCGATCGGAATCGTCACGATACAGCCGATCGTGGCGCCCAAGGCTGCGCCGCCCGCGCCGCCCCGCAGGGCGGGGTAATAGTACCCGCCGTGGTAGTAGTATCCGCCGTGGTAGTAGCGCCCGTCTCCGTAGTAGGGCCTCCCGCCGTAGTAAGGCCCATGTCCGTAGTAAGGCCCACGGCCGTAGTAGTACCTGTCACCATAGTAGGGCCCGCGGCCGTAGTAGTACCTACGGCCGTAGTAGGGTCTGGCGGCGTTGTAGGACCTGGCGACGTAGTAGGACCCACCGCCGTCTTCAGGCCCACCGGAGTCGTAGGCGCCGCCGCCGTTGTCGGGTCTACCGCCGTTGTCGGGCCTACCGCCGTTGTCGGGCCCGCCGGCGTCTCCGCCGCCGTAGCCGGGCCCAGCATTCTGGGCGAAAGCTGCGCCCGTCATCAGAGCGCACACCGCTATTCCCGTGATCAAGCCGCGGATCATGCTAGCTCTCCTTGGCCGTGGCGCGGGCCACCGGGCTCGCGACTACGGCGGGACATGTCCTCAAGGGCTCAGGGGCGTTGGAGTGCGCGCCCTCGGCGCTTTTCCTGATTGATTGCCGCGGGCGCTAGGGCGCTTCCACCGTGTGACCCCTTGCGGGCGCCAACGCAGATCACTTTCGACAAATCGAGGGCCTAACCTGGATTAGTAAGCGGTCCCGTTTTGCACTTGCCAGGTTCGGGGCCGTTCTCGGCCAGGCTCTCTCAAACGTCCTTGCTGACGGCGCAGAGGCTATTCGCCGGGGCTATCTGGCATGGAACGCCGGCGCAGCCGGGCGATCAGCGCCGTCGTCGACGGGTCGTGCGCGCCGGCCGTCTCGCCCGTCAGTTCCGGCAGCACCTGCCTGGCCAGCGTCTTGCCGAGCTCGACGCCCCACTGGTCGAAGCTGTCGATGCCCCAGAGCACGCCTTCGACGAACACCTTGTGCTCGTAGAGCGCGATCAGCGCGCCCAGCGCCGCCGGCGTGACCTTCGGCAGCAGGATGAAGCTGGTCGGCCGGTCGCCCGGGAAGTCGCGGTGCGGCTCGGCGGCGTTGGCCTGGCCGATCATCAGCGCCTCGGCCTGGGCGATCGCGTTGGCGAGCAGCCGCGCCTGGTGCTCTGGCGGGCCCTCGTCGCCCGCGGCCGCCGCGACGATGTCGACCGGGATCACGATCGTGCCCTGGTGCAGCATCTGGAAGAACGCGTGCTGGCCGCTCGTGCCCGCATCGCCGAACACCGCCGCCGCGGTGTCACGCGCGAGCGGCGCGCCGGTCTCGCTCACGCGCTTCCCGTTCGATTCCATCTCCAGTTGCTGCAGGAACGCCGGCAGCAGCGCCAGGCGCCGGGCGTAAGGGACGACCGCGCGGATCGGGCGGCCGAGCCCGTTGCGGTTGAAGACGTGCGCGAGACCCAGCAGCGCCGGCGCGTTGCGCTCCAGCGGCGCGGTGCGGAAGTGGTCGTCCATCGCCGCCCCGCCGGCCAGCAGCTCGGCGAAGACGTCCCAGCCGAGCCCGATCGCGCACGAGAGTCCGACCGCCGACCAGAGCGAATAGCGCCCGCCGACCCAGTCCCAGAAGGCGAAGATGCGTTCCTCGGCGACGCCGAACCGCTTCGCGCCTTCGACGTTGGCCGAAACGGCGGCCAGGTGCTGGTTCGCGCCGGCCTCGCCGAGCGCCGCGGCCAGCCAGGCGCGCGCCGCGGCCCCGTTCACGAGCGTCTCCTCGGTGGTGAAGCTCTTGGAGACGACGATCACCAGAGTCTGAGCCGGATCGAGCCCGGCGAGCGCGGCGGCGATCTCGGCGCCGTCGACGTTGGCGGCGAACCGGAGCTGGATCGGCGCGCCCAGCGGCCGCAACGCCTCCCACACCAGCTTCGGCCCGAGGTCCGACCCGCCGATGCCGATGTGCACGACACTGCGGAACCGCAGGCCGGTCGCGCCGGCGATCCGCCCCGCTTGGACCCCCTCGGCGAACTCGCGCATCTGCCGGCGCGTCGCTTCCACCTCGCCGGAGACGTCGTTGCCCTCGGCCTGGAAGCCGGCCCCGTCGGGCGCGCGCAGCGCCATGTGCAGCGCCGGCCTTCGCTCGGTGGCGTTCACCACCTCGCCAGAGAAGAGCCGCGCGCGATGGCCCTCGAGGTCGGCGGCGCGGGCGAGCGTCAGCGCCGCGGCGAATCCGGCCCGGCTCCAGGGCTGCTTCGAGAGGTCGAGCGCGAGGCCGGCCGCGTCCATGGTCAGCGCGGCGAGACGATCGGGCTCAGCGTCGAACAGGCTGACGATCCGGCGGTGGGCGTCGGCCCTCGCGGCGGCCTCGAGCGCGGTCCAGGCGGTCTCCCTGGCGGCGTGGGTGTCGGCCATGCGGTCCTCCGGCGCCCCTCCTCTAGATGTGGAGGCTCAACAGGTTGTCCGGGTCGAGGCCGAGACGGCTGATGGGCGTCTGTGATCCTATCCCGCCGTGTGGCCGATGCCAGTTGTATCGATGGAGCCAGGCGGGCAGCTCGGCGGCGCGCTGATCTGAGGTAGGATAGGCCTTGGCGTAGGCCCACTCGCGCAGGCTGGTCTGGATGAAGCGCTCGGCCTTGCCGTTGGTCTTGGGCGTGTAGGGCTTGGTGCGGATGTGCTTGAGCCCGCGCTCGCGGCAGAAGTCGCGGAAGGCGAAGGATTTGTAGCAGGCGCCGTTGTCGGTCATGACGCGGGTGACGGTGACGCCGAGGCTGGCGTAGTAGGCCAGCGCCGCCTCGAGGCAGGCCAGCGCGCTTTCCTTCTTCTCGTCGGGGTGGATCTGGCTGAAGGCGATGCGCGAAGCGTCGTCGATGCAGACGTGGACGTACTCCCAGCCAGCCCCCCAGGCCTTGCCGTCGCGCTTGCCGCGCGCGTTGCTCTGGCGCGTGCGATCGCCGGTGATGCGGTGGCCCACCTGCTCGAAGCGGCCGAGCTTCTTGATGTCCAGGTGGATCAGCTCGCCAGGGCGCTCCCGCTCGTAGCGCACCACCGGCTCCGGCGGGTCCAGGTCCTTCGCTCGGCTCAGCCGGGCGGCTCTGAGGATGCGGCTCACCGTCGAGCGCGAGACGCCGGTCTCGGCGGCGATCTGCTTGCCGGGCAGGCGCTCGAGCCGAAGCGCGATGATCCGCTCGACCGTCTCCGGCGGGGTCGGCTCTCGCAGCTGCTTCGGCCTGGAGGACCGGTCCTCCAGGCCGCCTGAGCCCTCCGCCTGGAAGCGGTCGACCCACTTCTTCACGGTCTTGAGCTCGACGCCGAAGGCCTTGGCCACCACAACGGCCCGCTGTCTCTCGTCCAGCACCCGTCGCACCATCTCGGCTCGACTGGACGGCGTCGTGCGCGCATTCCTATGCAGGTTCATCCGGTCCCCCGAGACTCAGCTGATGTGTCGCAACAACAGCCTTCCCGGTCGGGGCCGGATGGACAACCTATTGGGACCTCACA
>DATKMZ010000099.1:0-2621 GCA_035541575.1 Caulobacteraceae bacterium | reverse complement strand
CAGGACCGGGCGCTGGAGAGCTTCGAGCTGGTGCAGCGGCGCCTCGAGCAGGACGAGTCGCTGTTCGGCCAGTACGAGGCCTGGCGCAAGCAGCGAGACGAGTTCAACAAGGCGCTGTTCCGCCGCGAGCCCGAGGCGGTGAAGGCGGCCTGGCAGCGCTACTACTTCCGCGGCGAGATGCCGGAGGAGTCGGGCCCGACGCCCAAGGCCCACACCAACCGCCGCCGCATGAAGCCGGTGCGCCTGCGGTTCTAGGGCGTGCGGCTCTGGGTCGCGTGACGTCCCGGCCCGCCCGGCCACGTCCGCCTTGCCATCCGCCGGCCCCTCTGCAATAAGCCGCTCCTTCCGAAAAAGGAGCGGGCCTCCCGCTCCGGAGCGCGGGCGTAGCTCAGGGGTAGAGCACAACCTTGCCAAGGTTGGGGTCGGGCGTTCGAATCGCCTCGCCCGCTCCAGTTTTCGGTCTCCGAAAGCGAGAGGCGGCCATCTTCTTGGCAGGCCGCAACGTTTCACGCCGAAGATGCGTCATGCGCTCCGCTTAAATTGACTCTTGTTCTGCGAACGGCTGGGATGGCGCGGGGGTGCGTTCGGGTTCGGGGGCGGCGATGGGCCGACTCACGGAAGAGCAGTTGCTCGACCTGGTCTATCGGACGGTGGTGGAGCCGGAGCGCTGGCCTGCGCTGCTGGAAGGCGTGGCCGACCTCGCGGGCGGCGAGCGGGCCTGGCTATCTCAGCTGAACGTCGCCGACGGGTCGGGCGGCGGCGTGATCGCGCGGATCGACCCGGCCATGCTGGCGCTCTACGGCGACTACTACTACCAGGTGAACCCGTTCGTCGCCCGGATCGCCGATCCGGCCGGCTTCGCGCGGCGCTGGCGCCCCTCCGTGCGCACCGACGAGCACTGGATGGAGAAGTCGCAGTTCGTCCGCTGCGAGTACTACAACGACTTCCTGCGGCCGCAGAACATCCACTCGGCGATCGTCATTGGCCTCACCGTGGCCGATGGCCAGATGGTCGACGTCAACATCGGCCGATCGCGCGGCCGCGGCGACTTCGAGCCGGGCGAGATCGCGGCGGTCAAGCGCCTGCACCCGCATCTGGTGCGCGCCGTCACGTTGAGCCGCGACGTCGACGCCCTGCGCCAGGAGCGCAACGACTTCGCCGCCGTGCTCGACGGCTGCGAGACGGCGATGTTCCTGGTCGACCACGACGCGCGCGTGCTCTTCGCCAACCGCGCGGCCGAGACGGCGTTGGCGGCGCGCG
The DNA here is from genome assembly GCA_035541575.1 of Caulobacteraceae bacterium. Classification (GTDB taxonomy): domain Bacteria; phylum Pseudomonadota; class Alphaproteobacteria; order Caulobacterales; family Caulobacteraceae; genus Acaudatibacter. The sequence continues at coordinate 1,361 of DATKMZ010000099.1, read as the reverse complement.
CCGAAATGCGGGTGGCTGGTCGACGGCTTGCGCTGGCGACGGCCGAGTTGACCGCGGCGCTGCGGCGCCTGGTCGGCCTGGCCGCCTCGGATGCGCCGGAGGGCGGATCGATGGCGGCGCCGCGGGCCGACGGCGGGCGGCCGCTGCAGATCGTCGTCACGCCCGCTCGCTCGGAGCGGCTCAGGTCGCTGACCGGCGAGGCGCGGGCGGTGGTGTGGCTGACCGACCTCGGGCGCCGCGCGGCGCCGACGGCCGAGGCCCTGCGCGCGCTGTTCGGGCTGAGCGCGGCCGAGGCGCGGGTGGCGGTCCTGCTCGCCGCCGGCGCATCCGTCGCCGAGGCCGCGGCGATGATCGACAAGAGCGTACACACGGTGCGCTCCCACCTTCAGCGGGTGCTGGAGAAGACCGGCGCGCGGCGGCAGTCCGAGCTGACGGCGATGTTCGAGCGGCTGGCGCGTTCGGCCTGAGGCCTGCGCAGCGGCGCAGCGCGACCGCCGGCCGCCATTGACGGCCGAGCCTGCGACGCACGACAAGACCCGCATGCCGGCTGACGACTCGTCCCACCGCACGTCCAACACCGCGCGCAACGCGCAGGTGATCATCGCGGTGATCCTAACCGGCGTCGCGCTGGTCTGGCTCGCGCCGATCCTGACGCCGCTGGCGCTCGCCGTGTTCCTGATGCTGATGATCGACGCCATGGCGCGCGACCTTCACGCGCGTGTTCCAGTGCTGGGGCCGGACGCGTCGCTGGCTGCGGCGATCGCCGTCTGCATTCTCGTCTTCGGCGTCACCTTCTACTTCCTGGCCTCGCACTCGGCCGGCTTCCTGGGCAAGCTGTTCGTCTATCAGCCGCGCCTCAACGCCCTGCTGCAGGCTCTCGCCCATACGCTGCACGTGCGCCTGCCGCGCACCGTGGCGGGGCTGATCCAGAGCCTCGATCCGGGCAAGTACCTGCCGGTGGTCGCCGGCGCCGTGCAGACCTTGCTGCAGCAGGGCCTGCTGGTGCTGATCTACCTCGGCTTCCTGCTGGCCTCGCGGCGCGGATTCGAGCGCAAGGCGGTGCGGCTGTTCCGCGGCCGCGAGGGGCGGCACGAGGCGTTGCAGGTGTTCCTGCGGGTCCGCGACTCGCTCGAGCGCTACCTCTACATCCAGACGGTCTGCGGCGCCTTCATCGCCGTGGGCGCCTGGGCGCTGATGATGCTGGTCGGGCTGCAGAACGCCTTCTTCTGGGCGCTGCTGATCTTCGCCCTCGGCTACATACCGATCATCGGCGCGGCGATCGGGATCGTGGCGCCCACGCTGTTCGCCCTACTGCAGTTCCCCTCGCTCTGGCAGGCGGCGGTGCTGGGCATAGGCATGCT
>DATKMZ010000098.1:0-12115 GCA_035541575.1 Caulobacteraceae bacterium | reverse complement strand
CATGGCCCTGCGCGACATGCCCGACGAGGAGCTGAAGGACGCGTCGGGCTTCAACAACCTGATGCGCAACCTCGGCGGCGCGGTCGGGATCGCAGCGGTGAACACCTGGCTGATCGAGTTCTCGCGGCTGCACGCCGAGCGGCTGGTGGCGTCGATCGGCAAGAGCTCGGATACGGCGCTGAGCGTGCTGACCGGGCTCGTCGGCCGATTCGGCGAGAACGGGATCGACCCGTCGCAAGGCCGGAGCCTCGCGGCGGCGACGATGCTGCAAGGCGTCAGGACGCAGGCGCTGGCGCTGGCGTTCGACGATGTGTTCCGGATCAGCGCTTGGATTTTCGCGGCCTGCCTGCTGCTCGTGCCGTTCTGCAAGGGCGGTCCGATGTCGGAGCGCGTCCGCGGCCATCACCACTAGGGGGCGATCCGTCGAGCCGGTCGGCGCGCGCCAACCCTGAGACCCAGGCGCCATGATGGCGCCCCGGAGAGCGCCTAGCCGGCGGGCCGGACGTCGTGACGCCTTGGGCCGCGGCCGCCCGCGCGCTAAGGTCAGGCCGTCCGAAAGGTAGTCTACGCATGACCGTTTCTCTGAGCCGCTCGCTTCTCGCGCTTTCGGCGATTGCGGCTCTCGCGCTCGCCGCCGTCCCGGCGTCCGCCCTCCCGCCGACGCCGGCGGGACCCACGACCACGCTCTCGCCGGACGATCCGGCCTATCCGCTGACGCGGCCCAACCCGGAGGCCGAGATCGGCAAGCTGCCGAACGGCCTCACCTACGGCGTGATGCGCCGGGCCGGTACGCGGCAGGTGTCGATCATCCTGATGATCGGCGCCGGCAGCGGCAACGAGACCGAGCACGAGCGCGGCGTCGCCCACTTCCTCGAGCACATGGCTTTCAACGGCTCGGAGCACTATCCGCCGGGCACGGTGATGAAGCGCTTCGCCGACATCGGCGTTTCGATCGGCCGCGACCAGAACGCCGAGACCGGGTTCGACTCGACCACCTTCAGCCTCGACCTCTCCGAGGTCACGCCCGACCGTCTCGACATGGCGTTCGGCTGGCTGCGCGACGTCGCCGATGGCCTGACAATCCAGCAGAGCGAAGTCGACCGCGAGCGCGGCGTGATCATGTCGGAGTACGTCGGCAGCCGCAGCGCGCTCGGCGACGTCGCCCAGGCCAGCGAGAAGTTCCTGTTCCCGACGTTGCTCGGGCCACAGCGTGCGCCGATCGGGCTCAAGGAGGTGATCCAGAACGTGAGCGCCGACACGATCCGCGGCTTCTACCGGCGCTGGTACCGGCCGGAGAACGCGGTGGTGGTGGCGGTGGGCGACCTCTCGCGCGATGAGCTGAAGCAGCGCATCGCCGCGACGTTCGGCTCATGGCGCAACGACACGCCCGCGCCTCCCGCGCCCGACGTGGGGCACATTGACCTCGCCCGGGCGACCGCGACGCTGGTGGAGACCGAAGATCGGGCGCCGCCGACGCTGCAGGTCTGCCGGGCCGAGGACAAGGATACGCCGCTGAAGGAAGGGGTGGAGTCGCGCACCAGGGACTTCGAGGCCGCCCTCTGGCAGAACGCGCTCGCCAAGCGCCTCTCCACCCTCGCCAACGGGTCCAAGCCGCCGTTCATCTCGGCCGAGGTTTCGCGGTCAGAGCTGTTCGACGCCGCCGACCTCACCTGCGTGACCGCGACGCTGCGCGACGGCGACTGGCGCGGGGGGCTGAACGCGATCGCGGCCGAGACCCGGCGGCTCGGACGCTATGGCCTGACCGAAGAGGAATACCGGGCCGGCGTGAAGGGGCTGATCGCGCAGGTGGAGGCCGAAGTCGGCCAGGCGCCCACCATGACCGGCGCGCAGCTCGCCCAGAGCATCGTCTCAAACCTGACCCAGAACGGCACCTTCTCGACGGCCGAGGAGGACCAGCGGATCGGGCGCCTGGCGCTGAAGGACCTCACCCGCGAGAAGGTCAACGCCGAGTACGCGCGGGTCTGGTCGCGTGCGGCCCCGCCGTTGATCGTGCTGATCGACTCCAAGCCCGACCAGGACGCGCTCGTCACGCGCGACTGGCGGCTCGACGAGGCCGGCCCGGCGCCGAAGCCACCGGCCGAGCACGCCGGTCATGCCTGGGCCTACGCCAGCTTCGGTCCGCCCGGGACAGAAGTGAGCCGCCAGGACCTGCCGGATATCGGGGCGACGCGGATCGCCTTCGCGAACGGCCTGAGGCTCAATTTCAAGCAGAGCGAGAACGCCCAGGACCGGGTCGAGCTTCGCGTCCGCTTCGGCTCGGGCCAGGAAGAGGTCGACCCCAAGGACCTGCCGGCCGCGCGGCTCGGAGCGACGCTGCTGCGCGAGGGCGGGCTCGGCAAGAACGATTTCGAGGACACCGTCAGCTTCTGCGACGGCCACGCGTGCGACTTCGACCTCTCGGTCCAGCGTGACGCGTTCGAGATCGCTGGCGCGACGCGGCCCTCCGACCTCGATGTCGAATTGCAGCTGATCACGGCCTACCTGTCGGATCCCGGATTCCGGCCGGCGATCGACGCGCGCATCCCGACGGCGGTGCGCACGCTGTACAAGATCACCCGCAGCGAGCCCGGCTTCGCCGCGGCGCTGGCGCGCGACAATGCCCTGCCGCCGCCCCGCGTGCCGATGCTGCCGGAGGAACGCGACCTCGACGGCGTGAAGAGCGCGGACTTCTCCCGCATCCTGGGCCCGATCCTCAAGAACGACGCTCTGGAGGTGACGATCGTCGGCGACATCGACGAGGCCACGGTCGTCAACGCGGTCGCCAAGACGCTGGGCGCGCTGCCGCGCAGGCAGTGGCGCGATACACGCCGGCCCGACGCGCCCACCGTGCGCTACCCGGTCGCCAGCGCCGCGCCGATCCGCACCACCCACGACGGCTCGCCGGAGAAGGCGACGGTGCTCGCCACCTGGCCGCTGTTCGTCTGGAAGCCTGAGGACGTGCGCGAGCAGCGCACGCTCGATCTCCTGGCCGACATCGTCCAGGGCGAGGCGATCGACGACATCCGTCAGCGGCTCGGCAAGGCCTACTCGCCGCAGGTGAACGTCGACCTCGGCCGCGGCGGCGACCAGGGCGCCCTGACTGTCGCGATCGACACCGCGCCGGACGCGACCGACGTGGTGGCGGACGAACTGCGCAAGATCGCCCACGAGCTCGCGGGCGGCGACATCAGCCAGGCGGAGCTGGAGCGCGCCCGCCGACCCGTGCTCGACAACGGCGCGACGCGGGAGATCTCGAACCCCTGGTGGATCACCATGCTCGACGGCTCGTGGGCCCACCCGGAGCAGATCGCGGCCGCGAAGACCTGGGAGAGCGACTACACCACGATCAGCCTGGACGAGGTGAAGGCGGCGGCCAGCAAGTGGCTCGCGGCCGATCCGCTGATCGTCATCGCCGCGCCCTCGACCCAGGCGGCCATCGCCACACCGAAGCCGAAAGGATAGCCGCGGGCGTCAGACCGCTTGACTGACGCCGCGCCTGCTCCGCCTAAGCTGTCCCCTCACACAGAAGGGAAAAGCGCATGGGCATTCCACTCTACGACCTCAGCGTCGCGTCCTACCTGCAGACGCTGGGCGGCGTCATCGGCTTCATGGAGCGCGGGCTCGCCCACTGCCGCGACAACGGCCTCGATCCTGAGGAGATCGTCGAGACGCGGCTCTGGAACGACATGCTGCCGTTCCGCTTCCAGATCGTCTCGGTCGCGCACCATTCCAGGGGGGCGATCGAAGGCCTGAAGGCGGGCGAGTTCGCGCCGCCAAATGAGCAACGGCCGCTGAATTACGCCCAGCTGCAGGGCCTGGTCGCCGAGACCCGCGACGCGCTGGCGGCGCTATCTCGCGACGAGATCAACGCGCTGGAGGGGCGTGACGTCGTCTTCCGCTTCCGCGACTTCAAGATCCCGTACACGGCGGAGAACTTCGTCATGTCGTTCTCGCTGCCGAACTTCTATTTCCACGCCACCACGGCTTACGACATCCTGCGCTCGAAGGGCGTCCCGCTCGGCAAGCGCGACTTCATGGGCCAGATGCGGACGAAGGCCCCGGCCTGACCGGCAAATTCGTCGAAGACCGTCCGCGCCGGCGGCGCCGACTAGCGGCGTTCAGGCCCGGCGCGGTCCGAGGGGGACGATCTTGTTGGCGGCGTCATGGCCGATGTCGGCGCGTCCGAGATAGGGGATTCCCGACCGTTCGCACCAGAGCCGGGCGACTTCCTCTTCTGTCATCGCGAAGTCGGGATCGTTGTCGGGGATATCGCTGCAACGCCCCAGCCGCAGGCCAGCGACGCGGCGGACGCCGGGGTTGCTGGTCACGTGGAACAGGAGCCGGTCGATCCGGTACATGTATTCGCCGATGTCCTCGACCATCAGCACGTGGCCGGCGAGATCCGGTTGCCACGGCGTGCCGATCAGCGAGCTCAGGATTGTCAGGTTGAACGCGGCGGCCGGACGCGGGTCGGCGGCCAGGCTGGGCTCGAGCCCGGCGGGATCGCGGGCCGCCAGCCAGCGCAGCGCCCGCGCCACGGCCGCCTCGCCGCCGTCGCGCAGCACGTCCTGCGCCACCGGCCCGTGGGCGAGGTCCCCGAAGCCGGCGTTGTAGAGCGCCGCCAGCAGCGCGCCGCCGTCGCTGTAGCCGAGCCAGGCCTTGCGCCGCGCCTCGGGACCGAGCTGCGGGAGGACCGCCTCGATCAGCCGCCCGGCGCCATAGCCGCCCCTGGCGAACCAGACCGCGTCGTAGGCCTCGCTGTTGGCGACCTCGACGAGCGCGGCGGCCCGCGTCCGATCATCGCCGGCGAAATGGCCGGACGCGGCGAAGCATTGCGGATGGAATGTGATCGTCAGACGGCCGCCGGAATAGAGCTCGGCCGCCACGTGGGTGACGCGCTCGGCCGCCTCGGGGGCAAAGCGGGTGGACGGAGCGACGACCGCGATGCGCACCGCTTCGCCGCTCACGTGTTGCTCCCCCCTCCGCCGCCCGCTTAGGGTCGGTGCGATGATTCCGAACCGAAGGTACTTCTTCTGCGGCGTCGGCGGCAGTGGAATGACGCCGCTGGCGCTGATCGTGGGCGCGCGGGGCGGCGAGGTGGCGGGCTCGGACCGGGCGCTCGACCAGGGCCGCAATCCGGAGAGGTTCGCCTTCCTACGCAGCCGCGGCGTGACCCTCTTCCCGCAGGACGGCTCCGGGCTGACGAGCGCCGAGCAGACGCTGGTGGTCTCGGCCGCGGTTGAAGAGACGATCCCCGACGTCCAAGCCGCGCGCCGCGCCGGGGCGCCGATCGTCACCCGCGCCCAACTGCTGGCCGAGCTCTTCAATGCGGCGGCCCTGAGTGTCGGCGTCGCCGGCACCAGCGGCAAGTCGACGACGACGGCGATGATCGGCTGGATCGCCGCGCAGGCGGGCCTCGAGCCCACCATCGTCAACGGCGCCGAGATGAAGAACTTCGCCCGCGCCGGCTCGCCGTTCGCGAGCGCGGTGGTGGGCCAGGGCGACGCTTTCATCGCCGAGGTGGACGAGAGCGACGGCTCGATCGCGCTCTACGCGCCCAAGGTCGCGGTGGTGAACAACATCTCGCTCGACCACAAGACCATGGACGAGCTTCGTCAGCTCTTCGCCGGCTTCGTCGCCAAGGCGGACCGCGTGGTGCTCAACCTCGATAACGCCGAGACCGCGGCGCTCGCTCCGGCGCTGGATCCGGCCAAGGTCGCGACGTTCTCGCTCGCCGATCGCGGGGCGGACTTCCTGGCGGGGCCACGGACGCCGACGCCAGGCGGGGTGGACTTTGCGGTCACCGCTGGCCGGACCGGCGCGACGGCCGGTGTGTCTCTGCAGGTCCCGGGCGAGCACAACGTCGCCAACGCGCTGGCGGCGATCGCCGGGGCCGACGCCCTGGGCGTCGACCTCGCGACCGCGACCGCGGCGCTCTCGGCGTTCACGGGCGTCAAGCGGCGGCTCGACGTCGTCGGCGAAGCCGGCGGCGTCACCGTCATCGACGACTTCGCCCACAACCCCGACAAGATCGCCGCGACGCTCGCGACGCTGCACGCCTACCCAGGGCGCCTGCTGGTCATGTTCCAGCCGCACGGCTACGGCCCGTTGAAGCTGATGCGCGAGGCGTTCGCCGACACGTTCGTCGATGGCCTCGCGGCGGGCGATGTTCTCGTCCTGACGCCGCCGGTCTACTTCGGCGGCACCGTCGACCGCAGCGTCGGCAGCGAGGCCATCGCCTCCGACATCGCCGCCCGTGGACGCGAGGCGGCCGCTCTGGAAAGCCGCCCCGCTTGCGGCGAACGCCTGCTGGCGCTCGCCCGCCCCGGCGACCGCATCGTCGTCATGGGGGCCCGCGACGACTCCCTCTCGACCTTCGCCGCCGAGCTGCTCGAGCGCCTGCGGGAGAGGCGCTGACCGCTAGGCCCACGCTCCAGGCGGCACGGTGACGCCGCCGGACGGGGTCAGGGTGGCGACCGAGACGTGCGGCCACGTCAGCCCGTTGAAGTTCAGGAACACCGTCTGCGAGTACTGGATCTGGGTCGACGTCACGGTGATCGGCCGCGGCGTCGGGATCGGGCCGGGCGGATGGACGATGAACTTCGGCTGCGGCGCGCCGGGCGCGGCCGGGCCCTCCGGCGCCAGCAGCAGCGGCGGCTGGCCCGGCGTGAAGATCGGCACCAGGATCGTGTGCTGGACCGTCTCGATCCAGAATGTCGCGGTCATCCGGGTGGTCTGAGCGTTCGGCCGCGAGGCGGTCGCATCTCCCATCAGGAACGCGATGTTGTCGGTTCCGCCGCCGAAAAGGGGCGAGGCCGGCGCGGTCGAGATGTTGATGATCGTCGTCGAAGTGATGTGCTGGCCGGCGATGTGGTTGCGCAGCACGGTGTTCGGGTCGGTCAGCATCGCCTGTGTGATCGTGCCCGCGGCGATGAAAGGGGTGAGATCCTGCGGGATCCGCGCCGTACCGTGATTGGTCGCCGTCTGGCTCGGGAACGGGAACTTCGTCGCGCCCTGGAACGGCGTGATGTCGACCGGCGGGATGGTCGGCGGGCCGCTGATCGTGCTCGAGGTCCCTTGCGCGCAGATCGTCGTGCCGTGCGGGATCGAGGCCATGCGCGCGACTTCCTGGCCCTCGCGCGGGTCGGTGGTCGGCGGCACGCAGATCCAGAGGCCGGGCTCGAGATGTATGCCGGTCGGCTGGGCCGGATTGGTGACGTCGTTGATCGCCTGCAGGTAGGGGACGCCGTTCAGGAACGCATCGGCCTGCACCATGCCACGGTTGGGCACCGAGCCCAGGGCGGCCGAGAACGACAGCGTCTCGGCCGTCAGGTTCAGCTCGAGCACGTTGTCGCTGCCGGTCACCGGCGCCGGTAGCGGCGTCGGCGTCACGGGGCTGTCCGGCCGGAAGATGGTGTTGAAGCCGTTGCCGGTGAACGTGCCGTTGAAGGCGACGAGCGGCCCAAGGCTCGGGACCAGGGCGCCGATCGGCGTCAGGTGCAGCCCTGCGGCGATCGGCACCTCGGTGATCTTGAAGGCGGCCGGCAGCTGCACCGCCGGCTGCAGCGCGAGCTTCGAGACCGCCGCCGCGAGCGTCTCGCGTGTGGCCGTCTCGGCCTTGAGGTTGATCTGCGCGGCGGCGCCCGGCGCCGTGGTGGTCGGATCTGGCATGCGTGCGAACTCCCGCTGAGCGACGCGGCCCTCCCGCTCGCTTCCCGAATGACGTCACTGCCCCGACGGCCCAGGTCGACGGTCTAGTGCAAAGAGCGGGAATCAACAACTGACAGTTTTATGATTGGGAATACACGCATCGAGAGATCCGAACCGGCGCGAGCGAGGCGCGCTGTTTGCCTGCAGCCGGGATCGGGTATGTTGTCGACGGTAAGTCAGGGCGAGGAAGACGAGAGCATGGACCCGCAGCTGAGTTGGGTGAAAGGCGCGGACGCGCCACCGCTGCTGGAAACGACGATCGGCCAGGCGCTGGACCTGGCGGCGACCCGGTGGGGCGAGCGCGAGGCGCTGGTGTCGGCGCATCAGGGCGTGCGCTGGAGCTGGGCCGAGCTCGCGAGCCGGGCCGACGCCTACGCCGCCGGTCTGCTGGCGCTGGGGCTCGAGCCTGGGGAGCGGATCGGCATCTGGTCGCCCAATTGCGCCGAGTGGGTGCTCGCGCAGTTCGCCGCGGCCAAGGCAGGGATCATCCTGGTGACGATCAACCCCGCCTACCGGCTCTCCGAGCTCGAGTACACGCTGAACAAGGTGGGCGTTAAGGCGCTGATCGCCGCCGAGCGGTTCAAGACCAGCGACTACGTCGGCATGGTCGAGGCGCTGGTCCCCGAGCTGCCGGAGAGCTTCCCCGGCGCGCTGCAGGCGGCCAAGGCGCCGCAGCTGAGGGCGGCGATCAAGATCGGCGGCGACGTCAGGCCCGGCTGGTTCGACTTCGACGACATCTTCGGCCTCGCCGAGCCCGAGCACGACGCCCGGCTGGCCGAGATCGCCGCCACTCTCGACGCGAACGACGCGATCAACATCCAGTTCACCAGCGGCACGACGGGGCTGCCCAAGGGCGCGACGCTGACCCACCGCAACATCCTCAACAACGGCTACTTCGTCGGCCTGGCGCAGCGGCTGGGGCCCGAGGACAAGATCTGCATCCCGGTGCCGCTCTACCACTGCTTTGGCATGGTGATGGCCAACCTCGCAGCGGTGACGCACGGCTCGGCGATGGTGTTCCCGGCGCCCGCATTCGACCCCGAGGCGACGCTCGACGCCATCGAGAAGGAGCGTTGCACCGCTCTCTACGGCGTCCCGACGATGTTCATCTCCGAGCTCGGCTGCGCGAGCGTCGAGACCCGCGACCTCACCTCGCTCCGCACAGGGACGATGGCCGGCTCGCCATGCCCTGTCGAGGTGATGAAGCAGGTGATCGGCAAGCTGCACATGACGGACGTGACGATCGCCTACGGCATGACCGAGACCAGCCCGGTCAGCTTCCAGACGGGCCCGGACGACCCGGTGGAGCGCCGGGTCTCGACAATCGGCCGTGTTCAGCCGCACCTCGAGGTGAAGATCGTCGCGGAGGACGGGACCACGACGCCGCGCGGCGTCGCCGGCGAGGTCTGCACGCGAGGCTATTCGGTGATGCTCGGCTACTGGGACGATCCGGAAAAGACCGCCGAGGCGATCGACGAGGGCGGCTGGATGCACACCGGCGATCTCGGAACCATCGACGCCGAAGGCTACGGCAACATCGTCGGACGTATCAAAGACATGGTGATCCGCGGCGGCGAGAACATCTATCCGCGCGAGATCGAGGAGTTCCTCTACACCCACCCGAAGGTCGCGGACGTGACGGTGGTGGGGCTGCCGGACGTGAAGATGGGCGAGGAGCTCTGCGCCTGGATCCGACTGGCGAACGGGGAGCGCGCCGACGAGGAGGAGATCCGCGCCTACTGCCGTGGCCAGATCGCCCATTACAAGATTCCGCGCTACGTGAGGTTCGTCGACGAGTTCCCGATGACCGTGACCGGCAAGATCCAGAAGTTCGTCATCCGTGAACGGATGAAAGCCGAGCTGGCGCTGGCGGAGGAGACGACGGCCTGAGAGGCGCAGGCGGCGGGTTGGCGTTCTGCAAGACCACTGCGTAAGGGTCGGCGTACAGCCGTGTCCAGCCCGGCGTGCGTTCGAGGACGCCGACGACCGGCAACGACGGCTCCAGGATCGCCCAACGGATGCGGTAATCGGCGATCGCGCGGCCCAGCAAGGCCGCATCGCCGCCCTGGATCAGGCTGTCGGCGTTGACGAAGTTGTCGCCATACATGTCGGCGCGCCCATCGATGTAAGGCTTGACGCCCTCGAAGATCAGGAAGCCGCCGAAGTCGTAGGCGTTCAGCACCGGCTGGGCGCGCAGCGCGGCGGGAACGTGGGCGAGGGCGGCGATCGGCGCGGTCGGGCCGTCGACCCGCGGTTGTGGGATCGCGATCCTGGCGATCAGGGCGGCGACGAGGAGGCCGCCGCCCAGCAGCGTCTGCGGCAGGGGCAGGCGCCATCCGATCTCGGCCGGCGCCGCGCGGCCTAGCGCGCGTCCAACGGGCTCGGCGAGGATCAGCGGCGCGACCACGCCGACCAGCACCTCCTGGCGCTCGTGCTGCAGCGCCATGTGAATCAGGCCAAGCAGGATCAGCGCGCGGATCGCGCTCAGTTTTACGCCGCGCCAGAAGGCGAAGAAGACGCCGGCCAGCAGGGCGAGCTCGAGCGTGGTCAGCTTCATGAAGTCGGGCGACTGCCACTCGGTGATGAGCGGCAGCGTCTTCATGTTGAGCACTTTCAGCGGGAAGAGCACGCCGTCGAAACCGTGCGGGGTGACGAGCGTCGCCACCAGCGCGGCGTCGACGAAGAGGGCCCAGCCGATCAACGTCCGGCGGGTCCACGTGCGCGGGCTGAGGAACGCCTCCAGACCGAACGCGAGCGCCAGGGCGAAACCGACCACGAAGCTCGAGTGCAGGTTGGCCCAGACCAGCATGAACAGCGCCAGCCAGAGCGGCGGCGCGCGCTCGGCCTCGCGGGCCTTGAGCAGCTCGATGGTCCAGAACGCGAACATCGGCAGGATGGTCAGGTGCGGACGCGCCAGGATCCCCGGCGAGATGCAGGCGAGCGCGAGCGCGATCATCAGGAACGCCGGCGTCAGCCCCATCCAGCGCAGCAGCCAGGCCCCCACGAGCAGCGCGGTGAGCGCGAGCGCGGCGGCGGTCAGCAGCATCACGCCCGCCCAGCCGCCCGCCAGGTAGGCGCCGCCCATGAACGTCTCGGTCAGCCACTCGTGGGCGATCCAGGGATGGCCGAGGAACGTGTACGAGAAAGGATCGGTCGCCGGCACGCGGCCGTGCTGGATCATCCAGCGCCCTGCGGCGACATGCCAGAAGGTGTCGCCATCGTTGAGCACAGGGGTCGCGAAGCTGACCGCGGCGAGGAGCGCGATCGGGACGATCCAGATCATGAGGAACCGCGCGCCGGTCTGGCGCCGGCTCTCGGCGAGAGCAGACATTTGCGCAGTCTCGCCGGATTCGGGGCCGGAGCTAGAGCCTGGAGGCTTTTCGCCGCCGCCTGGGCGCTGGTCGCGCGTCGGCCACGCGATGCGCGGCGCCGAGCGCGGCTCGCGACCAGCCGACGAGTTCGTCCGGCTCGTCAAGCAGTCGATCCGGCGCGCGCCAGAAGGCGAGACCGATGGAGCGGCCGCCTTTCTCGTAGCTGAGCGGCGGATAAGCCTCAGCCTCGGCGAAGGCCGTGCGGTTCTGGTCGTCGACGCGGAAATAAAGCGTGTCGTCGGAGACCAGCGCGAACATCACTCCGCCGCAGAACACGCCGGTCTTGCCGAACATGCGGCGCGTCGTGAGGCGCCCGAGCGGGGCGAGCTGCTCGCGCAGGAACTCCGCGAAGCCGGCGCTGGCGACCATCGCCGTCAGAGCCCGTAGGCGCTGGCGCGGGCCTCGCCGAGGCTCTCGGCCGCAGGGCTGATGCGCCGGTAGATCAGCGCCTCGGCGACGTGCACGCGCCGCACCGCCTGGGCGCCCTCGAGGTCGGCGATCGTTCGGGCGAGTCGCAGCGTGCGGGTCCAGCCGCGCGCCGAGAGCCCGCCGGCCTCGGCGGCGCGGGCGAGCAGCGCGGCGCCGGGCTGGTCGAGGGCGGCAATGGTCTCCAGCCATCGTCCTTCCGCGCGGGCGTTGAGGTCGGGGACGCCATCGCCGGCCCTGGCGGCGCGCTCGGCCTGGACGCCGCGGGCCTGGGCGACCCGCGCGGCGACTTCGGCCGTGCCTTCGGCCGGCGGCGGCAGCGCGAGGTCGGCGGCCGTGACTGGCGGCACGTCGACGGTGAGGTCGATGCGGTCCAGGAGCGGGCCGGAGACGCGCGACTGGTAGCTCATCTGGCAGCGAGGCGCCTTGCCGCAGTGGCCGCGTCCCGGCCCCCCGAGGCCGCAGCGGCACGGATTCTGCGCCGCCACCAGCTGCACCTTGGCCGGATAGCGGATGTGATAGTTGGCCCTGGCCACCATCACCTCGCCGGTCTCGAGCGGCGCCCGCAGCGAGTCCAGCGCCTGCGGCGCGAACTCGGGAAGCTCATC